>OMIV01000207.1 GCA_900299185.1 Planctomycetaceae bacterium
CGTCTCGTGGGCTCGGAGATGTGTATAAGAGACAGCATCAAGACGACCCGCGTGTTGAAGTCTCCGAGCGACAGCAGCCGACTCGCAATGTCTGCCGCGAGCAAACCGTCGCTCATCGCGAGCCTCCCGACATTTCGTCGATGCGATGCCCGACCTCATCCAACAACGCCAACTTGCCGCCGTAAGTCGCTCGCAAGTTGTCTGACGTAAAGACCTGCGCAACCGGGCCACTGGCAATCAACCGCAAGTTGAGCAGCATGACCTCATCGAAGTACTCGGGCACGGTCTGCAAATCGTGATGCACGACCATCGCCGTCTTGCCCGACTTCTGCAGCTCGCGCAGGACTTCCACGATCGCTCGTTCGGTCGCGGCATCGACGCCTGCAAACGGCTCGTCCATCAAATAGAGATCCGCGTTTTGAGCCAACGCGCGCGCCAAGAACACTCGTTGTTGCTGACCTCCCGAAAGCTGACTGATCTGCCGCATCGAGTAGTCCGCCATGCCAACTCGATCGAGCGCCGCCATCGCTTGCTGCCGGTACTTTTGAGTCACCGGCCTAAACCAACCGATCTGCCGATACAGCCCCATCGTCACGACTTCGAGAGCATTGATCGGAAAGTCCCAATCGACCGAAGTCCGCTGTGGGACATAGCCCACTCGCGCTCGCTGCAAGGCATAGTTCTGCCCGAAGAACGCGACGTCGCCGGAGACCTTCGGGACCAGATTCAGCACAGCCTTAATCAGCGTGCTCTTGCCCGCGCCGTTGGGGCCGACGATCGCAATGAGCTTGCCCGGTGGCGAGTTGTAATCAATATCCCACAGCACCGGCTTCCGCTGATAAGCCACGGTCATGTCGTGAATCGACAAGGGGCACGAAGCGGGATGTTCGACAGACGACGTTGTCATAACGGGCCTATGCGCCGAGCGATCGAGCAGCATTTGAGTTTCGAGGGATACGTTTCCAACGAGCCCGATTCATTGACTGCGAGCACAACGTCCTCGTGCTCGAAACGTTTGCAAGACGGGCACGTTGAAAACGTACCCCACGACGATCACCGCAGCGAATTGCGATGCCGAATGATCTCGCCTTCCACCATGTAGACGACGTCCTCAGCGATGTTGGTTGCGTGATCGGCAACTCGCTCCACATGCCGCGACGCCGAGAAGACGTGCATCAGGGCTTCGACCAGATCGGGGTTGCTCTGCATGCGCTGCACCAGCTCAGCAATGATCTGGCGGTTGAGTTCATCCACATGATCGTCGTCGTTGCAAACGCGGCGGGCTCGTTCTGCATCCAGATCCACATACGAGTCGATCGCGCGGTGCAACATGTCGACAGCAAAGTCGGCCATCTCTTTGAGCTTGAGTGGAATAGTCACTCCAGGCCGAGTCAGCATCCCGCAAGATCGATCGGCAATATGCACTCCGAGATCCGCGACTCGCTCCAACTCGCCAGTGATCTTTAAGACGGACGCAATGCGGCGCAGGTCGTTCGCCACCGGCTGATGCAGCGCCAAAATCTTGAGGCACTCGTCCTCGATGCGCACATCCCAGCGGTCGATCTCGTTGTCGCGTTCGGCCAATGCGCGAGCCAACTCCAAACTCGGTTTCTGCAAGCCATCGACCGCTTGATGAATCATGTCCTCGACCATCGCACTCATCGACAACAAGTCGCGGTGCAGGGTCTCCAAGTCGCGCGTGAGGTGAATCGTCATCGTCCATCAGTCCTGAAGTGCTGACTTCGAAAGTCGCTCGCTGCCGGGCGGTTTCTGGTTTCACAGTGCGTGACCGCCGACTGAGCAAGCAACGAATTCTCGCCAAAGTTCAATGTTGCGCGGATGATGCAACAACGGCTCCCCCAGGGCGAGTCCGCTGCGGCAGGAATTCATGAAGTGTCAGCTTCGGCTGCTCCACGTCCCATCACAACCAGGCGGTAGCGATTTGGAGTGGAGCACGAATCCAACGTGCTCGTCCGGTCAAATCGAGGCGCGTTGAAATCGTGACCCACGAAAATCCCAGAGCTTCGCAGTGCAAATTGACGCTCGTTGAAAGCTGCCGATAGAGTCCGCCCCCTTTCCCTAGGGCACAGGCTTCGACGCTTCGAAGCCTAGGTTTTTCGGTTTCTCACAGGACGGTTACGCGATGATTCAGGTACAGCTTCCCGACGGCAGCGTGAAGGACTATGCGGACGGCACGACCGCTTTCGATATCGCCAAAGGCATCGGCGAACGACTCGCTAAGGCAACCGTCGCCGCTGAGGTCAATGGCACGATCATCGACGTCAATCGCCCGCTCAATGAAGCTCCCGGCGAGCGACCTCTGCAATTCAAATTACTCACCGAAAAAGACGCGAAGGCCATCGGTGTGCTGCGGCACTCGACGGCGCACCTCATGGCGCGAGCCATCATGCGGCTCTATGAGGGCGTCGGGCTCGCGTTCGGTCCAACGACCGGCAACGGCTTCTATTACGACTTCGATCTCAAGACGCCGATCAGCGTCGACGACTTCCCGAAGATTGAAGCCGAGATGCAAAAGCTCGTCGAACTGGGCGAGCCCTTCGAACGCTTTCAACTCGATCGCGATAAGGCGATTGAGTTCTGTCGCGACCTCAAGCAAGACCTCAAGGTCGAGCACATGGAGACGGGGCTCGCGGCTCATGAGAGCGTCAGCTTCTATCGGCAAGGCGAGTTTGCCGATCTCTGCCGCGGCCCGCATATCCCCGATGCCAGCCGCATCAAGGCGTTCAAAGTGCTGAGCGTTGCGTCGGCTTATTGGAAGGGCGATGCGAAGAACAAACCGCTGCAGCGCGTCTATGGCACGGCCTTCTTCAGCAAGGACGATTTGAAGGAGTACCTCGATCAAGTCGAAGAGGCGAAGCGCCGCGATCATCGCGTGCTCGGCAAGCAGCTCAATCTCTTCAACATCAGCAACGACGTCGGTCAGGGTTTGAGTTTGTGGCTGCCGAAAGGTGCGACCGTCCGCGCGACGCTCGAAGACTTCATCAAGAAGGAGCTGTTGCTGCGCGGTTACACGCCGGTCTATTCGCCGCACATCGGCCGCGTCGAGATGTATGAGACGAGCGGGCACTTCCCGTACTACCGCGACTCGCAGTTCTCGCCGATCTTCGGGCACGATGCCGGGCAGCTCGTTGACTATTGGATTCGCAAGATCAACGACGGCAAGTTGCAAGACTGCGAAGAGAAGCAGTTCGCCGAGACCGCCAAGCTGATGGGCTGCGAAGTCGCAGGTGACGCACTCCGCGCAAGCACGAAGGAAGACAAGACCCGCATCCTGCATCAGTGGGAGCGGAATCAAGAGCGATACTTGCTCAAGCCCATGAACTGCCCGCATCACGTGCAGATGTATAAATCGCAGCCGCGTTCGTACCGCGAGCTGCCGATCAAGCTCGCCGAGTTCGGCACGGTCTATCGTCACGAGCATGCCGGTTCGCTGAATGGCTTGCTGCGCGTACGTGGCCTCACTCAAGACGACGCCCACTTGTTCTGCATGCCGGAGCAAGTCGAAGAGGAATTCAAATCAACGCTCGAACTGGTGAAGTTCGTGCTCGGCAGCGTCGGGCTCGATGACTACCGCGTGCAGTTGTCGCTGCGAGACTCGAAGAACAAAGACAAGTACGTCGGCAGCGATGCCGGTTGGGAGAGCGCCGAAGCCACGCTCCGCAACGTGCTCGAAAGCATGAAGCTACCGTTCGAAGCCCGCGAAGGCGAAGCGGCGTTCTATGGCCCGAAGACCGACTTCATGGTCAAGGACTGCATCGGTCGCGAGTGGCAATTGGGAACGGTGCAACTCGACTTCAATCTGCCGGAGCGGTTCGATCTCGAATACATCGGCCCCGACAACAAGCCGCATCGACCGGTCATGATTCACCGCGCTCCGTTCGGTTCGATGGAGCGTTTCGTCGGCATGCTCATCGAGCACTTCGCCGGTGCGTTCCCACTATGGCTCGCGCCGGAGCAACTTCGAGTTTGCCCAGTCACGGACAACGCGAACGAGTACGCGAAGCAAGTCGAAGCTCAGTTCCGAGCAAGCGGCTTCCGCATCAACACCGACACTCGCAGCACGAAGGTCAACGCGAAGATCCGCGATGCGCAGCTTGATCTGATTCCCTACATGCTGGTCGTCGGCCCGAAAGATCAAGAAGCCGGAGCCGTCTCCATCCGCGACCGCATCGGCGGCAAAGATCTGGGCATGCTGCCGCTCGGTGAGGCGCTGGCGATGCTCCAAAAGGAAGCGACCGAACGCGCCGTGCGACAAGTGGTGAAGTCAAAGTTCCGCAGCTTCGATCAAGACCAAGGCGAGATGTTCGCGGAGTGAAGGCAATTAAGCAATGTGCAATGTCATTATTGAACGAAACACAGAAGCAACAGGCATGACCAACAATAACCTCGGGATTTGGCATATAATCGAGAAAATCGCGCTTCCAATTACACTGCCAATTGCCGCCTATATTTACGGCCATGCCACCGACGAGGCCAAACTCGTAGAGCTATACTTCAAATCGCTTTCCAACGGAAATCACGTAGAGCGTTCAATAGCCATAACCACCCTTAATCGTGCCGCGCCTCACTTCACCACGCAGTTTTCGACAATCATACAAGCAGAGGAAAAACGTCAACTGCAGCTCATTGCTGGAATGCTGTTTGACGAATTCGATGACATAAACAATCTCGGAGAGGCAATCGGTGAAGAGTGGATACGACTTTCGACTGATGAAAAACTATCGACAGAAACAAGACGAAACGACCTGAAACAACTCCTAGCCCGAGTGCTAGAGTTCAAAGAAATGATTACTCCAACTCAATTAAAAGAGCTGGGAATACTCAATAAGGAATTAGAAAAAGACAATAACGGAACGTTTACAAGCGAACTTCATCTCGTAGCAACTGGGAAGGGGTGTGGAAGCTTTCTCGCGCGACGTGCCGTATACGGACTTAATAATGCAATCGCAGAATGGAAGGCAATTAAGGATTCTGCCGAAGAACTTCGACGATATCGAAAAGAACCGCAAAAAATGGATCTCGAAAAGTTGATCCAGTTCCAAATTGAGTTGAACCGTCGAGTCAACAGCAAAGAGCAACCGCCTTCACTTTTTCGGTACGCTGAGGATCTCTCAACTCGCCTTCAAAACTACCGATCCGTCCCATCGTTGTTGCCTCGGTAGATTCTAGAAAGAACTCTGTCATCGTTTTTTAAAAGTGAGTTGATATCTCTCGCGAGTTTGCGTTTGAGATTTAGTGTCCTTGGGAGTGGCGATGTTCGGCATGGTCGACTTGTTCAACCCTCACAGACTCAAGGTCCGTAGAATATTGCAAAGCGCAGAATATGAAATTAGTTTCTGAGTGAATACAGAGCGCATTTTATAATTCAAGCGGTTGTTTAATTGTGCTAAATTGGGAGCGGTTGCCGTGGCCGGTAATTACACTTTGCTAACGATTGGCAGTGTGCTGTCCGGCGCGGCGGTCTTTGTCTTCATTCGGACCATCCGCAACACGCTCTACTCGGAAGATCTCGAGCAAGGCAAAGAGTGGCGGTACGACGTCAACCGCATCAACGAGTTGCGGAATCACAGTCTGATCTACCGCGTTCTCTATCCAGTCATGCTGGGATTCGCGGCGTTCAATCGGCGGATGTTTCGAGACTCGCTGCCGTCGATCTCGCGTGAAGTACAAGCCGCCGGTCACTCGCGGTTTTGGACCGCAGAAGAGTACCTAGCGAGACAGCAAATCATCTCGCTGATGATCGCTCCGGCTTACTTCTACTTCTGCATCAGTGTGTTCGAAGCTCCTGGTGCGGTGATGGCGTTTGGACTCACCGGCCTAACCACCTTCTACTTGCGACGAAGGCTCGCAGCGCAGGCTCATCATCGACTCTTTCAGATCAAGAAGAAGCTGCCGTTCTTGCTCGATCTTTTGACGTTGTTGATGGAAGCCGGAGCTACATTCATCCACGCGCTGCGTGACGCGGTCGACGAGTTCCGCGACCAAGCTGTCGGAGTGGAGTTCGGACGAGTGCTCGCCGAGATCAGTATGGGTAAGAGTCGCACGACTGCCTTGGAGTCATTGCGAGATCGGCTGAGCGACGACGAGATTACTTCGATCATTGGTTCGATCATTCAAGGCGAACATCTTGGAACTCCGTTGGCGACAGTATTTCGGACGCAAGCCGACGTGTTGCGCATCAAGCGAACTCAGCGCGCCGAAACGTTGGCCAACGAAGCTGGAGTAAAGATGCTCTTGCCGGGCATCTTGGTGATGGCTTCGACGGTGATCGTGATCTTGGGACCGTTCATCATCGGCTTCTTGTTCCAGGAATACATGTCGTAGGAACCGCTGCGACGCGACGACTGAACCCCTCATGAAGCCCATCTCATCCGCAACGATCTTGCGCGTCATCCAAGAACTGGCCGAGTGCGAATCCATCGCAGTCAACATGCAGGATCTCGATCGACATCAGCCCGACGTGTTGGCTTACTTGTTGCTCACAATGGAAGGCCATCCGACCGAGGCGGGAATACGAGCCACTCAATTGGGATGGTGCGTGTATCGCGCCTTCAGCCTGGAATCAGGCGGCCGCTTGCCGCAATTGGCGCTCGAAGATCTCATCGAAAAAGCACGGCTCAACAAAGGTCTGATCGAAGCCTCCGGCTCTCAATCGCTGGAATCATTCATGGGCATCATGCAGTTAGAGATGGCGAACCAGCCACAACTCCTGCATTTCATCCGCCACTGCGCCGGAGACGTTTTGACCGACGACCATGAAATCAATTGCCGTCTGATCCACCAAGTCGTCGCCGTCTTCTTGTCCGTGAAATCAGTCGTCGACGCCTTCGACTCTGCCACAGACCAGCCCTATCTGATGCCCGATCGAAACTAAGACGGCCATCAGTTCCCAACGCGGCCATAGACGGGTAATAGGACTGCGAGCCAACTCAATCCATCAGACGATGCTCGGGCGTGAGAGTTGGTGCTGTTCCTAGGCCGAAGCATTCGAGAGTCTTGATCACGTATGTGGCGGCGAAGTCGATTTCGTCAGCAGTCGTGAAGCGACCGAGGCCGAAGCGCAGGCTGGCTCGCGTGAGTTGGTCTGTTCGACCCATTGCACGCAGGACGTGACTGGGCTCGGGATCGGCACTCGTGCAGGCCGAGCCGGAACTCACGGCGATCTCTTGCATCGAGTTCATTAAGACCTCGCCGTCGACACCGGGCACGCTGAAGTTCAAGTTGCCGGGCAAGCGTTGAGTCGGATGACCATTCAACATGAGCTGCGGAAACTTGCTGCTCAGTCGTCCCCACAACTCGTCGCGCCATTGGCTCAATCGCGCGGCTTCACTCGCAAGCTCCGCTTGAGCTAACTCGCAGGCCAAGCCGAAGCCCACGATCAGCGGCACCGGCAACGTGCCGCTTCTCAGATGAAACTCATGACCGCCACCATCAAGGAGAGGCTCTAACCGAGCAGCCTTCGATCCCTTTCTGACAACGAGCGCGCCGACGCCTTTGGGGCCATACAGCTTATGAGCCGACACGCTCAGTAAGTCGCATTGAGCTGCCACGAAATCAACAGGCACCTTGCCCGCCGCTTGCACGGCATCGCAATGAAAGAGGATGCCTCGTTCGCGACAGAGTGCTCCGATCTCGGCAATGGGATTCAGCGTGCCGACCTCGTTGTTGGCCGCCATCACAGAAACCAACAACGTCTCGGGCCGTAAAGCCGCCGCAACGTGTTCGATACTGACTTGCCCAAATCGATCGACTGGCAACCACGTCACGGCAGCACCGGCTCGTTCCAATCGTCGCAAGGGTTCCAACACCGAGCGATGTTCGGCGAGGTTAGTGACAACATGCGGCTGTTGGCCGGATCGCAGCGCGGGTTGCACCAGTCCTTTGATGGCGAGGTTGTTGGCTTCGGTCGCGCCGCTGGTGAAAACCACTCCGCGCGGGTCTGTATGAATTAATGCAGCGACTTGCTGCCGAGCATGTTCGACTGCCGTCCGAGCTTCATCACCGAAGACATGATTGATGCTCGCCGCGTTGCCATAGCTTTCGGTGAAGTACGGCAGCATGGCCGACAGCACGCGCAGGTCGACTCGCGTGGTGGCGTGGTTATCGAGATAGATCGGGCGATGAGTCATGACGTTGAACAATCCGTGGAAATGAGGCAGCCTAGCGCTACGTCACTACAAACTTTGGATTTGGTAGGGTCTACTCGGAAGCAGCCTAACTCAAACCGACAAAGGACCGCTCATGTCGTTCGCCGCCGAGAATTCCAATCGTCGTCAGTTCCTTCAGACCGCAGGAGTCGCCGCAATGACCGCTTCTATGGCTCCGGCCATTCTTGGAGCTTCCGACAAGTCCGGCACGAAGAAGCCCATCATTGGGTCCGGCGAGCACAAGTACGAAGTCACTCACGGCTGGGGCGAAGTGCCTGCACACATCAAGTGGGGCGAGACTCATGGCGTGGCCGTGGACTCGCAAGGCTTCGTCTACATCAAGCATCGCACTCGCGCGGCCGAAGCCCCGATGGATTCGATTGCCGTCTTCGATCCCGATGGCAAGTTCGTGAGGTCGTGGGGCAAGCAGTATCACAGCGGCGGACACGGCATCGACATTCGCAAGGAGGGCAACGAAGAGTTCCTCTACCTGTGCGTGACTGTCGGTCCTGGTCGGATCATTAAGGCCACGCTGAAGGGCGAAGAGATTTGGGTCAAAGAGAAGCCCACCGAGACGGGCAAGTACGACGATCCCAACGCGCTCTACAAACCGACCAACATCTGCTTCGCGCCCGACGGTGGCTTCTATGTGGCGGACGGTTATGGCTCGCACTTCATCCATCAGTACGACAAAGACGCCAAGTGGGTTCGCACCTGGGGCGGCTTCGGAGATCAGCCTGGTCAGTTCAAAACTCCGCATGGTCTGTGGTTGGATGATCGAGCCGGACGCGAGCCCCGCATTGCAGTCTGTGACCGCGCCAATGGTCGGTTGCAGTACTTCACACTCGACGGCAAGCACACCGAGTTTGTCGGAGGCGTCTCGTTCCCGGCTCATCTGGAAACTCGCGGCGATGTGATGCTCTGCCCCGACCTGCATGCGCGAGTCACGCTGCTCGATAAGGACAACAAGGTCATCACTCATCTGGGTTATGATCAAGCCTGGACCGACGCGGTGCTCGACGGCGGCAAGTTCACCATGCGAGGTAAGCCCGAGACGTGGGAACCCGGCAAGTTCTTGCATCCTCACGACGCCTGCTTCGACAAAGCCGGGAACATCTTCGTCGTGGAGTGGGTGCTGACCGGACGAGTGAGCTTGCTGAAGAAGGTCAGCTGAGAGTCTGATGAACTCAACGTGGAGCATGATTCCATCGTGCTCCTGACACCGTGAATTCGGGCACGTCGAAAACGTACCCCACGACCATCAGCCGAATTTCTTCGTCGATCTTGCTAGAGTCGCTCTCGACCAAACACCCCGCCGACTCCTTCCTCAGTAACCCCTCAGAGTCACGACAATGACCAAACTCTTCTCGCTTCAATGCTGCCTGGCATTGCTGGCCGTGGTGACAAATAGCTCCATCAGCCACGGAGCCGAAAGCTCGGTCAAACTTCTGCCGGCGGAACTCAATATCGTGGGCAAAGAGAACCGCCAACGCCTGCTGGCCGAACGCACGAACGGAGCGTTGTTCGTCGGTCAGGTGGAGGCTCAATGGACGTCGAGCGATCCCAAAGTGGCAACCGTCGAGAACGGAGTTGTCGTTCCTCAAGGCAACGGCCAAGCCACCATCACGGCCAAGGCTGGCGATCAAGTTGCCACCGCCACCGTGACTGTGACCAACGTCGAACAGCCCCATGTTTGGAACTTTCGCAATCACGTCCAAGCGGTGCTCGCGAAGACCGGGTGCAACTCGGGAGCGTGTCACGGAGCACTCGCCGGTAAGGGCGGCTTTCGTTTGAGCTTGCGCGGCTATGACCCGAATTCGGACTTCTACAACATCGTGAAGCAGCAGCGCGGCCGACGTGTCGAGTTAGCTGATCCCGCTCAAAGCTTGTTGCTCACGAAGCCCACCGGAGCCCTGCCTCATAAGGGCGGCATTCGGTTTGATTCTGATTCGCTCGAATACCGAGTCATCGCTGAATGGCTCAGCTCGGGAGCGACTCCACCATCGCCCAGCGACGCGAGCGTGGATCGTTTGGAGATCTTGCCTGAGCAATCACAACTGACGAACGGCCAATCTCAAGACCTGGTTGTGCGAGCTTATTACTCGGACAGGCATGTCGAAGATGTGACGCGCTGGACCAAGTTCACATCGGCAGATGAAACGGTGGCTCGAGTTGAACAAGACGGCAAAGTGACGGTCATCGGCTCGGGAGAAGGAGCCATCACCGCGTGGTTCGCCAGCAAGATTGTCATCGGTCGCGTGACTGTTCCGTTCGGTCATCAAGTCCCGGCAGACACTTACACCAATGAGCCGCGCCGCAACTTCATCGACGAGCAGGTGCTGACCAAGTTGCAGACGCTGCGTTTGCGACCGTCGCCGCTGACGAAAGATGAAGAGTTCGTGCGACGTGTGTTCCTCGACACGATCGGCACATTGCCGACGGGTGACGAGACCAAAGCGTTCCTCCAAAGCACGGCCAGCGATAAACGCGAACGCTCGATTGAGTCCTTGCTCGCGCGGCCTGAGTTCGTTGATTACTGGACCTACAAGTGGAGCGACATGCTGCTCATCAATGGGCAGCGACTCCGGCCCAAAGCTGTGAAGTCTTACTACGACTGGGTGCATCAAGAGGTCGCTGCGAATACTCCGTGGGACCAGTTTGTGTGGAAGCTGGTGACTTCGACTGGCAGTTCCGTCGAGAACGGAGCCACGAACTTCTTCGCCTTGCATCAAGACCCCGAAGCGATGGCCGAGAATGTCAGTCAGGCGTTCTTGGGTTTGGCGATTGGTTGCGCGAAGTGCCACAACCATCCGCTCGAAAAATGGACCAACGACCAATACTACGGCTTCGCCAATCTGTTCGCGCGCGTGCGAGCGAAGGGCTGGGGCGGCGACTTCCGAGGTGGCGATGGCGTACGAACTTTGTACGTCGTTCCGACCGGCGATTTGATTCAGCCGCTTTCGGGTAAGCCTCAACCTCCACGTCCCTTGGACGGCGACGCGATGTCGTTGGAGTCGACTGACGACCGCCGCGTGACCTTGGCCAATTGGCTGACTTCAACTTCGAATCTGTACTTCGCGCGGTCCATTACCAATCGCGTGTGGGCCAACTTCTTTGGAGTCGGACTGGTCGAGCCGATCGACGATCTGCGGATCTCGAACCCAGCCTCGAACGATGGCTTGTTGAACGCAGCAGCTCAGCACTTGATCGATAACAAGTACGACCTGAAGTCGTTGATGCGGACCATTCTGCAATCGCAAACCTATCAGAGATCGAGCACGCCGCTGCCCGAGAACAAAGACGACAAGCGGTTCTACTCGCGCTACTACCCGCGACGCTTAATGGCCGAAGTGCTGCTCGATGCCCTCAGTCAGGTCTCAGACGTGCCCACCAACTTCGATCACATCGCCTTCCCCGGCGGCGATCGGCAGAAGACCGAAGAGTACCCCAAAGGCACTCGCGCCATTCAGCTTCGCGATTCGGCAGTCGACTCGTACTTCCTCAAGACGTTCGGTCGGAACGCTCGTGAGATCACCTGCGAATGCGAACGCTCGGAAGAGCCCAGCATGGTACAAGTCTTACACATCGCGAACGGCGAGACTGTCAATGAGAAGCTGAAGTCGAAAGACGGTCGGCTCGCCAAACTGTTGGCAGCTAATAAGCCCGCGGCAGAAGTCGTCGATGAAGCGTTCTTGCTGTGCTTCTCGCGACAACCGACCGAGAAAGAGAAGGCAAAGCTGGTCGCGGTGCTCGATGAAGCCGCGACATCCGACGCCGAGCAGAAGCGGCAAGTCCTCGAAGACGTTTACTGGAGCCTGCTGAGCACTCGCGAGTTCCTCTTCAATCACTAAGCAGGTGGCTCACCTCATGGAGGCCACGCCCTTCGAGTACTTAGGGCGTGCCACCCATATTTCTCCAATGGGATCGCGGTCTGTGGTGACATTGTTGCCCAACGTTGCCTGATGCGTCTCGGCAACATGTCGTTGAGTGGCGGCAACGGCGTTGCTTTTGAGCAACATGCGTTTTCAGGCCTGCATCGAGCCGATCGTAAAGACATAAGTCCTTATCGGCTCAGTCGTTGACAGGGTTCACAATAGCGAATCCAGCGAGCAATAAGCCGTTGGCATTCACCGTGCTTTACACCGGAGCATCGCCAACACGGCCCTGCCCAACGCTCTGGAGAACGCACCATGCTCGCCATCAAGTTGCTCAACGATGAATCAGGTTTTCTCGTCGCCGGTGAATTGGTGTTGGTCTCCACCATCCTGACTCTGGGAATGATCGTCGGGTTGGCTTCCGTGCGTCAGGCCATCACCAACGAGTTGAACGATGTGGCTGATGGCTTCTACGCCGCGAACCAAAGTCATCGTTATGACAGCCTCAACAACGGCAAGGTCTGGGGCAACGGCTCGCAGACGCAACATGGCGGTTGGGATATCGCTGGAGCTGGCCGCTAAGCCTGACGTGTGTCTCTTTCTGGTAACCGCAGTCCGCGGAGACATGTTCGATGCTCGAACTCATACGAAAACTCGCTCGCGACACCGTCGGATCGTCGATCTCGACCGAGATGTCGCTCGTCACATCGGTGACGGTCGGCGCGCTCGTGATGGGTATGGGCAACTTCACCGCAGGTGTGAAACATCGTTTTGATGTCGTCTCTGAAACACCTGCTTTGTCGATGGCTCAAGCCGACAAGCAATCGAAGCTCGAAGAGAAGCAACGACAGGACGAACGCGCTCGGCGACTCGAAGAAGCCAAACGAGCCGCAGCAGAGAAACTCAAAGCCGCAGCCGAACTCAATCAGTAACGAACGCTCTTCACTGTCAGTCGCGCTGCCGAAGGTTGAACCGCTTAGAAACGCTGATGGAACGCTAATAGAGCGTGAGCACCCTGGACTCTTCAAAGCTAAGACCTGTTGCAGATGAGTTAAGTTTTTCATCAGTCAAAGTAGCCGTCATCGCTCCGCGTGACGTGCCTTCCAAATTTGAGTTCGAACAAGCGGCGATCGACGTCGGCAGGTTAAGGCGCCGCGATGAAGGCTCATCACGCGGAGCGATGATGGCTACTTTGGTTGGAGGCCGTGCGTCGCTGGGATCTTTTGTAGTTGAGAGGCACGCCCTGAGCTTTCGGCAATGGGCGCGTCTTAGTGCCGAACTCGGACATGACGTACTTCTTACACCATTGGTCTTCATCAGGGTTCCTCGGCGGTTGATTGCCGCTCGTTTTCTACGCCAGCCGTCGCTCATTCGGACCAGCATCCTTGAGCAGTCATCACTCACCGATCACGATCAGACCATGTCTCAAATTCTTGTGATCGACGATGAACCCAGCATCGCGTGGAGCTTTCGCGAGTTCCTCAGCGACGACGGTCATTCTGTGACTATTGCGTCCTCTGCCGAGGAAGGTCTGCAGCTCGCCGGTCGCACTAAACCCGACGCCATCTTTCTGGATGTGCGTCTGCCGGGGCAGAGCGGATTGGATGCACTGCAAAAGCTTCGCAAGAAGTCCGGAAACGCTCCCGTGATCGTGATGACCGCGTTCGGCAATCTTGAAACTGCGGTACAAGCTGTTGAGCAAGGTGCCTTCGATTACTTGCCCAAACCATTCGATTGGAATCAAGCCTCGTCGCTGCTGACTCGCGCGTTGGCAGTGCAATCAGAGCCGTCCTCAAGCAACTCCTCGGACCAAGTAGATGTCGCCGAAGACATGCTGGTGGGAGCATCCGCGAGCATGCAGGCGGTGTTTCGTCAGATCGCTCTGGTGGCCAATAGCGACGCCCCGGTTTTGATTACGGGCGAAAGCGGAACCGGTAAGGAGCTGGTTGCGCGGGCCATCCATCGACATAGCCGCCGCAAGCTGGGGCCGCTGATGCCCGTGTGCTTGGCGGCACTCAATGCCAACACCGTCGAAAGCGAACTCTTCGGTCACGTGCGAGGTTCCTTCGCCGGTGCTGAATCCGATCGCGCGGGACTGCTTGAACTCGCCACTGGCGGCAGTGTGTTGCTGGACGAGATCGGTGACGCACCGCTCGCGCTGCAAGTCAAACTGTTGCGAGCGATTGAACGACGCGAAGTCATTCCCGTCGGTGATTCGCGTCCTCGCACGACCGACTTCCGAGTCATCGCGACCACAAATCGACGGCTGCGTGAACTGCTCGAACGAGGCGAGTTTCGTGAAGACCTTTACTTCCGCTTGAGCGTGGTGCGCGTCGAACTGCCGCCGTTGCGAGAACGCCCCGACGACATCCCGTTGCTCGCCCAGTTCTTCTTGAAGCGACTCGGCGAGCCC
>OMIV01000208.1 GCA_900299185.1 Planctomycetaceae bacterium
AGACGGCATACGAGATTCCTCTACGTCTCGTGGGCTCGGAGATGTGTATAAGAGACAGGTCGGTGACCTGCCGTGCCGTCAGCATCTGCCGTCGGAGGTCGTGCTTTCCGTTATGCTTCCGGCAGACAACCCAGGCACCGCTTTTCTTCGGAGCAAACTGCAACGGAGCGTGCTGTTCGTAGGAGTTCGGCAAATCATCTGGGCTGCGCTTGAACAAGGAGAGTTCGCTCTCGGAATAGCCACAGTTCAAGCAAACGGCGAAGCCCCGCCCCCCCGATCCGGAGTTAATGACCAGCAGCTCTCCGTCTTCCTGATATCGTGCCACGACTCCCTTCAACCCACCGAAGTCGGGACGCGCATTGGCGAGTCGGGGGATCGTCAGCAATTCAGGCTTACCGATCGGTGGCGTGGGCGAGCCACGAAATTGCGGACGGTCCCAAGCTGCCGTGCTGAAACCGAAGCGGGGAAAGAGCAATGGTTGCGGCTCGGTCCTGCGTTCGGCGGCACCACACACCGAGCACGGCCCGAGGTCCGCGTTAAATGAGTAAAACCGATGGCCGTTGACGCACTCCGCCATTTGACCGCGAAAGCCGATTGCGGTGTTGAGATTCTCTCCCGTCCAGTGCTTCAACAACCCGTGCGACGTGACAACTTTGTTTCCGACGAAAAAACTCGCGCCGGGAACGTACTCACGCATCGCCAGGATACCAGGACGTTCGAGACGGTATTGGTCTTCCTCTCGTACGTAGGCTTTCGCGTCGGGCTTGTCTGATTCCGTAACTGTCAACACGCGTAGCCGGAGCAGACCAATCGGAAAGCCGTAACGCGGCAAGAATTGTTCGTCCGCCAGTGCTTCAATAACTGTCATCTCATGAAAGGCCATTGCTTGGAATCGCAGAGCATTGGCCTGCCGTCGCGAGTTCCCTGTCGAGTCATCCGCCTGCCTCCACGCGTCAAGCAAGCTCTCGTAGGTCGCTCGCCATTCTGCAATCGCCTTTGAGTAGCAAGCCTGAACTTGGGCGACTAGCGCCGGCCAAGTCGGAGCGTCTGCGTGCGAAGCGAACGGAGTTTCCTCCAACAGATGTGACGCACGTCGTCGCAGTTGTTCCGCTTCCGGCCCGGCCGCCCACGTGAGAAACGCTTGAAATTGCTCCGCCAGCGATTTGGCGTTCGCATCCCACCACTTTGGTTCGATAGATAAGTGCGCCGAGAATCGAATGGTTGGCATTTCGGGCTTTGACGCACTGTCCCAATATGGGGGCAAGGGGACGGCGCAGAAGAGGCCCATCAGTCCATAGGCTCGCATCGCTCCCACATGGGTCGTCGTCGGTCTCACCTGCTGAAAGAACTCACCGAGCAGCATCGCGTGGATGTGACGTTCGACCAATCTCTTACGGTTGAGCAGGACATCGGGACGACGAATTGATCGTTCGAGGTACTGCCCCATGTGTGAAAATACGTCCCGGTCAAATCCCCGGTTACGGGCGAATGTCACAACAATAGACGAACCGTCAGCGCGTCGTCCCGCCCGTCCACCACGCTGCATGTAGTTGACGTTGCTTGGCGGAACATTGCTGAGGAAGACCGCGTTGAGTCCACCGATATCGATGCCCAATTCCAGTGTTGTCGTCGAACTCAGAATGTTGCGAAGCCCGGCCTTGAACAGGTCTTGCAGGCGGCGATTTTCTCCCGGCGAAAGCTGAGCGGAATGCTCTTCGGCCCAGACCGCCGTTTCAAAGACTTTTGATGACCGATATTCGCTCCGCTCACGAAAGAAACGCGAGGAGTCGTCCAGTTCTTTGTCTGTAGTTGGACGGAGATCCGTGCAGCCCTCTCGCGGGGCACAACCGGCTACGCTGCGTGGCCATACCCAACCCGTTCGCGGGCACAAGAACAGCTGTCGCGGACGGCGGATGCTCAATTCACAGAACTTGATTCGCACAGCTGGCACCGCCCCACGCGAAGCTGTTTGGCGATCGGATGCGTATTCGAGCCAAGGTACATCGCCGCGATGGGCCATGCCGAGCAGCGTCGTGAACGCGACCTCCAGCAACTCGTCCGCTCGTTGCGGAACGTCATCGGAGACGCCGATCCGTTGCAAGACGGCGCGTGCAAACCGGCCGCGAGTTTGCCGCTCGGTCTCGCCGATGAAGCGGATCAGACGATACTCCAAGGCATCCTGTTTACTGCACCACAAGCCGATCCGCCCGACGTGATCGGCTCCGTATGCTTCGTCAAGATCGTCGTCACCCAATGTCACGACGCCTTGTTCGCGCAAGGTATCGCACAACGCCGCGAGGAAATCCGACCAACAGGCGGTCAGCGCAGATCGAGTCGCGGGATCGGGCAGGCTGCCGATGAGTGCGCCTGGTGCAGCAACGGCATCAAGGCCAGGGTAGGACACTTCCAGCAACCCAATGTCGTCAGGTGATGACGATCCACGATATGGCTTCACCAACTCGTTCATTAGTCTGGATTGGAGGGACTTGCGGACACGCTTGGCGTTTTCCTCAAATCTTTGCTGAGACCACTGGTCACTACGGTGCTGTGCGGCGGACTCTCGGTCGAGCAGCTCCATCACCAACTTCGATTCGCCAACTGCGGCAGTCCAATCAGCAAGCCGCCCACCCGATGTTGCCGCAACCAGTTCCTGTTGAACGGTCGTCAATCGGCTCTCAGCTCGGCGACGTTGTGCGTCGGACATTTCCTCGGTCGTGAGTCGCTTCCGGAGTGAGTTAATCTCCGACTCCAAATCTTGGATTAGAGCGTCGTCGATTGGAGGAGTCTCCAATGCACATCGAACCCACGCGGCGCGGATGATTCGGCGTTCATGCTGCTGCGACAACTGCGGACCGAGCTTGGCCGCTTCGCGCCGGCTGTCACTGAACGTCAGCAAACGACGCCCTCGTCCCGGCAGCCAGGGGCGATCAGATGACGGAAACTCGGGCAACTCGGCCAGCATCGTTTCCGCGACGATGGGCAGTCCGATTGACGAGCTGCCTCCCGTGTTCTTCCATGTCGTCACGTCTGCCCCACAATTCGGACAGTCATTGAGTCGCATCAGTGGAACGCCGGAAGACTTTGAGCCGCCTAACTCGCCCGATGCCGGATTGAATTTGAGTGTCGGTCGTCGCGTACCGTCGCCTGGCACCTGCGCTGCACGGTGTTCAGGCCAAAGATGAAGCCGTTCCGGCTCCTCAGTCTTTGTCTGTAAAGCGACTGGTTGAGCGGGGCGACTTCCGGCCAGGGCTGCGCCTGTCTGCCATGCTTCCAAAGACACCTCGCCACAATTCTCGCAGCGTTTGATTTCGAGAGTTAAAGATTGACAGTAGGGACACTTTTCAGCCCCAGCTTCGGCGACGATGCCGAGACCGGCCCACCGCAGACACGCAGGCCCGTTACAGTCTGGATTGAGACAGGCTCGCATTTCTGATGGCAAACGGGTCAACACATGCAATCGATGCGGGACAAGTGGCTGTTCGTCGATGCTCTGTCGTGCAGCGGCACTTAGACGCAGCAGTTCGATTGTCGCGGTCTCGGATCTGGGAACGTCACTTCCCCAAAGTTCGGCAGCCAGTGAATTGAGTCGCAATCGAGGTTTTTCCCAGAGAACGGTCTCCAGCCGTCGCACGAGCGGTGCCGCCGCCAGTGACAGATGCAACATCCGAGCGGGCTTGTCTTCCGCAAGCTGTCGTGCTGCGACGACGGACTCACGACTGGTTAGTAAGCCGAGTGGTTCGAGTAACGCGTCGCATTGGGCCGCATTGGCTGCCAACTTAACCTGACCGTTCTCGTCCGACCTGATCGTTGCTTCCGATAGCCAGTCAGCCTCGACAATCTGGCTCGGTGTCGACGAGACTGACGGCGGCAACTCCGGTCCAGCGGGAACGGTGCGAATACTTACACCGCGGACGACACGAACCAAATTACGGTCCTTGCTGAAGAGGGTCGCTGCGAAGCCTGATAACTCGTCATCGTTGCCACCCATCGTTGCAGACGTCGCCAAGTGCAGCACTTGGGATGACGTGACTCCGCAACGGTCAAGCAATCGTCGCAACAGCAGCGTAATCTCACCTGCTAATGCGCCTGTGTAGAGGTGAGCTTCGTCGAGGATCACGCAGCGCAACGCGTCGCCGAAAAAGATTGAATCCTGCGGACGGCAGAGCATGTACTCCAGCATCGAATAGTTGGTAATGACGATGTCCGGCGCGATCGGTGGAATTGCTCCGGTATCAATCTGCTTCCCGTTTTCGTCTTCCAGCCCGCGCGCCTGTTGGCGAGTGCGAACGCGGCACCGGTCCCAGACTGGAACGCCATCATGCTGTGCCGCCTTGACGTTCTCTGGCGTTTCGCTGGTGAAGTGAAACAGTCGTAACCTGTCTTGCCCTTTGAGCCAGCCGTAAAGTCGATCAACCTGATCGTTCACCAGGGCATTCATCGGATAGAGGATGAGGCAGCGCGTTCCCTCGCTTTGTGGTTCACGTCCCTTTTCCGCCAGCGTGTTAAGCATCGGCAGCAGAAATGACTCTGTCTTGCCAGCGCCCGTTCCGGCGGTCACCAGCACGGCTGGTTTTTCCTCTTGATCATACTCCTGACTCACCAGTCGTAGTGACTCGGCCTGATGCTCATAGAGCGGTCGTGACCGAGGCAGACCTCCAGACTTATCAAGCTGATCTGCTAGCCAAGAGTTGAAGCGGCCATCCTGGGTCAACGAATCGAGAGTGACCGTTGACGGCCGCGATGGAAATGCGGCCTGCACCCACAGTTCGCTGACCAACCCGCCTTGATCTGGTGTCCCCTCCCAAATCTGCCGAAGAACTTGCGCCAGGCTGGGATCACGGACGAAATTGCTGTCCAAGCCGAAATCGACTAGCCGCTGTCGAAGCTGTCCGACCAAAGTGAGTGCTTCAAGCTGCCCCATCACGCTAACTCCTTGAGTAGACGCCCCACACCGGCCACGACGCCAAGTTTCCGGAAAGCATCGAGACGCATCGCGACTTCAATGTTGCAACGATCCAAGTCGGTCACTTCAGGTGATTCGTGGTGGCTGATTAGGTGAAGGCATTTCGCCAGTAAGCTGTCACGAACGAAGTCGAGCGTACCTTCAGGTGGAACATCTGTTCGAGCCACATCTCGTGCGACACGAACGATCAGGCTTTCTTGGAATCACGCCCAAGGACTCGCAGTCGGATGGCCGCGAGTAAGGCACGAATCTCGTTGATCTTCGCCGATTGGAAGGCATCGCCTTTCAGTCCGGCTCGGACAAAGCGAATTGCCAGCAATGAGCTGATATCACCCAATGCCAACGTCGTTGTCATCAGTCGCGGGTCAGTCCCGCTCGAAAGCGCAGGCTCCAGAATCTCGTCCAGCCTCTGGGCTTCTTCGACGCTCGGCAGCCAATCAGAGAAGACTGCTCGAACGACACTCAACCAGCCTTCTCCAACGGCTTCGTGAACGAGTTTTCGTGAGCGATGCTGAGTCATCCAGGCTGACAGTACGGGCACCGCGAATGCGTTTACAAATGCACGCAGTCGAGGTGAGTCTTCTCGGCTGAGTAAAGGTAGATGGAACCATCGCAGTGCATCAGCAAGTCCAGATGCCCAATTCGCAACGTCGTCCCTACTACGCGAGGCTGGCTGGCCTAAAATGGTGCTCCAGTCATGTTGCCACCAACTGCCCAATCGCTCACCGGCGTATGCAATAGCCAAGGCGATCAGTCGGTGCCCTTTGTCCTGAAGCACTGGCGGCAAAGTCCAGCTTTTCGAGGCAACGTCGCCTTGCACCATCTCGCACAGCTCGGTCCACTCAATGATGTGTGTTGAGCCACAATCATCCAACAGAACAACAGCATGTGACTCATCCGGAGCAATCGGCCGATGAAGCTGGATCGTTACCGCGCCGTCCGGGGACAACTCAACTTCGCGGATTTCGCCGTGGTCGGTGAGTCCGTGCAAAAGTGGTTGCTCTGGATCACAGCAGTTATATGTCGCCCCTCTCAGGATCACAGGGGCACCCCAACCTTCGACGGCCGAAATGCGTTGAGATCGACCTTTCACCGAGTCTATCCAGCGTCGCCCCTCGAAGAGTTGCCACTGCTCTCCTTGAATTGCCGACTCAGGTGGCGACAAACGAAACTCCACGGTTCGTAACTCTCGTAGCTCAAGTGTTGCACGTGCCGGAACCTCCTCCCAACAGTCCCCTTTCCGCCAGAGGTGACCGGGCAGGCGCAACGGAACACGACGTCGCAACTCGGTCTTCTCGTCCCCTGATCGCAGCAATACGGTAAAAGCAATGGCCTCGTCGCGACGAATCTCGGCGTCCAAGGGAAACCATGCCGAGCTTGCACGGTTTGCGGAATCGTGTGTCAGGTCAAGGAGCTGCCGTCGAAAACGAACTGCCGTTGCCGTGACTTCACTAGGGTGTGACACGAAAATGCGATACTGATTTGGAGATTCGCGAGGACGCAGCTCCACATTTGCACTGACTTTGTCGCGCCATCCGGGGAAGCTCGGGGCGTCCGGTTCCCAAAGTAACTCGTTCCCCAGGAATAGCCGCGTGTTGATGGCTTCTTGC
>OMIV01000209.1 GCA_900299185.1 Planctomycetaceae bacterium
AACACCGGGTGGTTGCTGTGCGACGGATTGATGTGAGCCAGCGTCGCTTCCTTCTGAAATTTGCCGTAATGGGCGATCCACGTATCGCCGAGAATCTGTTGGCCAAAGCCACCGGTCCATTTCCGACTTTGAAAGTCCCAATCTTTAAACGGGCTGGTGCTGTTGGCCGGATACCGAAATGCATGCGTTGCATTGCGGATGCCCAAGACCGGCTTGCCAGCATTCACGTAGTCGACGATGTGTTGCATGTCGGCATCGGGGAGTTGGCGGAAGCGTGCGAAGATCACCATCAAGTCGGCTTGATCGAGCGTCTTCAAGCCAGGGATGTTGGTGTTGCGATTCGCGTTGATGTGTCCCGTTGCCGGATCGGTGGCGAAGAGCACCGTGCATTTGAAACCGTGATGCCGAGCCATGATCTTGGCGAACATGCTCATGCCTTCTTCCGATCGGTAATACTCTTCGCCGGTGACGAACACGATGTGCTGTCCCTTGCCGAGTCCCTCTTGCCCCTGAATGGTGAGAACCGAATCGGCTGCGTGAGTGCTCGCGATCGTCAGCCATAACAAGAGGATCCCGATCAAGCATGGTTTCCGCATCAGAGGAGTTCCTTAGAGAGCGTCGTGGAGTGCTCGGGCAGCGACGAATGCCGTAACTTCGCGACGAGCAGTCGCTCGGCAAGAGTAATCTGGCCTCAGTCAAAGCGGCACCGAGTTAATGATCTCTGTCTGTTGCGGATTTGTTTGGGCCAGATGTGTGAGGAACGCGGAGAGAGGCATCAAGACGCGTATTCCCTCGCGATGAGAGAACTCCTGAAAACGAAAGAACGAAATGCTTCCCGCTGTCTTGTTGATTGCTCATGGCAGTCGCGTCGCCGCTGCTAATCAGGATCTCCACAAAATCGCCGAAGCATTGCGAGCGACTGAGCGGTACTCGCATGTGGCCGCCAGCTTTTTGGAGTTAGCTCAGCCCTCGATTCCTGAGGGCGGACGAGAGTGCGCGGAAGCTGGCGCAACAGAGGTCTTGATGCTGCCGTACTTCTTGAGCGCGGGATCGCATGTGAGCAAAGACTTGGAACGCTTCCGGGAAGAATTGTTACAAGCTTATCCGGGAGTGCGTTTCACGCTGTGTCCGCATTTGGGACTTCATCCGCTGATGCTCGACATCGTGCGAGCAAGGCTGAGTGAAGGTCAGGCGGTTGCGAAGTAATCGCGATCAGTTGGCCAATGCCGTACTGGAACGGCGAGCTGGAGCGACTCGAGGCTTGCTCGGCTGCTCGTCACTTACGTCGGTGGTTGCTGGCGTGTCGTTGCCGGTCGTCTTCGATCGCAGTTGGACTTTGCCAGGAGTGGCCTCCGATGTGGTGGGGATCGGTTGGTTGCCGGTTTTCGAATTGGGATCGCTGCCTTTCGTCGGGGCTTCGCCTTTCATCTGCTGGATCGGACTGCTGTTCAAACCGGGAATTGCAGGCAACGAGAAGTTGAACGGCAACGCTCCGCCGCCAGTGCTTGGGGCCGCGCTACTACCACTTGATCCTGGCGTTCGTGTGCGGCCTCCCGAGTTGCCAGCGTTCGGCTTGATCTTGCCTTTGAGCCGTTCCACCAAGCTCATCGGTGGATCTTTGAAGTTGGCAGATTGCTCTGAGAGATGAGTGCGCCCCGGCGTCGGTGCAAGGGGCAGAGTTAATGTCGGTTTGCCGTCGGGACCGATGGGGGCGTCGGTGATCGGCGACGAGAGTTCCTCCACGGGAAGCGTCTCAATGCGCATGCCTTTATTGGGGCCGCCTGTGTGCTCGTAGTCCACTTCCAGATACGGCCGGCAGCTCTTGGGGGCCGGCATGTTGAGGTCGAGTTCCTCGCTTCCATACCGACGGGCGGCGTCTTCACGCGGACGTGGCGTCGCGATCGAAGGCACGATCTCGGGAGTGATGAAAACGAGCAGCTCGCTCTCGCGGAACGTCTCGGCTTTGTATTGAAACAAGCGACCGATCTTCAGCGTCTTGATGTCCTGCAATCCAGGAATGCCGCTGCGATCAATGATCTTGGTCTTCTGTCGCAAGCCGCCCAGCACGAAGGTCTCGCCGTTGGTGACGCGCACCGAAGTCTTGGCTTCACGTCGATCGATGATGGGCTGCTCGTCGTTCTTGGTGAAACCGCTCAGCACGCTGAAGCGCGGATTTACGAGCATCGAAATGGTGTTGTCGCGAGCGATGTGGGGAGTGACTTCCAACGTCACGCCCGCTTCTCGAAAGGCCGTTGTGCCGATCGTCCCACCTTGAATGCCTTGTGTCAGTTGTTGGTAAGGAACTTCGGTGACGATCTGAATCTTTGCAGGTTCATGGTTCATCACGGTGACGTTGGGATCGGCTAGCAGCTTCGAATCTTTCGATGTCTGCAAGGCGTTGATCACGGCAGTCAGACTGATGTTACGACCGACGGACATCATCGTGAGCGCACCGTTGGCGGCACCGGCTGGAGGGGCCGCAGCCGTCAGGGCGTTAAGTAAGAGTTGGTCGCGCGGGTCGCCGTTGGCTTGTCGTCCATTGCTAAAGACGCCGGCGTTCCAATTCACTCCCAGCCGTGAGACATCTTCCAAGCTGCAGTCGTAGATCAGAGCCCAGATGCGAACCTGAGGGCGAGGCTGATCGAGCTCCATGACGGCTTCTTCGATGACATTAATCACATCGGGTTGATCCGCGACCATGATCTGGTCTTCGTTGGCAATTAATGCGAGACGACCGTTGCTCGACAGCAAGTTCTCAATTGCTGGCTGCAACGTCGCGATCTTCACGTATTGAGGTCGGAAGACGCGCACTTCTAAGTCCGTGGACATCGGCATTGGCTGAAGTTGTCCGGGTTGCGACGTAGCTCCGTTCGGCGTGGACGTTGATGGCATCGAATTAATCGACTGATCGAGCATCGCGACTCGTTGTTTGACGAGCTTGATGCGGTCGGGATAGTCGAGCACCAGCAAGCTGCGCGTCGAAGGCATGGCCATCACTTTGCCGTGTGGCGACAGCATGAGTTCGACGGCTTCCTTCATCTCATTGGGATTGGCATTGCGCAGCGGAACGACTTCGGAATCGAAGAGCGGCTTGAGAGCTCCGATCTGATCGAGCGGCAGGATGACGATGCTGCGCCCGACGACTCGATAGCCAAAGCCCCGGCTGAGCAGCAGCGAATCTAAGATCTCGCGCAACGAGGCGTTGGTGAATGCCGCGTTAACGGTGCCGTCGATGTTGGCTGAGACCACCATGTCGACCTGCCATTGTTTGCGCAGAACAAACATGGCGTCGGTGATCGAGGTGTCTCGCAGTGTGACACTACCGCGACGGTTCAGGATTTCCGTGAGAGCTTCCGACGGCAGCGACTCGGGTTGCCGTACTTGAGCGAATGCTGATGGCGCATCGAAGAGCAAGTCCGTCAGCGGCGTCGACATCAGCAACGCAGCAAGTGCAGTGAGTTTGATCGCGTATCGCGAGAAGTTCACAGCAACCTCCATGTGGCTGAATCAATCCATTGAAGTGACAAAAAGCAGACGCGCGGTCTTCAGTCGGAGCCTTCGTGAGTTCATCTCGTGAAGATTCACCGACTGGCAATCTCTGGTCGATGCCTGATGTAGGATTCCTTACGTCTTGGCGTCGGCCTTCTTTCGGACCAAATCAAACAGCGTGAACTCGACGTCTAACGACACCAGCTTGGGATTCCCGTCAACCTGCTTGATGGAGATGTGCCCCATCTGCAGGAGTCGATCTTGAGCAGGTACCGAGCTGAGGAGTTCTTGAATCGCCGACAGCTTGCCTTCGACCGAGAGGGCGAGTTGTTGCGACTTCAATAAAAAGGGTGTGTCACCTTTCGCTGCCGCGGGAGAGCGATCAGCTAAAGGATCGTCGTTGGTTACTTTCCACTCACGAGTGCGAGCGTCCGTCAGACGAATGCGTCGCATCGTGCATCCCGAGCGACGTGTGAGTTCGGCAAGCTGTCCACGAAAGTGTTCCGCTTCGTCTTCGCCAAACGCACGATGCTCGTGCTCGGACAACTTGGCCTTCTGCTCGGTGAGCTTTTTTTGCCACAGGTTTAGTCGAGAGACTTCGACCTGGCGTTGTTCGAGTTGTGATTGAAGTTCGGCATGTCGGGATCGCGCCGATTGCAGCGAATCGACAGCGGGCAATAGGAACACCGTCCCCGCGACGAACGTAGCAGTTGTGACGAACAGCCATCGTTTCGGGTGAGTGAAATACCTATCAAGGTTGAGGGATGACATTGCTTGCTCCGCTGTGAGCGTTGGTTTGAGTGGTGTGAAGTCGCTGGTTCGACTGAGCGTTGATTGGTCCGAGTGTGTTGGCGTTGGCTCGCGCACCGTCAGTGGAAGACATGTCGTTTCAGTGACACCCCGAGGTGTCTTTATCTCAAGATGACCTCGCCGCGAATCAATACGCCGGCTCGTTGCAGGCGTTCGACGAGGTCTTCGGCATCAGCTTTAGCCGAACGTGGAGCTGGAGGTACTTTCGAGGTGGCGGTCTTCATATTCTTGGAAACATCGGCTGGTCCTCTCGGCGTAGCCTTCAAGACGAACTGCACTGCAGGGCCAGTGGAGAGAATTGTTTGAGCGGTGCTTTCCAACGCCACCGAGGACAAGTTCGGGATGCTCTTTAAGTGCCGAATGAATTCGAAGACGCCGTCTTGAGTGTGGCTCGTACCAGCAATCGTCACTTCGCCGATGCGGTCGGCTTGGAAGGAGTCCAACCAAACGCCGCGCGGCAATGAATGCCCCACGGTCGCCATCAACTTGTCCCAGTTAGCATGTGGCAGTCGCGAGCGGATGTTGCTCAAGTGCGTAATCTGTTGCTCGATTCCTTGGATTTCTCGCTGGTGTCTATTTACGAGCGCCGAGCCATCCTCAAGTGTTGCTAGTTCCGCTTCGATGGCAGAACACTTCCACTGCTGAGTAATGCCATAAGTCATGATTCCCATTGACGCTGCAATTGTCCCGATGACTGGCCAGGCGAGTTTCACGATTTGTCGTACGAGTGGACCGCGATGCGCCGCCGTCAGCGGGTCGAGAAGGTTGGGATAGGCTTGCGATTTGTCGCGTTGGAATTGTGCGAGCAGCATGCCGAAGGCCCCGCAGAGCCGATGGTCGTGAGCGACATCTTCATCGAGTTGCCAATCTCCTGCGGCCATCGACGGATCGAGCAGTTGCACTTCGATCGTGGCCTTCTCTTCGAGCTTTTCTCGAGCCGAACCGATGTCCGGGATGTCGCCGCACAAGCAAATGCGTTTGAAGTCCGCGGACTCGCGCTTCAGCAAGCGATCGAGGTATCTTTGCAGTCGCTTGGTGTGCCGAGTGATGATGATCCCGGCGCTATCTTTGGCATTGGTTCCCGACGGGCGATAGTCGAGCAACAGTTGGCCTTTGAAGCAGATGCCTACGTCGACGACACGTTGGCTGACGTCGATCGCCAGCACGGGATTGGTGACATCAGCTTTCTGTTGATGAACCAGTCGGCTGAGTGCTCCAAGTGAGTGCTCTAATCGCACGAGGTTCAGTTTGGTTTCTTTGAACGCTTCGAAGATCGTCGTCACGACGCGCAAGTTGGCGACCGAGACCCAGACATGTCGGCGACGCTGATCGATCGCGGCCTCACTGATGGCATAGGTCTTGTCGCCCACTCCCAATGACAGATAGACGCGACTGCGTTCGCAGAGTTCTTGCAGTTCGCGTTGCACGGATTCGTTCTCGCCCGAGATCACGCGCGTCACACAGAAGTCACTGCTCAGCGCGACATGCAGCGGCACGCCTTGCAGTTTGAGTTCGGAGGCGAGCTCGGTCAGCGAGGCGACGAGTTCGGCTTTGCCCGTTGGCGTTCCGAGATCTCTCGCCGTTTTGCGCCAAGTCTTGCGTGTGCAATGCACGACTTGCTGTCCATCGACGCGTTCGAGCGTCAGGGCGATGAGATCGCGCTCGGCGAGTCCGATCGCCACCGCTTGAATATTTTGTGTCGCGTTCTTGCGAGCCATGATGAACTTTCGAGGTAATCAAATTCAGGACGTCATGAAGGGCCGCTGGTGGTCCTTACGAAATGGGCTTAGCCACCTTGCTTCGTGACGACGCTGAGCGTGCGTGAGAAATCTTTGGCGATGCCCGTGGATGTGATCGTGACTGTTGCTCCTGAGCCGGTGGCGACAGTCACGGTGTAATATTCGCCACTCTTGGCAGGGAACTCGGTGTTGGGCACCGTGCCGCGCAAGTCGATGTCTTTCTCTAATAGAGCCAAGGCATGCTGCACTCCGGCTTCTGCCAGATAGCGGGCTCGGTCGTAGTCGATGGTGTTTCGCAGGGCCGAGTACTGAATGGTCTGCGTGTCGCAGATCATCAGCACGAGCATCGACGTCACGACCATTACGAACATGGCAGTGAGCAATGCTGCTCCTCGCCGTGAATGTGCAATGCGGAGTTGGTGGCGATTGAATGAACGTTGCATCGGTCCTCCTTACTCCGCTTGATTGCGACCAAAGTTACGAAGCCAAACCCAAGAGTTGATTGTGCGAGTGCGGCCAGTCGACGGCACAGGCACGGTCACTTCAATCTTCAGAAACTGCATCTGCTCGATGACCGACGTTTCAGTCGTTCCGTCGGGCGCATAGGCCGTGAAGCGAAGCAAGCTCACGTTCTCGGCCAAGGTTTGCGCGGTGGCAGAGACCGAGGCGTCCGTGAAGAGCACTTGCTTGGTTGTGGTGTTGTGTTGCCAACGCAGAGCCACGCCGGTGGCATCGCGAATCGCTAAGTCGCCAGCCGCAGCAGTCTTGGCGGAGACGCTCACTACGCTGTCGGCCTCCCGCAGTTCGCGCACGATGTGACGAACGACCGCATGCGCCGTTTGGGTCGCGATGAGATCTGACTGATGCGATTCCCAGGCTTGTCGAGTGGTTCTCAAGACGACGCTGATGGACGTCATCAAGGCCGTAAGCACCGTCATCGAGATCAGCAATTCGACGAGCGTGAAGGCGCGACGGGAGCGCGATGAAGTCTTCGCGGCTCCGAATTGTCGCGGTGTGCCGTTCACGAGATCCTCGCTTCGTAGTCATACGTGGTCAGTCGAGCGACCTTGCTGGCGAACGTGACCGTGGGCTCGCCGGTGTCCCAGCGGCCGTTGTTGTTTCTGTCGTCCCAGGTCGTGACTTGAATGGCCATCAACGAGTTCGGGATGCCCCCATCTGTGACGGCGTCCGAGCGGGTGACTGTGTAGCCAATGGTTGGATAACCGTCGGACGAAAAGTTGCCGGACGAACTGGCGGTGGACCAGGTGCTTGATGTTTGAGCCAGAGACTTCTCCAACATGCTGGCGCCTAAAGTCGCCAACGCTTCGGAGGTCGTCAGCTTGCGAGTCACTTCCAGACTTCGCGTCATGATTTGCAGAGCGGGAACCAAGGTTGTCCCGATCAACATCGACGCGGCAACAAGTTCGAGCATCGATTGCCCGGCTCGTTGAACGCGACGACTTCTTGACGGGATGCGGTTCACGATGGATCTCACAACTTCTTGACGGTCGGTATTCCAGACAGCGGCAAGACTTGCACTTGCCAGCGTTGATCAGGGGCTGTCAGCGTCACGGAGTAAGTCGCTGCGGCATGACCTTCGAAATCAAACTCCAGCACGGTCGCACTAGGTGCTGCTGTGATGTCGGTGCTGAAGACACGAGCTTGTTCCACTTGAGTCGCCACACCACCGGCGACATCCGACGCGCTACCGAGCAACAGTTGATAGCCCGTGGTGGAGCCTCCGCCGGTGAAGACGATGCAACACGACTGACCGTTCTTGATGGCGATGCGTCGCGCGTATTGCATGTCGAGCCACAGACGATGCGCGTCTCCTTGTGAGCCCAAGTCTCCCAAGGTCGAACGCCCATAACGCGACACGATCACGGACGAGAGGATGCCCATCAGCGACACGACGACGATGAGTTCCAGAAATGAAACTCCTCGTCGTCGTGTGAAATGAGCCGAGTGCCTGACGCGGTTCATGAGATTGGCTTTCGTCGCTCGCCACGCCGTCCGCTGTCTCACGTCAATCGCAGACATGGACGGCGTCTTGCGTCTCGTCAGCAATTACTTCGCTCGATGGTTGGCATCGAGCGTGTAAGCAGCGTTCGTCAGAGGATTGGTGGGAACGCCATTCGGGAAATAGTTCGCGTCCTTACCAATGTCGCTGAGGTCAGCGGCTGGGTAAGAGCCTTTCTCAAAGTAGTAACGCTCTACCGCCGAATTGATCTCGGAGATGTTCTGCTTATTGGCATTCGTCTTAGCGGTGTCAGCTGACACCGACACACGTGGGATTACCACTGCGGCGATGATGCCCAGGATCGTTACGACGGCCAGCAATTCGAGCAGCGAGAAGCCTGCTCGTTTGCCTTTCTTCACGGCCAATGTCTTACGTGTGCTTACCATGTTTCTTTCCGCCGATGAGACCTAATGAGGCATCACGATGTCGTCCCCGAACTGGGCATCGCGAAGTGACAAGGCCGAGCCAGTCGACGCGACTGCACGGCGTGAATTCGTCAGCCAAAACTAGGTCACAACGGAGGTAAGCAAGGGCTCGTCTTTACCTCCCAACTGGAGGAAGTTGGGGCGAAACTCGCAGTGCGATGCCCGTCGGTGTATCGCGAGTCGCCGAGCGACTCGCCTACGTAGCTCAGTCGCTCCGCGACTGAGATCCGCAATCCGAATCCTGAGCGTTGAAGTCCAACAAAAGTCGCATGTCGCTGTGGGGCAGGTTTTCAACCTGCCAATTTCTTAGCTGGTTTGCAGTTCGAAAAACTGCACCACGAACTGTTGAGGGCAACATCAAGACTTGCTTCATCAGCCCCCTATGGAGCAGGCCGAGTCGCTTCCCAGCGGCCAGACCGCACGCTGGCTAGCGCGGCGAGGTTGACTCGTAGGGTCTGTAAGGCATCTGCCACCGAGCACAAACGATTGGGCTGGCCTTCGACAGCGTCGAGGAATGCGTGGGCCTGATCGATGTAGAGCTTGTCACGATCGAACGGCTCGATGGCCTCGTCATTCCAGCCGCTGTCGGGTTGTAGTGTCCAACGCCAGCGCCGCTCGTGACCTTCGAAGCGAACCATGCCTTTGTCGCAGATGACGGTCAAAGTCAGTTCGTTCGCAGGCTGATGTTGATTGAGCGAGTAGCTCGCCAGGACGTCGCTATGTCGCGCGAGCAAATTGACGGTGTCTTCCACTGTGACATCCGGCAGCACTTGATGAGCGGCGTCGACTACCAATCGATCGATGGGGCCGACCATCCACTCGCCAGCATTGAGAGCATGCGTGAGCGCGTCCTGAATCGCTCCGCCACCTGTGGCGTGGTTGTTGTAATAAATCGAGCGATAGGCCGGTCGATAGGTCGGGAAGTTCTGGCCGGTGACGGCGACCAGTTGCACGGGCTTGCCGAATCGCCCCGACGCAATGGCTTGCTGCATCGCGATCAAACTCGGATGCATCCGCATGGTGTAGCCGACACTCGCGATGAGCCCGCGCTGCTGCACGGTGGCCTGCAATTGTTCGATGCCATCGAGCGATGTACTCAACGGCTTCTCGATCAGCAGTTGCACTCCGGCTTCAGCCAACTTCTGAGCCATCGGAATATGAAACGGAGCCGGCGTGGCGATGACCGCGCATTCCGGCGGATCGCTGAGCGCGTCCTCAAAACTGCCGAAGTGCCGCGAGATGGAGTACCGCTCGGCGATTGTCGCGCGGAGTTGGGGATTGATTTCGACGAAGCTCAGCTCAGCCCGCCCCGTGTTTTGGAAGCACCGCAAATGACGCTCGCCAATCGAACCAACGCCGAGCACCAAGACACGATGAAGTGAGGTCATGAACGAGGTTCCTATCGCAGATGCTTGAGCCACGCTTGCGGCAATCGCGCGGATGTCATCGCCGATTGTCTTCTATCCGTGTGTGAAACATCCGTGTGAGTAAGAAATCTGCCACCAGCGTTCCTCACACCGCTAAGACCAACATCTTGAACCAAGCTGTTCAACGAAGGCCTGAGAGATCATCAGAGAATAGTTTTCCGAATTCGTCGCATGGATTCCGTCGTCCGTGCAACGCTCAATGAGGGAGTTTTCCTCGATGATTCGTAAGCAGAAGAAGTCTCACGCAGAGACGCAGGGAACGCGGAGAAGACTAGATTCAGCAAATCTTCAACTCTGCGACCTCAGTGCCTCTGCGAGAGACCTACTGTCTTCATGCTGCTGCGACTGTGATGTCGCTTACGGGAAACCCAATCGAGAAGTTAGTCCTCGACGGTCCCTTGGCTCGGTCTGGTGCTTTACGGATTGAGCTTCAAGAATTTCACACAGACCGGAGTCGGAACATCGATGCTGTGTTCGGTGCGATCGAGTGCTCCGGTGTCGGCGTTGATCTTGAAGACCACGATGGTGTCCGAGGCTTGGTTCGCAGCCAGCAAGTACTTGCCGGTGGGGTCGAGACCGAAGTTGCGAGGCGTCTTGCCGCCGGTCGGCTCGTTCTCCACATGAGTCAGATTGCCCGTCGCTTGATCGACTGAGTACGCGACGATGGTGTCGTGACCTCGGTTCGAGCCGTAGACAAACTTGCCCGACGGATGAACTTGGATTTCAGCGGTGCTCATGCCGGGGCCGCGCTCTGCTCCTGGCGGCAGAGTCGACAGCGTTTGAATCTCGGCCAGCGTGCCCTTGGCGGCGTCATAACTGAAGGCCGTGGCCGTCAAATTGATCTCGTTGATGACGTAAGCAAACTTACCATTGGGATGAAACGCGAAGTGTCGCGGTCCCGATCCTGGGGAGAGAGTCGTCGATGGCGGATCGTTGGGTGTCATCTTTCCGGCAGCGGCGTCGAGCTTGTAGACGAGCATCTTGTCGAGCCCGAGATCGGCCGCGACTGCGAAGTTGTTATTGGCATCGACGTTGATCGAGTGCGCATGTGGCGAAGTTTGATTGGGCTTGATGCTGCGGCCTTCGTGTTGGAAGAACGACGTGGCCTTGGCGAGCTTGCCGTCTGCTCCAATCGGCAAACAGCAGACACTGCCGCCACCGTAGTTCGCGGCCAACACGCACTTGCCCGAGCGATCAACCACCAAGTGGCACGGCCCATCACCGACGGACGATTGCTGATTCAGCATCGTCAACGCACCGGTCTTGGTATCGATGGCAAAGGCTGCGATGCCGCCTTGCTTGGCCTTGCCTTCGAAGTCAGCGATCTCGGCGACTGAGTAGAGGAAGTGGCCGTTGGGATGGATGGCGACGAACGATGGATTCTTAACGCCGCCAGTGACGCTCTTCTGAGTCAGCTTGCCGGACGCGAGGTCGAGCTCAAGCTGATAGATGCCCTGACTCTTGCCGGTGTAGGTGCCGACATAAACGGCGAGCTTGTCATCGGCTGCCGACGCTTGAGTCACGGCTGCGACCGCGAGTGCTAGTCCTGCCAAACACGCTGCAAACCGACGCTTCCATGAAAACGAAATCATTGCTGCCGCCTCCTCAGAGTCAGGGTTGAAGGAACCGAGCAGCCTGTGGCAATTCGTGGGGTACGTTTTCAACGTGCCCAAATTCAGAGGCTCCGTCGTTCGTGTGGAATCTCGATAGAGATCAGCCGCCGGGCGCTAGCCTACGGTTCTATCTCTTTTAACCGAGGGCTAGCGCCCAGCGGCTAACTGATGCGATCCAACACTATCGTCGGAGAGTCCGAACTTATTGCGTTTCGAGCATGATGAAATCGTGCTCCACGTGCTTGTTAGCAGGCTGCTAAGACACGAGGCGGAACCATAGGAAGCGGTCTGCGGCAAACAAAGCGAGACGATCAGGCCGCCTTCCGCTCTTCAATCAGAGCACTGGGTTGCTCGGCACGGATCTGATCCCACACCGATTGCACGCGCGGTCCCAGCACGGATTGATCAACCTGCGGGTGCTTTTCGTAACCATAGGCTCGCATCATCAGACCAGCTAAACGCCAGCAGGCGTTACGGTCCGCTTCTGGCAGTTTCTGCATCCATTCGAAGTCGGGCGAGAGCTTGATTGCTCCCAACATGCGAACGGGATTGCCGGCTGAAGTGTGTTGCGGACGCACCGGTTGTCCGGCCACCAGTCGTTCGGCGATCGGGCCATAATCGAGCCCGACGACCTCGCTGATGCGAGCGAACTCGGCCAGCGGCTGGCGGGTGTAATCTTCGTAACGCACCAGCAGCGACGGGCAATCTTCGTAGCGAGTACGAACCATCGAGCTGAGCGTGTTCATCACGGTCCAATACGCGACCGAACGCCAGATTGGGACGGGCTCGTTGTCCTTATTCAGTCCCAAGGCCGGGTTCTTGCGATACGCCTTTTGACGCGACCAAGCGACGCCTCGGACATCGCGAATCAAATGGACGAGTCGCACATCGAGCCCTGGTGTCATGCAAAGTACACGACCTCGAATGGGGGTTTTGGTGGAGTCCACGATCACTCGCTTGCCGGTGACATCTGCCACCGCCTGATAGACCGCGTAATTGCGAGCTTGCCATTCTCGAACATCGGGGCCGCCAATCTTTTCGGCGTAGGTCAGCCGCATCCATTGCGGGATGCCCAACGATCTGGGTTTGAACTCTTCGTACTTCGTGTGAGCTTCCCAGTGATCGTGGAATGACTTCAGCCCGGTGATCTCGCAGAAGCGTTGCTGCACATCGCGCCAAACCGAGCACTGCAAAGTGAGTGCTCCACATGAGCAATGCACATCCTCTTGCCAACGCTTGGAGAACACGTTGTTCAACTCGCCGACCGCCACAACGTCTTCATGATCGCCCAGCATGGCTTCGAGCGCTGTTGATCCGCTGCGGCCCGCTCCCATCACGTAGATGACGCGGATCGGTGAGTCTGCCGTCGGCTTCTGGAATGAGTTGCCTGAGACGACTCGCAATTGCGGCGAAGTGTTGGCTGTGTCGGTCATGCATGCCCTCCTTGGCATATCAAGAATGATTTCGCAGATGCCTCGAAGTGCGGCGGCATCGAGTGTGTTTGAATCAAGCGGCTGCGCGTCTCGAACCCGCTGTCAGGCGGGCGTGATACTCGGCCAATGTGAGTCCTTCGAATCGGCCGCGAGCGTGTTCGAACAATGCTTCCAGGTCGTCATAGAGACGTTCGATGTGCATCTCGGTCGGGAACCGCGGGCTGCCTCCTGGCATGAACTCGGAAGAGTGCAACATAAATTCCACATACGCACGCTCTTCCTGCAACGCGGTATCCAGCACGCTTTGCATGGCGTGTCGATTACGTCCATCGGGACGCAGCCAGAGTGCTTTGGGAGCGAAGCGATCCAGCACGCGACGAGGGAACGAATGCAGGTTGCTGGCGAGTTCGGCCACCTTCAGCAACCCGGTGCGAGGTTTAGCGACGATGGTCACCGGCAGTTCGAGCAGTGTGGAATGGGGGTCTTCCTTTGCGATGTTCTTGAGGTCGACCCAATACGCCGACTCCGGGAAGTTGGTGTAGTCCGCGACCTCTTTGACGCTGGGATCTCCGTGCTCCCCTCTCATGTGCGGCGAGACCGAACAATCAATGCGATAGCCGTGTTCGACGAGCAGCCGAGCATACGTTTCGTTGAAGGCCCAGCGGCCAGCGCGATGGCTCAGCATTTTCGCACCGAAGGCATCCTCCAGCCGATCGGTGATGACGGCGATCTTGTCGCGCATGATCGATTCATCGAACTGAATCAGAAACGGCACGAGTCGATTGTCGTCGGCGCTTAACGGGATGATGGGAGGATTATTCCAGGCATGCAGATGCATGCCGATCTCTGCCGTGCCTCGCTTCAGGCAGTCCTTCGCGAAGTCGCGATAGGTGCCGCAGTTGACCATCTCCCAATTAGTGAGCCACGTTGGCTTCAACGCATATCGCTCACAGAGCAATTGAAAGCGGCGCAAGTACCGAGAGTTCTCCGTCGTGATCTCGCTGGGATACGACCAGAGGTTGTCGCCCTCGGTGTCGATCGTGATGAGAAACGCGGGCTTCATGAGGAGACCTTTTGAATGTTGCTGTCACACCGGCGGGGTCAGGCACTTCGGAAATTCGAAATTGGGCGGGCAATGGGCTGACTCGTAGTCGTTGCTGTCGTTCGCCCAATTCCGAATTTCCGAAGTGCCTGACCCCTCTTTGAACTACGCCGCCATGCGACTGCGGCTCTGCAAGTAGTTGGCAATCAGATCGAATGAGACCAACGACGAAACATCGTCCGGCGGGATCTCCATGCCAAAGCTCTCCTCAATGACCGCAGCCAAAGTCAACGTGGCCAACGAGTCCCATTGCGCCATGTCGCCCATCGCGGCAGTGGCGAATTCGGAGGTTGGAACATCGGGGAAGACGATCGAGAAACACTCTTCAAGCTGCTTTCGCACGG
>OMIV01000210.1 GCA_900299185.1 Planctomycetaceae bacterium
AAAACGCTTGAGCGGACATTCTGGGACTCCGTTGAAGTTGCGACTTGAGAACTCACAACCCCAGCTGAACCAGTCTGTCCGCTCTTTACCAGTTACCCCCCACGGTTTTGCGATGAGCCCTAATTCCTCGCGAGCAACAGAATCAGCTACGGAGCCGAACATCAGGTGCCATCAATGAAGTGCCTGAGACATCATTTTCGACGTGCTAATGATCGCTCTTCTCCGAAGCGACATTGCCAACATCGCCGTCCTTAGTGATGTTCATGGGCACGCGACTCTCATCCCAACTTCGCGGCGGTTTCAACGACATCGCCTCACATCTGCAATCACTCACGCGGGACCATTCACATGAAGCGTTTCAATTGGCTGACCGGCATGCTGTCAGTTCGTCGTTCTCAAGTCGTTCGACCTCGTATTGGTGAGTGCCTCGAAGTTCGCGCGTTGATGGACGCGACCATGCCCGAGTTGCTCGGCGGCGCGACAACGAGCGACGAGGTGCAGATTCAAGACCTGCCGATACAAGACGAGGGCGATGCAGCGGTCCCGGTGCTCTACACGATGACGCCAGGTGGAATGGAAACTCCACCGCCAGTGACTGTAAGCCAGTTTGAATCGCGTGAGGCCTTCGGCGAGTACCTCATTCAACGAGCAGTCTCTCAATATGCAGGTCTCTTCGGCCAGGCTGCTTGGTGGAATCGCGGCCCAGTCTACTTCGATCGTGGTGGCGATGTTCTCTTCACCGCTGCGGCGAGCGACTCAGTCGTGCGCAGCAATAGCATCACAGCACCGACGCACTCCGACACCAACACGCAGGTCAATGGAGTCGATGAAGGCGACATCATCGAAAACGACGGCACGCACTTGTTCGTCATCAGCGGCCAAGACCTGCGGATCATCAAAGCCTTCCCCGCTGATTCGATGGACGAAGTCGCTCGTATTCGGATCGAGGGTTATGCGATTGCCGAGTATCTCGATGGCGATCGGCTAACGGTCATCTCGCAGGAATACGCGTTCGACAATTCGTCGTCGCTCAACTCGTTCACGTCGAGGATGTTCGTTCGTCCGAGCAATGTTACGACGATCATCTCGGTGTTTGATGTCGCCGACCGTTCGAACCCATCACTCGCCAAGCAGACGCGACTCGATGGCAGCTACGTCGACTCGCGAGCGATCGATGGGCAGGTGCATGTCATCACCAGCAACTCGATCAACCTGCCCGCTCCGCAGACCGACGGCACGACGACGATTGAGACTCCGATCTATCGCTGGCAAGGGTATGTCCCGGCTGTTGAGATCGACGATCAGCCGATCGCAATCGACGACTCGACAGCCATCACAATTACTAGCACCGACTCCCTAACGCCGACTACTGATGGTGCCGCACCGCTCGACATCAAGAACTCGCTGCCGGTTGATCCCTATGTCCTTGAGACGGAGACCATCGAAGTCCCGGCCTATGAGTCGCGCGAGGCTTACGAAGCGCGGCTGCGAGCCAACATCGATGCGTTTATCGACGACGCACTGCCGAACTACTTCTCGGTCACAGCCGAAGGTCTGGCTGCCGAGGGTTTGATTTCGGAAGTCCAATCCATCAACCGCATCAGCACGGCGACCTATGACACGCTGATGTCTGTCGTGACGATCGACATGCACGATACTCAGCCAGGTCTGGTCAGCGCTAGCTCGGTAATGGCTGACTACACCCAAGGCATCTACGCCAATGCCGAGCATCTTTATCTCTTCCAACCCAACTACTCGTGGGGCGACACGCGCACGACGGTCCTCGAATTCAGTTGGGCCAATGGCGAGCGCGGCATCGAACTCATCGGCACCGGAGTTGTGGAAGGCTCGCTGCTCAATCAATTCTCAGCCGATGAATTCGACGGGCGGCTTCGAGTCGCCACGACCGTCAGCGGGTTCGACGCGAACGGAATTTGGACCACGACCAATCGACTCTCAGTTCTGGAGAACATTGATGGCTCACTGAATGAAGTCGGCGCCGTCGACGGCTTTGCGGCAGGCGAGAGGATCTATTCGGTGCGATTCGATGGAGACCGAGCGTTCGTCGTCACGTTCCGTCAGGTCGATCCGCTTTTCTACATCGATCTCAGCAATCCAACCTCGCCAACGATTGCCGGTGAACTCGAAGTCCCTGGCTATTCCAGCTACCTGCAAGTCATTGGACATGACTACCTGTTGGCAGTGGGTCGTAACACCAACGACTTCGCTACCAAGGTCGCGCTCTACAACGTTGCCGATCCAGCAAACCCCACATTGGTCGACGAAGAATCGTTGCCACGCTGGACATGGTCGGTCGCGGAATGGGACCACCACGCTTTCGGTTGGTTTGCCGAGCACAACACCTTGGCCATTCCCGTCAGCGGCTATGACTACGACACCGGCACGGCACGCAATGAGTTGGTTGTCTTCCACATCGATCAGACTCAAACCGGAGATGCAGCCGTCGAGATCGAAAACTCGATCGTCGATAACGGCTACGTGCTCCGCAGCGCCTTCATCGACGACATTTTGTACTCAGTATCGACGACGACGATCACGGCGGCTCCGATCGGCGACGCAGACACGATCGTCGCCACGTTCGATCTCACAGAGCAGGCCGAGTCCTATGAGTTCGACTTCGATCCGATCTACACCGAGAGCGATGACGGTGCCGCCGATTGGGAGTTCCTCAACATCGCCGAGTCGATCGCGGACAACGAACTGCTGACGGCTTTGGGTGCCGTCAACAATCTCGATGGCCAAGTTCGAGTGACCTTGCTGCACTCGTTCAATCCCACAGACATCACGTTGTCAGAGGGCGTGCTGACCGTCGCTGGCGAGGACTTCGATACGCAGACCTTCGATGTGACCGCAGCAACCTCGATCGTGGTGCTCGGCACCGAGAAGCGAGACGTCATTAATCTCGATCTATCCGACGCCACGGGCATCACCGCAACGAACATCATCATCTCGTGCGACGTCGGTAACGATGCCGTCAACCTGAGTGGTCTGGCTGCGGCACTCGGTTACGTCACCCTCATCAGCGGCGATGCGGGCAACGATGTGCTGACCGTCGATACATCGGTCACGACCGGAGCGCGGCTCAGTGGTGGAGATGGTCGTGACACCCTCACCGGTGGAGCAGGCAACGATTGGTTGCACGGCGGCGCGGGTAATGACGTGGTCGATGGTGGTCGAGGCAACGATCAACTCTTCGGCAGCGCCGGACGCGACCTGCTGCTCGGCAAGAACGGCAACGACATCCTCGTTGGCGGCACTGGCAATGACACGATCAATGGTGGATCGGGTAGCGACACAGCCGATGGCGGAGCTGGTAATGATCTGCTCAAAGGTGGCACCGGCAACGACGCGTTGAAGGGCGGTGATGGCGATGACGTCCTGCGAGGCGAAGATGGCAACGACACACTTGTCGGCAACGCGGGCAACGACCGGCTCTTTGGTGGTCGAGGCAACGACGCAATGAGCGGCGGAATCGGCAACGATGTCCTCTTCGGTGAAGACGGCTCCGACACACTGCTAGGCGGCGACGGCAATGACGCATTGCGAGGCGGCCTGGGCATAGACGTGCTGCTCGGTGAAGGTGGCAACGACTTCATCAGCGGCGACCAAAGCACCACCGACACGGTCTCGGGTGGAGACGGCGACGACACCATCATCGCCCGCCGCAGCGAAGTCGACGAAACCTTCGCCTTCTCCCGCGACTGGCTCGGCCGAATCTTCGGCCTTGGCAATGCCTAAGGAGTTTGGCCAAGAAGCCGTAGCATGGGATTCCATCCCGTGCATTTCTTCTGGTGATGCATAGTCGTCCGAGAACGCGAGAACCGCACGCAAGGGAATCCCATGCTGCGGCTTCTCGAACACTCTAGTCATGTTGCTTAAGACGCCGTGGATCATGCCGACGTTTTCGAACTGACTGCCCGGGTGCAGCTCAACAGAGGACTCAATTTGCTACTCTCAGCACGTTGAGTTTGGGCTCGAAGACGTCACTTGATCCACGGAGAATGCGGCCTCATGAGAACGGCTTTGTGTGTGGTGTTGCTGTGCTGGCTGAGTGGTCGTCTGCCCGCGCAAGAAGTGTTGCCGGATGGAACTGCTGCGGGGCTCAAAGAGATCTCGAAGTTCAAAGCTCCGCCGGGGATGAAGGTCGAGCTATTCGCAGCGGAACCGAAGCTCGCTAGCCCCGTCGCGATTGGCGTCGATGAGAAAAATCGCGTCTTTGTCGCCGAAGAGTATCGCTTCAATCGCGGCACCGAAGAAAACCGCACGCGGCCGTTCTTGCTGGAAGACGACTTACAGATCAAGACGCTGGATGATCGACTGGCGGTCTTCAAGAAGTACGCCGACAAGTTCGACGGCGGGATGAGCTGGTTTTCGAAAGTGTCAGACCAAGTGCGACTGTTGGAAGACACCAATTGCGACGGCGTCGCGGATAAGTCCACGATCTTTGCGGGCAAGTTCAACGAGCCCCTGGATGGTCTCGCGGCGGGAGTGATGGCTCGCAACCGCAGCGTCTATCTGACCTGCATTCCGCATCTGTGGTTGCTCAAAGACAAAGACGGCGACGGCATTGCCGACGAACGGACGCCGCTGCTAACCGGCTTTGGAGTCAACTGCGGGTTCCTCGGTCATGACCTGCACGGGCTGGCGTGGGGACCGGACGGCAAGCTGTATTTCTCGGTGGGCGATCGCGGCTTTCATGTGACATCGAAGGAAGGCCGGACGTTTTCGTTACCCAGGCGAGGCGCTGTCTTTCGGTGCGATCCCGATGGCTCGAACTTCGAAGTCGTGCATATCGGTTTGCGGAATCCGCAAGAGATCGCGTTCGACGAGTTCGGGAATCTCTTTGCCGCCGACAACAACTGCGACAAAGGCGACCACTCGCGATTGGTGTTGATTGTCGAGGGCGCGGACAGCGGTTGGAACATGGCCTACCAAACGATCCCCGCTCCGTATCTGACGGGGCCGTGGCATGCCGAGAAGTTGTGGCACATTGAAGCCGCCGATCAGCCCGCATGGGTGTTGCCTCCGTGTGGCAAGTTGGGAGCGGGACCATCGGGCTTCGCGTACTACCCCGGCACCGGATTGGATGATCGTTATCAGCATCACTTCTTCATGGCGAACTACACCGGCGCCGGTGGCATTGAATCGTTCTCAATCAAATCCAAGGGCGCGCGATTCGAGATCATCGACGAACACAACTTCTTCAACCCGGTCAACGCAACGGACATCGACTTTGGCTATGACGGCAAGGTCTATGTCGCCGACTTTGTGAATCTCGACTGGAGCGGCAAGTCGCTCGGCGGTCGTATCTTCACGCTCAGCCATCCTGAGAAACTCGGAAGCGACGTTGTGAAGCAAACTCGCGACTTGTTTGCCGCAGGCATCGAGCAGCAAGCTCCCGAGCGACTTCTGGAATTATTCCAACATCCCGACCTGCGAGTCCGTCTGCGATCCCAATTCGCTTACGTCGATGCTGTCTTCCGAACGGCGGACGCTGGGCGAAAAGCCGTGCTCATCAAATTGCTGACGAGTGCCACGAACGTGCCTCTTCGCGATTCAACGTCCGCACTGCAAAACGTCGCGACGGAGCGCGGGGCACGACACGCGATGTGGGCTCTGGGACAACTCGCCCGACGCGAGCCCACCACGCTCGAAGCTCTGCGACCGTTGGTCAAAGCCGACAATGCCGAGATCAGAGCGCAGGCCGTCAAGTTGCTCGGTGAAGCGCGAGACCCTCAATCCGCCGCCGCGTTGATCGCAGCTCTGAAAGATGACAGCCCGCGCGTGCGACTCTTTGGAGCCTTGGCTTTGGCCAAAGTGGGAAGTCGCGAGGCCACTGCGGCCATCGTCGAGATGCTCAAAGCCAATGGCGATGCCGATCCGTATTTGCGTCATGCCGGGGCGATGGCATTCCTGCACTGTGCCAACGATGCCGAACTTCAGACGCTTGCCTCCTGTCTCTTATACACATCTCCGAGCCCACGAG
>OMIV01000211.1 GCA_900299185.1 Planctomycetaceae bacterium
AGTCGACCGACCGTGAAAATGGTCGGCAGTTCGGCGCAGATGGATCAGGTCCGGCGGCTCATTGAACGAGCCGGTCCAACTGACAAAGCCATCCTCATTCAAGGCGAAAGCGGTACCGGAAAAGAGTTAGTCGCGCGAGCCCTTCAGTCGTGTAGCAATCGTGCGGACAAGCCTTTCGTCACCGTTAACTGCGCGGCGCTGCCGGAGCAACTTGTTGAAAGCGAACTCTTCGGTCACGAGAAGGGTTCGTTTACGGGAGCAACGGCTACGAAGCCGGGATTGTTCGAAGTCGCTGATGGCGGAACTCTCTTCATCGATGAAATTGGTGAGATGCCTCTGGCTCTGCAGCCCAAGTTGTTGCGAGTGCTGGAAGATGGGTCGATGCGCCGCGTGGGTTCTCATAAGGAACGGCGCGTGGATGTGCGGATCGTCGCTGCGACGAATCGCGATCTCTCTAAGGAAGTTGTCGCAGGACGCTTTCGAGAAGACCTCTACTACCGCATCAACGTGCTGATGATTGAACTGCCGCCACTTCGAGAACGCACCGGCGACATTGGCGTGCTCATTGATCACTTCTTGGGAGCAGGCTGGTCGATCGAGCCAGAAGCGCGATTGGCACTCGAACGCTATCGCTGGCCAGGCAACGTGCGGCAGCTCATCAACACGATCGAACGCGCCAACATTCTCGCCGACGACAACATCGTTCGACTGAAGGATCTGCCGCGCGAGATTGTGATGGGGTACTCGCCAACAGCCGCCACGATTGCTTACGCGCACTCGGTTGCGCCGCAGTTGCCGATGCCGCCAATGGCTAGCCATCAGCCCGCGCCGGTCTATCCGATGCCAAATTTTGGAGCCAGCACTCGGCTGGAAGACTTGGAGAAAGCGCACGTCATTCAGATTATGAATCAGCATCACGGCAACAAAGCGCGAGCGGCTCGCACGCTCGGGATTCATCGCCGCAAGCTGTATCGATTGCTCGACAAGTTTGGATTGCGTGGCGACGACAAAACTACCGAAGGCGATGCTCAACCATTTGAAGGCGAAGGTCCGTTGGCTCAAAGTGAAGGCCAGCCACTCGCTAAAGACGAGCTTGCATCGGAATCGTCGCCGGAAACATCACTCGCGTCGGAAGGTTGATTGCCATGAAGTGGTTACCGAAGAAAAGCGTTGTCGTGCCAACAGACTTTTCCGAGCACTCAGTTCAAGCCATTCATACTGCGCTTGAAATGGTGGAACACGGCCATGATGTGTTCGTGCTGCATGTGCTGCCCGGCCAGGATTACACGTCGGAGCTGGGGCTTTATGCGCCCATGAATGACGAAACTCGAGCGGATGCAGCCGAGAAGCATCTCAGAGACTTCTTGAAGCAGCAAGATCTCGACGGTGTGAGGTCTCATGTGCGTGTGGGCGATCCAGGCTTTGGTATCTCGGAATACGCCAAAGAAGTTGCCGCTGATTTGATCGTGATGCCGTCGCATGGTTATCACGGTGTGCGACGCATCTTGTTGGGCTCAGTGGCCGAGCGTGTCTTGCGACATGCAGAGTGCCCGGTGTTGGTAATGCGTCGGTCTGGTACGGATTGAGCTCCTCAACTTCTCGACGATTCAAGAGGCTCTCTCATGAATGAAGCGACGACTTCTGCGGGTGCCTATCGAGTTGTGGTCTTTGCTCGACCCGATGATCCCGAGACTTTCGCGGATGCCATCTCGAAGGCATTGCAGCTCAATCGAGTTGATGCGCGGATTGACTGGCACAACATCCCGGGCGTGTTGCCTCATCATCTCTCGCTGGACGTCGCCAGCGAAGTTGCGGCGGCTGTTCGCGAGTTGGGCGTCAATGCGAGCGTCGTCTTGGAGTCGACATTACCGCGACTCGATCATGCAGAGGTCATCCATCGAGCCGCTTGTTTACCCGAGGGTTTGGAAATCGCCGGACTGTCCGGGGCACGGCATGCGTTGATCGAGTGGGAGAACCTCGTCGTCGCCGATGTCGGCTATGTGCCGTTGGAGTCGGCTCAGCATTACAACGTCGAACCGTCGGTCGTGGTCTTCAGCGCTCCGCATTCGCATACCGAATTGACTGAGACAACTGCGATCAGTGGCTTCGAGTTGTGGCTGGTGACTGCTCATCCCGATCGAGTCTTTCGCATTGAACAAGACCGGATGAACTACGAGTACTTGGGCGAGCGGATGGTCGAGTCGGCAGCAGCCAACTTCAAAGTGTTCTTGGCCGACATCGCAGCTCACGCCAAACGCACATACCTGACTCCGGCAGTGCGGGCCGTCTTAGAGCAAAAGCCGTTGGGTAAGTATCGCTTCGCTGACTCCGAAGCTTTGAAACGCGACACTCTGCTGCATGTTTTATTACATCGCGAGCAGATGCGAGTTGCCCACAGTGAATGAGGGATTTGAAATACTCGATCCCAGGCTCTGACGTTTCCGAAAGAAGTCCGTGGCGTAGGTTTCCAACCAGCGATACGGCGACAAAACAGGCAGGTTGAAAACCTGCTCCACGGGGAAATGCGACCCTTTGGGAAACGTCAGGCTCTGTATTCGACGGCTGACGAGGCGATCTCTCCGAATTGCGGTCTCTGACTTTGCTTCGGAACGAGTGCCATTGCATTGAGACTCTGAACGCGCTGAGATAACTGCGGCATTTCGCCGCAAACCGACTTTCTCAGAGCAAGTAACGTCGGAGCGGCGGTGTGCCACTATTTCCGAGTTTCTCGGGAACCGTGCGAAACTCTGGCTCTAGCTCGTTGTTTCAATTTGAGCCGGTCGACGGAATGGCTCGCGAATCTCAGCAGCCTTCTGTGACTTATCGAATCATCACTCCTTACACGAAGGACGATCTCATGAAGCGGATCTGTTTCATCGCCTTGTTGTTTGCATCCAGCTCGGTGATTTCAGCAGCTCAAGATGCTCCTCAGTCGAGCGATCTCTTTAAGCAACTCGACAAGAACAACGACGGCAAGTTGGTTCGCAGCGAGATCCCCGAGGATCAGCTTCGCCACTTCGAACGCCTGCTGCGAGTTGGCGATGAAGACAAGAACGGCGAGCTGTCAAAAGCAGAATTCGATAAGGCCACCAGCGAGAAGCAGGATGAGCCTCGGCGTCCAGAAGCGGGGCCTCAAGGTGGTCGCCCTGGCGTTGGACAGTTTGATGCCAAGCAAATGTTCGAACGCATGGACCAGAACAAGGACGGCAAGCTCAGTCGTAATGAGCTGCCTGAGTTCGTCCGCGAGCGGCTCGGCAAGATCTTCGACGACCTCAAGAAGGATGAGATTTCATTCGACGAATTCGAGAAGGGGCGCGAGAAGCTCGGACCTCCACCAGGCATGGCTGGTCGTCCTGGATTCGGCAATCCGGAAGAGGGCTTCAAACGCATGGACGCCAACGGCGACGGCAAGCTGACGTTGGATGAAGTGCCCGAGCCAGCCAAACCGTTCTTGGGCCAGTTGTTTGAACGACTCGGCAAGAAGGAATTGACGAAGGACGAGTTTATTCAAGCTGCCGAGCGGATGCGTGCTCAGGCCGGTGATGGTGGCCGTCGTCCTGACGGGGCTCGTCCCGAAGGCGAGCGACGACCAGAGGGCGGCGACCGAACTCGCCCGGAAGGTGAACGTCGGCCAGAAGGTGGTGCCGCTCCTCGCGAAGGTGATCGTCGTCCCGAAGGACCAGGTCGAGGTGGAGATGGTGCTCCTCGCGGACCCCGCTTCTTCCAAATGTTGGACGCCGATCACAACGGTCTTATCAGCCGAGACGAGTTGGCCCGTGCTGCATCTCTGATGGAAGCACTCGACGAGAACAAAGACGGCTCGTTGGATATGCGCGAGATGTTTGGCCCGCCGCCAGGTGGTGCTGGTGGTCCAGAAGGCGTGCGAGGTCGAGGCCCAGAAGGTGCCCCTCCACGTGACGGTGAACGTCGACCGGAGATTGTTCCTGGTCGAGCAGGTGATCGGCGTCCCGAAGGCGACCAACCTCGTCGTGGCGAAGGCGATCGGCCTCAACGTCCCGAAGGTGATCGACCGGCTGAAGGTCTGCGTCGTCCCGCAGGTGATCAACCTCGCGAAGGTGCCGAGGGCCGTCGTCCTCAGATTGATGGCGAGCTCTTCAAACGCATGGATCGCGATGGCGATGGCAAGATCAGCAAAGACGAGGCTCCTGAACGGTTGAAGGACAACTTCGGTCGTGCAGATGCCAACGGTGATGGCTTTGTCACGCCGGAAGAATTGCGACGATTCATGGAGCAAGCCGGAGCACGCCGACCTCAATAGTTGGAACTGTCGAGAGACAACAAAACGCACCAGTCAATCATGTCGATGACTGGTGCGTTTTCGTTTTCGGAGTTCGTCGATCTCGAAGGCGGTTCAGTCGAGGAATGGATCAACCAATGGTGACGCGCGGCAGGTGCACCGCGAATGTGGATCCAACTCCAACTTGACTGGTTACCGCGATGTGGCCGCCATGCTTTTGCACAATCTCGCGAGCAAGCGCCAGTCCTAAGCCGAGGCCGCGTGATTTCGTCGAGAACAAAGGCTCCATGATTTGAGCCAAAGTCTCTGATGACATGCCGCAGCCAGTGTCGGTGACACTTATCACCAACTTGGTCGGCGAGTTGAGATTGGAATCATTCGCGACCTCGCGTCCTTCGATTCGAATTTCACCGCCGTCCGGCATAGCGTCGATGGCATTTCGAACGAGGTTGCTGAGCACGATCGACATCTGCGAGGCGTCCACCGAAAGCGATGGCAGATCAGCCGGGGCGTCGATTGAAATCTTGATCGATGACGGGATCGTCAGTGGATCGATCACTACATGAGCAAGCTCTGTAAGCGAGATGCCATGCAACTGCGGGGCAGGCAATCGAGCAAAGTCTGACAGCGCGGTGATGACTCGATCTGAGATGCCAACTTGGCGATCAATCCGTTCGAGATGCTCGCGTTGTTTCTCTGGCGTGAGCTGCCGCGCATTCAGCATGAAATAGACCGACGTCTTGATGGCGTTAAGCGGGTTTCTCAATTCATGAGCGATACCGCCCGAGACCTTGCCCAACGTCGCCAGCCGCTCTTGCCGTTGTTCGCGAGCCGTTGACTCCAAATGGTAGGCGTATTCGATGATGGCCAGATCCAGATCCAGTACGCGGTTCACTGATCCCAGCGTGTTTTGCAAACCAGTCGCGTCTTTCGGCCACAGTCGCAATGTTTGAGAAATCAAGTTCATGCGAATGCGAGCCAGAGCCACGTTGGCGTAGTACGGAGCCAGTCCAATCTCCACATGTCGCTGACCGACTCGATAACGCCGCAAAACGAATTGATCGTCGTACGGGCCTCGAAACAGATCACTCAGCCAACCGCGCAAGGTGCCCTTAAGTCGTTCGACTTGCTCAGCACCACCAGTGATGACTTTCCAGGCTCCAGGGTGCTGACCGATGACTCGATAGAAGTCTTCGATCATCGATCCAAAGTGAGGTTCAACGATTGGATGAAGTGCTTGTAATCGTTGCGCATCGTCATCGCTCCAACCGACGTAGGCCTGTAAGTCGCGGTACTGAGTTAGCAAATCAGCCGGGTTCATAATCAAGTCATTTCAATCAACGTAAACAGCGTGTCGGCGGTGCTGCATGGCATCCAGAGAACGCCTTCGCGTCAAGTTCGCCAGTGCTGAGAAGCTCGCTCTTCGTTGCATCATCTGGCGCATCAGCGATGGACTTGCAGGTCTGAGTGTCCGATTCCAGGACAGTTCCAAACGAAACGACTGGAGCTGCCGAGTCAATTCGGAAATTGTCTTGAAGAGATCAAGTGGGCTTAGACGTTGCCGAACCGAGCGGCCAACAAACGCTCGACGTATTTGCCGAGTATGTCAGTCTCGATGTTGACCGTATCGCCGACCGCGCGTTGTCCCAGCGTGGTGACCTCCAGCGTGTGAGGAATCAACGCAATGCTGAAGCGGTCGGGCTCTGCATTCACCACCGTTAGGCTCACACCGTCCACGGCGACGGATCCTTTTGGCACCATGAACTTCGCCAGTTGCGGATCGAGTTGGAACCACATCGTGACCCACTCACCCGCGCGGTCGATCGCATGCACGCGGGCCGTCCCATCCACATGCCCCTGCACGATGTGCCCACCCAGCCGCGCGTCGGCTCGCAGCGAACGCTCGAAGTTCACCGTTCGTCCGGCTTTCAGTTCTCCGAGGTTTGTCTTGGAAAGCGTCTCGGTCCCAGCCTGGAACGCAGCGGTCGATTCGTCAAAAGCGATGACAGTGAGGCAACAACCATTAAGAGCCACGCTCTCACCCATTGTCAGCGTGCCTGCGACCTCGCGAGGAAACTCTATCGTCAGCCGCACGGCATCACCTTCCGGCAACAACGAACGAACGACCGCCTGCCCTTCAACTAATCCCGTAAACATGAAACATCATTTCCTTCTCGGAACTCAAATCCGTCATCCGTTTAGTGATCTCAAACCAGCACTTCGGTCAGCAACTCGCCGCCGATATCAGTCAGGCGGTAGTCACGACCGTTGAAGCGGTAGGTCAGTTTGGTGTGCTCGAGGCCCATCAAATGCAGCAAGGTCGCGTGCAGGTCGTTAACGTGTACTTTCTTTCCCACAGCCTTGTAACCAAAGGGATCGGTCGAGCCGTAATGTAAGCCACCCTTCACGCCCGCTCCTGCCATCCAGATGGTGAAGCCGTTCGGGTTGTGATCTCGTCCCTTCGAGCCTTGTGAATCTGACGTTCTTCCAAACTCTCCGCCCCAAATCACCAGCGTCGAATCGAGCAGGCCGCGCGACTCCAAGTCGGCCAGCAAGGCCGCTGCCGGCTGGTCTGTGTGCAACCCGCACGAGCGATGGTTGGTTTGGACGTCTGAGTGACAATCCCAAGGCACATCGTTGACGCTACCGTCGCCTCCGACACCCTTGCCCGCGAAGATCTGCACGAAGCGGACGCCGCGTTCAACCATTCGGCGAGCTAACAGACATTGTCGGGCGAACGTCGCGCACTCCGGTTGATCCATGCCGTAGAGCTTGTGAGTTGCTTCGGATTCTTTGGTTAGGTCGAGAGCTTCGGGAGCAGCCATCTGCATGCGATAGGCCAACTCATAAGAGTTAATGCGAGCCGCTAGGTCCGCTTGAGTTGGTCGGCTCGCAGCATGTTCCTGATTGAGCTGCTTGATGAGATCGAGCTGCGAACGTTGCTGAGCATCGTTGTGCTTCCCATCTCTTGCGAGGTTATCGATGGCCTCTTTGCGTCGCGCGTCGAGTGCCAATGCTTGGTAAGTCTTTGGCAAAAAGCCTGCGGACCAAATCTGGTCGTCACCTCGTGGCCTGGTGTCATGAAGCACCACATACGACGGCAGATTTTGATTCTGCGAACCAAGCCCGTAGGTCATCCATGCTCCCAGTGCCGGCAACCCCGGTCGGTTCGTACCACACATCAGCTCGATGGAAGCCGGCGCGTGGTTGTTCTGCTTCAGATACATGGAATGCAGGAAGCACATCTTGTCGACGTGCTTCGACAGATGTGGGAACAAGTCTGGCACCCACGTGCCCGAGTCCCCGTATTGGCTCCAGTTGAACGGCGACTTCAAGCACTTGCCGCTGGTCGTGAAGAAGCCGGTTTTAGGGTCTGCTCCCGCAAGGTCTTGTCCGTCGCGCTTCTGCAATTCGGGCTTATAATCCCAGGTGTCAACCTGCGATGGAGCCCCGGTCATAAACAGCCATACGATCGACTTAACCTGGCCTCCAAAGTGTGGAGCCCTCAGTGCCAGCGGATCATTCGCGACACTCTCTGCCTGAGCTTCTCGATGCAACATGCTGGCGAGAGCGACAGATCCAAACCCCAGTCCCGCTTCCTGCAAGAACCGACGTCGAGCAGGCAAAACCAGATTCGAAGAAGTATCGAACATGAGGACGGTCTCCACGAGAACGAGGCAGGATTGAAGGCGGGTTGATCGAGGTCACGGGCGGAGTTTGTTGCCAGACGAGTGTCGATGGCTCAAGGCAATCTGATGACGTCACGAGAGCTTCACGATCTGAGTGATGTAATCGAGCACGCCTTGCACTTCGACGGACTGCAAGACTTCGGCGTTGGGTTGGCGTCGAATACCACGCCGACGATCGACGATCGATGCGCCGCGCGTCTCCATGCCATAAGTCTCGATCTCAACAACCATCGGTCGAGATTCAAAGAAGCGGTCTTGAGTGATGGCCGCCAATGCTGCGACTTCCTTAAGCGGCACACCTTCGAGCCCAAGTTGCTCGTGATGTGATCTCAAAGCAAACGGCAGCAACTCTTCAAACAGGAAGTGCAGCCGACGACCTCGAAGCTGCTTCAAACGGTCAAAGCTATCGAAGGTCAGCACGACCTTGTTGGCGACATCCAATGGCACCAGCGTTTTGGGAGTTGGAGCACGCAGAACTCGCCAAGCTGCTTCTGCGTTGGCGAAGAAGTTGAACTCAGAAGCCGCCGTCGCATCACCACCGTTAGAAATCGCGCCGCCTTGAATGACGATGCCCTTCACGAGGTCCAGAATCTCTGGCGAAAGTTCGATCGCAAGTTCCAGATTCGTCAGCGGTCCCAGCGTCAGAATGGTGACTTCATGAGGGTACTGGCGGACGAGATCGAAGATGACTCGCGCTGACTCATGCTGGTTGTGAGGTTTGGAAAATGGCAGCTCGACTTGTCCCAGTCCGTAGTTTCCGTTGAGCCGCAGCGGGTCGTAAAAGTGACACTCTTCGGCATTGGGAAAGTGAGGTCGATCGGCGGTCGACGAACCTAAACGCGGCCACTTAATGGGATCGACGGATTCGCTGATCGCGAGCACGTTGCGAGTTGCGATTGGTCCCGAGACGCAGCCTGAAGTCGCGGTGATTGCCAGCAGTTCGATCTCTGGATCGAGCGCCGCCAATGCAATGGCGAAGGCGTCTCCAATTCCAGGATCGGCATCGATGATGAGTTTGCGAGCCATGAACGGACTTCCTCAAAAGTGTGAGGCAGATTGCGATCTCCAATCTGCCGCTTAGAGATCCATGTGATGCAGTTTGACATCGGACTTTGAGATCTTGAATCACAGAGTTTGAATCGCGGATGAAATCCAGCAGTCACTTGATCGCGGTGACGTCATGACAGTCCTCCATCAATTTTGCCTGTGCCGACTTTTTCGAGCTCACCGGGCAAAACGAATTAAGAAGTCATGCCGGTCAGGACGATAAAAGGCAAACGCGGGTGCGATCACAATCGTTAGGACTCGCATCCCGGACCGGCCTTCGAGCGACAATCTGCTCGGCACCACAGGCCAACGGCGTTGGTTCAAGTTGACGAGCTATATTCTAACAGCCGCTCGTTGCTTCGATTCTTCGTATGGAGCCATCAGTTCGCATGAAGTTGAGACTTGTCCGTTTGGACGACGCCGTGACGTCAAATTCCTTCGATGTGGATCGACTGCCGATTGTGATCGGTAGCAGCGATGATGCGCGAGTCCGAGTTCGAGACGCCGCAGTCAGTTCTTTTCATTGTTCCATCGCCAAGCAGTCTGGCCGATTGATTGTCCGCGACCTTGGCTCCGCACACGGCACTTACTTAAACGGCTACCGCGTCCGTGAGTCCTTGCTCCGCGATGGTGATCGCGTTCGAGTTGGTGGGGCTCTCTTCCGCACCGAATTCGACTCGGTCGCCACGTCTCCGGTTTGATACTTCGAGCATTCCTGACGTCTGCGAATTCAGGCCCGAAGCACTAGAGATCACGTCGTGAGTCCCACATGCCCCCAACTCTTCGGGCTTGTTGCTTTTTGAGCCGAATAGCAGATCGCGTTTCATTTCGGTCGAACGACTTCAAGTCAGAGGCAATCCCGAGCGTTGCCTCGAGACGAGTTCCAATTCGTCGAGCACCTCTGATTGTGTCTTGCGCGACGTATCGATTTCGATGGCGTCAGCAGCCTTGACCAGCGGACTGGCTTCGCGAGTTTGGTCGCGATGGTCTCGATCATGGATCTCTGCCAGGACTCGATCGAGCGGCGTGAAGTAGCCGCGTTGCTCCAGCTCGACTTGTCGTCGAGTGGCTCGTTCGTGCGCGTCGGCTGTCAGAAAGAACTTGCAGCCTGCATTGGGAAAAACGACCGAGCCTTGGTCGCGGCCCTCAGTCACAAAGTTTTGGCCTGTGGCCGTGGCTCGTTGCTGATCGACCATCGCTGACCTCACTCCGGGATTGGCGGCTACGACCGACGCTGCCTTGGAACTATCCGCCGTGCGAATGGCCGCGCTGACGTCGTGCCCGTCGCAGATCACATGCGAGTCATGCAGTTCCAACTTCACGACGGCTGCCACTTCAGCGACTCGCGCCTCGTCATGCAGGTCGATGCCACGTTGCAGGCACGCCCAACCGACTGCGCGATACATCGCACCGGTGTCGAGAAATTCAAAACCCAGCCGCTTCGCCAATCCGCGAGCTGCCGTGCTCTTACCGGCACCAGCAGGGCCGTCGATCGTGATGATCATCGTTTGAGTGATGGGGGTGAGAGGTCGTTGAACACGTCGAGTGAAGTCACTGCAACCACACGCTCAGCAAATTTAATTCCCCGGCGTTTGCTTTGCAGGTCAGCTGGTCATGGATCGAAGATCAAGTTGAGGTGCGAAATAATCAGATGCATGAGGCGACATTCAAAACTGCAGACATCTTAGTTTCGGTCGGCGGCACATCACCGATACGGAGCCCCATATGAGATGCCCGGTTGATGGCATTGGAACTACTTCAAGATCGCTTCTAACTGCGCGAGCGTCTCGGGATTGGCGGGGTAGACGAGTCGGTCATTGGTTCCTGGTAGGCCGGTGGGGGTCACTCGATAGAGGTCGCCATCGCGCAGCAGTGGCAGGATCAATTCGCCTGTGGGTAGCGGGTTATCAGCGATGAGCTTGATCGGGCTCTTGGGTTCAATTCCCAAATACGACTTTGAGACTCGCACTGTTCCATCGGCTTCAACAGTTCCCACGACGACGATGTTCGAGCCAATCACTTGTCGGGCATTAAGCGTTGGTGGATTGGCAGTGCGAACGGCGAGAGTGATCAGCGCTGCGTACCAACCTGCAGCAATCAAGAGCATGAGCAGCGCCAGACGCGATGCAGTGCGAGAAGCTGTCATCGGCAAGGCGGCTCTGATGAAGGCTCATGACAACACGATCAGGGCCACTCCCTGATCGATTCATTTGTGGGACTACGACTGGAAGACGTGAGTGAGATCGATGCCGTAGTCGCGATCAAAGACCTGATCGAAATCGTAGACCTCGTAGAAGTCACTCATTTGGTCGCGATCGGTCTTACGCATGGCGCCTCGTTCGATGAAGTCGAACACGATGCGTCCGAAGTCATCCGTCGAAAACACACCCCAATGGTGGAAGACCGCCAAAGCCATCATGCCGAACTCTTTGGTGGCCAGTTCGCGAATGCCATCCAGCAACTCGGGACCACTGATATGAGCGACCTCTTCTGACTGGTCTTCTTCAACGGACTCAGAGATGCGGCCCAAGTTGCGTTGGGTATGACGCAGCGCGGCGTCCACAAAGCGGTAAGCGTCGGGATGGAACTTGAGACCTAAAGAGGCGGCTCGACTGGTAGTGCTCATAATCGGCGTTTCCACAAACTCTTCGCGGGCCGGGTACAGGGCAGGGGGCAGGCAACACAGGCAGAGTCGTTGAGGTCGCCATAGCGAGATGACTCGTAGCGATTCGGTTCAATCGGCTGCGGGTTCATCCTGACCACGGCGAGCGGCTTATACAACACCTCAAATTTCGGCTGAAGGCAGGCTTCAGCATCTTCTCGATGCGAAGTCGGTTTATTCGATCTCCCACTCAAGGTCCAACGTGACACGACCGGCGGTCGCGACAAATCTTGCCCATGCGGAAGTTGTGTCAGACATCTCAAATCGCAGCTCGAAACTTGATCTCACAGGGGACAGCAATAACGCCAGAGTCGGCTCTATTGAAGGCGACTTCTTAAGCCTTGAACGCATCGAGCCATCAACAACTTCAAGCTCAAGATGGCAAAGAGTTCCTTCAAACAACGGACTCCGAAACCTGCCTTACGCACATCCCAATTGGACTTTGCCATAGAGTCATAAGCATCCGCACTTGAGGGCCGACTCATCGAACGATTCATCAGGATGCAACTTGTTATTTCGATCGCGCGATTTGAAGATTCGCGCTGCGGGCAATCTCTGTTTCCACTCACAAACAGAAGCTCAACCATGAAGAAAGCAGTCAGTAAGTCCGTGCATAAAACATTCAAACACAGAGTCCCTCTCGTGCTCTTGCTGCTGATGGCAGGAGCGACCCCCGCGTGGGCGCAGCGAACCGAACTCGCGAAATCGATCAATCAACGTGATGAGGCCACGTGGAAACTCGCCAAACGAATTTGGGAGTTGGCCGAACCGGGATACCAAGAGACCGAGAGTTCCAAATTGCTGGCTGCCGAGTTGGAGCAAGCCGGTTTCAAAGTCACTCGCGGTGTGGCGGAAATTCCAACGGCCTTCACGGCCGAATTCGGTAGCGGCACCCCCGTCATCGGCATCTTGGGCGAATTCGATGCGCTGCCGGGGCTTTCTCAAGATGCAGTTCCCTATCGACAGCCGCGAGACAAGCAGGACTACGGCCATGCCTGTGGTCACCATCTCTTCGGTACGGCGGCGGTGTCGGCGTCGATCGCCATTGCGGAGCAAATCAAAGCTGGCAAATTGAAAGGCACCGTTCGCTTTTATGGTTGCCCCGCCGAAGAAGGTGGCAGCGGTAAGGTCTTCATGGCGCGTGCTGGACTCTTCAAAGACTGTGATGCCGCGTTGCATTGGCATCCGGCTTCAGAGAACTCGGCCGGAGATCGCACGACGTTGGCTCGCATTGCAGTCAAGTTCCAATTCCAAGGCCGATCGGCTCACGCAGCCGGCGCACCTGAGAAGGGCCGCTCGGCACTCGATGCTGTGGAAGTCACGAACTTCGCGGCGGAGTTACTTCGCGAGCACACTCCTGACTACACCCGAATTCATCATGTCATCACCTCGGGTGGCAAAGCTCCTAACGTCGTGCCCGAGTTCGCCGAGGTCTACTACTACGTGCGGCATCCAGACGGAGCGGTCGTCAAACAGGTCTATGACCGGCTGGTGAAGTGTGCCGAAGCCGGCGCATTGGCCACCGATACCAAGCTGACCATTCGACACGAAGGCGGCACGCGAGAGATCCTGCCGAATAACGCCTTGGCGCAGTTGTCACTGAAGAACTTACGCGAGTTCAACGACCTGACTTACACGAAAGACGAAGTCGAGTTTGCCTTGAAGTTGCGCGACTCGTTGGAAGACCTGCCATCGCTTGATCGCATCAAAGTCGTTGAAGATCGCAGTGGTTCAACCGGCAAGGGTTCAACCGATGTGGGCGACGTTTCCTGGCTCGTCCCCACGACGGGATTCTCGACGAGCTGTTGGGTGCCCGGCACACCATCGCATTCATGGCAAGCCGTTTCAGCCGGCGGCATGTCGATTGGACGTAAGGGTGGGAACCTCGCGGCACGAGTCCTCGCAGCTACCGCGTGGGACTTGATGACGCAGCCCAATCTCTTGAAGGAAGCTAAAGACGAACTCAATCGAAGGCTCGGCCAACGTAAATACGAGCCGCTAGTAACCGCGAAGCAAAAGCCACCGCTGGACTATCGCAAGA
>OMIV01000212.1 GCA_900299185.1 Planctomycetaceae bacterium
AAAACTGCTGCGTGGGCAGATGAACGATGAATGAGTTATGGGCACGAGGTTAGATCGCAGCTTCACCGGCTTCGCCGGTTCGAATCCGCAACGTCTCTTGCAGGTCGGTAACGAAGATCTTTCCATCTCCAATTTGACCTGTCCGAGCTGAAGTCAGGATTGAGTCGATGACCGGCTTGAGTTGATCGTCGGTTGCGACCACTTCGACTTTGACTTTCGGCACGAAGTCGACGGTGTATTCAGCACCGCGATAGTGCTCTTTGTGCCCCTTCTGACGTCCGAAGCCTCGGACTTCAGTCACGGTCATGCCGTGAACTCCGGCCGCTGTTAAGGCGGCCTTCACTTCTTCCAGTTTGAAATGGCGAATAATGGCTTCGATCTTTTTCATGATGAGTTCCTTAGCGCAAGCTCGGTTCAAATCCCAAGGTACCGGGATCTTTTCTTTGCCGCACGTGTCGGGCGGCAACCGAACTGCTCACGGTGAGTTCGCGGATTACAGGAAGATGTAGCCTTCTTCGCCATGCTGCGTAACGTCCAATCCTTGACGTTCTTCGTCTTGGCTGACTCGCAGGCCCATCACACCGTCGATCACCTTCAAGAGAATCACCGTTCCCACGATCGCGATCGCTGCCGAAGCCACGACGCTATAGATCTGAGGAACCATCTGAGCGAAGTTGCCATCGACAATTCCAACCGCATGGTCTTTGCCCATCACGGCTCGCGTGGCAAAGACACCCGTGAGCAACGCACCCAAGATGCCGCCGACGCCGTGTACGCCGAAAGCGTCTAACGAGTCGTCGTAACCGAACTTGTTCTTGATCTTGGTACAAGCCAGGAAGCACACGATCGATGCCGCGAAGCCCATGATCAAACCCGAGACAGGGTTGGCGGAACCGCTGGCAGGGGTGATGCACACCAAACCGGCCACTGCTCCTGAACAAGCACCGAGGATGCTGGGCTTCCCGCGATGCAACCACTCAGCCAACGACCAACCAATTGTGCCCGCTGCCGCAGCCATGTGAGTGGCTACAACCGCATTTGCAGCCAAGGCAGTCGCAGCCACCGCGCTGCCACCATTGAATCCGAACCAGCCGAACCACAGTAGTCCCGCACCCATGCAGGTGTAGGTGAGGTTGTGAGGTGGCATGGGCTCTTGATTGAAACCAATTCTCTTACCCATCACCAAGCAACAGACCAACGCCGAGACTCCCGACGTGATATGCACCACCGTGCCACCGGCCAGATCGATTGCTCCATCTGGTCCGCAATTCATCAACCAGCCTTTGGGAGACCAGACCCAGTGAGCCACTGGGCAATAAACCGCAAGGCCCCACAATGCCGAGAAGACACACATCGAGCTGAACTTCATGCGTTCCGCAAACGCTCCACAGATCAAGCCAGGAGTGATGATGAAGAACATGCCTTGGAAAGCCATGAACACCACATGCGGAATGGTCAGTGGCGCTGCAAAGGCAGGTCCCGGTGGCAGTTCGACGTTGGTGTTCGTTGCTGCGTCGAAGTACGGAATCACTCCCTTCAAGCAGAAGTACTGCAGAGGGTCGCCGATGTAGTCGTTATCTCCGCCGAAAGCGAAGCTGTAGCCCACGACAGCCCAGAGTACGGACATCAGGCCCATGAGGAAGAAGCACTGCATCATCACGCCGAGGATATTCTTCTTACGGACAAGTCCGCCGTAGAAGAGTGCCAGGCCGGGCGAGGTCATCAACAAGACCAAGCCACACGAGACCAACATCCAAGCGGTGTCGGCTCCGTTGAACTGGATTGCTCCTGGGACAGGAGCGGCCGCTACTGTCGTAGCAGCAGGTGCATCGGCCTTCGGAGCGTCGGCAGCGACAGCGGGCATGGGATCAGCCGCTGGTTTTTCTTCAGACTTACCGACTTCGGCGGCTGCGGCAGCCGCTGGCGGATCAGTCGGTTTGGCGTCTTGTGCCATGGAGTAAGATAAGCCCGGCCCAACTAACAAGCCGAGCGCCAGCAGTGCAGACTTAAGTCGCAGCATGAGATTTCCTCGAGCGCTAAAGAAACAAGAAACAGAAACGCGAAAACCCTGGCCGTCCCAGGGAAGTGTTTGAGTGTTAAACCAACGCAGCTCAGAGCGTTCATGCGACCGTTCGACTGCGTGGAAGAACGATTGCAATCCGTTTCTAAGCCAGATGTAAAACAACTTGCAGTTGACCTCGCTCCCTCAGCGGAGTGAGGAAGCGAGCATCAACAAGAAACGAGTTGGCCTCCGTGCCGAGAGCTTGCGGCTTACAGAGCCGCGTCGTCCGATTCGCCCGTTCGAATTCGAACGGCACGCACAACTTCCGTGACGAAAATCTTTCCGTCACCGACATTGCCAGTCTTCGCGGCTCCGACGATCGCGTCGAGAATCGAGTCCACTTGGCTGTCGTTGACGATGAGTTCCACTTTCACTTTGGGCAGGAAGTCCACCGTGTATTCGGCGCCGCGGAACATTTCTTTGTGTCCCTTTTGACGACCGAAACCGCGTACTTCACTGACCGTCATGCCTTGGATGCCTTTGGCATTTACGGCGTTCTTCACGTCTTCAAGTTTGAAGTGTCTGATGATGGCTTCGATTTTTTTCATGGAAGGCTTTCCGATGTGCTGAGGTCTGATGAATGAGGGCCAGAAGCCGGCTCAAGAAAAGTTAGCTCAGCCGCAGAAACGGAGCCGGCAGGCGGCTGAGCTGACTGGCAACTAGACCTTCTCGACCACGAAGCCGTGGTAAGCGGTGTTTCCATGTTCGCCGTGATCCAGACCTTCGAACTGCTCTTCGTCAGAGACTCGCAAGCCTAGAGTCGCCTTAATCACGACCCAGCAGATCGCAGACACGACCAGCACGTAGACCGCAGTGGAAACGATGCCGATCAACTGAATCACGATTTGCTCGCTGCCCCCGTAGAACAAACCTGGCTTGCAAACTTCTGGCGGAATCAAGTGAGCCTTCAGCACTTCAGGGCTAGCAAAGAGCCCGACACACAGAGTTCCGAAGACGCCGTTGACGAGGTGGACCGAAGTCGCACCGACCGGGTCGTCGATCTTGATCTTGTCGAAGAACATCACGGCGAAGACGACAGCTACTCCCGAGATCGAACCGATGATGGCCGCACCGACTGGAGTGATGACCGAACAACCTGCCGTCACGCCGACCAAGCCTGCCAAGCAACCGTTCAAAGTCATGCCAATGTCTGGCTTGCCCAACAGAATCCAGGCGGTCGCAGTGGCAGTCAGTGTCGCAAAAACTGCACCGAGGTTCGTGGTGAGAGCGATGTCAGCAATCGCGATCGGATCAGCAGCCATCGTCGAGCCCGGATTGAATCCAAACCAGCCAAACCAGAGCACCAAGCAGCCGATGAACGCGGCCATCATGCTGTGACCAGGAATCGCGTTGGCCTTGCCGTCAGCCGTGAACTTACCGATGCGGGGGCCAAGGAAGATGACACCAGTCAGAGCACACCAACCACCGATCGAGTGGACCTGAGTCGAACCGGCAAAGTCGTAGAAACCTTGAGTTTGCAAGAAGCCGCCGCCCCATACCCAGTGGCCGACCACCGGATAGATGAAGACGGAAATCAGCAAGCTGAAGACGATGAAGGAGATGTACTTGATGCGTTCAGCCACAGCTCCCGAGACGATCGTGGCTGCAGTTCCAGCGAAGACCAGTTGGAAGAAGAACTTGGCTGCCAGCGGCACGCCGGTCCATTTCAACGCATCGTATGCTCCCTTGTAGGCGTCCATTGTCGCCGGGCTGTTGTCCTCACCGCTGGCTAGGAACAGGCCTTCGGTTCCCAGGTAAGGACTACCGTGGCCGAACATCAGTCCGAAGCCCAGCACCCAGAAGCCTAGGGTTGAGACTGCGAACACGACGAAGTTCTTCGACAGAATGTTGACGCAGTTCTTCACGCGACACATGCCGGCTTCAACGCATCCGAAGCCGAGGTTCATGAAGAACACCAAGAATCCCGCAATCATCACCCACATTGTGTCCAAAGCGATTTTCAAATCGCCGGTCGCGATCGGAGCAGGAGTGGGAGCTGCCGTCGGTGCTTCCGCAGCAGTTGGGGCTGCGACTTCTTTTGCTGGCTCCGCCGTTGCGGCTGCCGGAGCAACCGATCCGCCCGCAGCATCCTGCGCGAGACTTACATTGGTCGTGATTAGGAATGGCAATAAAGCCGCGAGCAAACAGAGCACGCGCCACGGCTTCAAGTAGTTCGACATGGGTAGACCTTCTTAGCTCGAAGATGCGGAGACTCGTCAGTGCAAAGCTCTGACCGAGTTCATCACCTAGCGCTGGTCGATGATTCGGTTGAAGCGACGTCAGCTGGTCGTTTCGGTGCGTGGTTCGGAACGACAAACTGCCGCATCCCCCCTTGGCAAAGGGTGTGCCGAGAGTTTTGGCGTTTGTTGAGGACTGCTGCCTGCCCGACGGAATTGGTGGATCAACCGGTTTGTAAACCCCTAATTCTTGGGGTTTTCCACCAATGGCCGGACGACTTGCTGGCACCGCTCTAAGTCGAGTTTGTATCTCCAAATGGTTGAGTTGCTCGCCCACCAAGCAGTCGGGCCTGCTCGCTGAGCAGGCACCGTCGGGGAAGCTGGGATGTCACCACATCCGACCGGCAAAGAGAGCCGCGCTCGGTTGCCGCGATGACTTGATCGTGTATCACGACCATCCTGCGAGTACCTCACAACGACTTTTTTCACTGGTGGAAGCAGCATGCTCAGGTTCAAGCACTTGCTCGCGGCGTTCCTGTTCGTCACTTCGATTGGCAATTCGGTGCTCGCTCAGCCGGCGACAACTCGGGACGGTGAGTTACTCCGGTTCGGCATCTTTGAGAAAACTGCACCGAGACCTCAGGCGGCTCAGGCAGTGACGACGACGCTGCCGCTTGAGCTGAAGCCGGGGGAACGGATTGCTCTCATTGGGAACACGCTCTTTGAACGCACTCAGCTCTATGGGCACTTCGAGGCGTTCCTGCATGCGAAGTTTCCTCAGCACAAGCTCGTTGTGAGAAACCTTTCTTGGTCGGCAGACGAGATTGGCTTGCAGCCTCGACCGGCCAACTTTGCGGATGTCGAACAGCATCTGCTGCATGAGCAAATCGACGTTGTTTTCGCGGCGTTTGGGTTCAATGAGTCGTTCGCAGGAGCGGCGGGACTCGATGCGTTTCGCGCGAAGTTCAGCGTGTTCGTCGAAGGACTGAAGTCGAAGTCGTTCAATGGGAAGACCGCAGCGCGAGTCGTCATCGTTTCACCGATCGCCAATGAGAACGTGCCGGGAGTGGCTGCGGCGGATCTCAATAACGAACGGATCAAGCTCTATGCCGACGTCATGCGCGACGTCGCGAAGCAGCAGCGAGTCGGGTTTGTGGATGTCTTCACGCCGACGCTGAATGTCGGCTTTCGCTCCGCGAAAGCAAACACAGCCGAAGACGCGGCTTCTAGTACGAACGACTCGACAAAGCGTGCTTTCGCGGAGCGAAAGACGACTCTCACGATCAACGGCTGCCATCTCAATCAAGAGGGCGATCGAGTCTTTGCTCACGCTCTCTTCAAAGGCACATTTGGCGAAGACCCTTCGTCGTTGAATGAGGCTCTGCGGCAGACAGTCATTGATAAGGATCGGCAGTTCTTCCGCCGCTATCGACCACTCAACACTTTTTATTACACCGGCGATCGCAACAAGGAATACGGCTATCTCGACTTCCTGCCGGCCATGCGCAACTTCGAGATCATGGTCGCCAATCGCGATCAGCGGTTGTGGGACATCGCGCAGGGAAAGGACGTCCCGGCGAAGATCGACGGCTCGAACGTGCCCGCGCTCTCGGCGGTGAATCAGTCGCGCGGCGTCAACGAGTGGCTGCCCGCAAGCGACGAACTCAAAGCCTTCAAAGTCGATCCGCGTTTCGACGTCAATCTGTTCGCGGGGGAAGAACAATTCCCCGAGCTTGCGAACCCGATTCAGATGCGCTGGGACTCGCGCGGGCGGTTGTGGGTCAGTTGCTCGGGCACTTACCCGCACGTCTATCCGGGGCATGAGCCGAATGATCGGCTCGTCGTCCTTGAGGACACCGACAACGACGGCAAGGCCGATAAGTCGACGCTCTTCGCTGAGGGCTTGCATGTCCCGCTCTCGTTCGAGTTCGGTGACGGCGGCGTCTATGTCAGCGAGCAGCCGAATCTCACGTTCCTCAAAGACAACGACGGCGATGGCAAGGCCGATGTGCATGAGGTCGTCCTCAGCGGCTTTGGCACCGAGGACTCGCATCACGCGTTGCACGACTTCGTTTGGACGCCCGACGGAGCGCTCTTGATTCGCGAGTCGATCTTTCATCACTCGCAAATCGAGACGCCTTACGGTCCGGTGCGTCAGCAGAACAGCGGTTGGTTTCGCTACGAGCCGCGCTCGCATCGCTTAACGAGCTTCGGCACTTACCCGAGCACGAATCCCTGGGGCGTGACCTTCGATGACTGGGGCAATCATGTCGCGAGTCATCCGATCCTCGCCGGTGCGTTTCATGCGCTCGACCCGGCCTATCCGCAGCAGCATCCGGCACCGGCGGGGTTGCGAGCGTACTCGGGCACATGCGGGCAAGAGTTCGTTGACTGGTCGACGTTTCCGTCCGAGCTGCAAGGTCACTTCATTAAGGTCCGCTACAAGCCGACGAACCGCGTCGAAATTCACAAGTGGGTCGAGTCCGACTTCGGCTTCGACGAGCAGTACGTTTCGGACCTCATCTTCTCGACGAACCTGAGCTTCATTCCGGTCGACATCAACTTCGGCCCGCGCGGCGAGCTCTTCATTTGCGACTGGTACAACCCGGTGAAGGGGCACGCTCAGTATTCGCTGAGAGACGAGCGCCGCGATCGACACTCGGGCCGAATTTGGCGCGTGATCGAAAAGGGCAAGTCGCTATCTGCACCGCCGCGCATCGCCGATGCCTCTGTGGAAGAGTTGCTACAACTCTTGAAGCGACCCGAATACCGCGTTCGCTATTGGGCGAAACGCGAATTAGTGTCGGCTTTCGCTCCGCGAAAGCTCGCGTCCCATGACGCGACTTCGAATTCAATTGCCTCTGGTCCCTCGACCGAGCGTTCTTTCGCGGAGCGAAAGTCGACAATCATCGACGCCTTCGTTCGCAGCCTGCGCAAAGACGATCCGCGTTATCGGCATCATCAAGTCGAAGCCATGTGGGCCTACGCAACGGTTGGTGCCGTCCCTTCATTGCCACAGGCAATGAATCAAGTCCCCTTCGCCCCTTCGGGGAGAGGGGATAGGGGTGA
>OMIV01000213.1 GCA_900299185.1 Planctomycetaceae bacterium
AAACGCTTGAGCGGACATTCTGGGACTCCGTTGAAGTTGCGACTTGAGAACTCACAACCCCAGCTGAACCAGTCTGTCCGCTCTTTACCAGTTACCCCCCACGGTTTTGCGATGAGCCTTACTTTCAATGCCGATGGGTCGTTCCAGTCGATCACTGGGCAGGATGCGACAGAAGTTCTGGCGACAACGAGGCCATTGACCGCGACAAACGCAGGTGGTGTCGTAGTTGCTGCGGCAGATCCTCTAAATCCGTCCGCTTCGACTTTGATCAACGATCTTGCTCAGACTGTTGTCCCATATGCGGGTGGGCCGAACGATCGCATTTTTATAACAGGTACCAATGCTGATGGTTCCGAGATTCTTCCACCTGGGGAGTTGGCGGTTACTGCGACGACAACGGTTTTGGATTTGATCAACCAAATCAATGCAACGATTCAGGGGGCATCGGCCGAGTTGGTTGCTGGAAACATCGTGTTGCGTGCCGACAATCCTGGATCTGCGGAGTTGAGCCTGCGACTTTCCAGTGACACGGCTGGCGGACGAACGTTGTTCGATGATTTCTCAGTGGCTGTAGATGGCACTGACGGCGACGATAATATTCAGTTCGAAGTGAAGAATCTTGCCAGCGTTGGTTCGCCGCAGACGGTGCAATTTGATTTCGGATTAGCGAATGAGTTCAACGGTTTGACCCAGTTTGGTGGTTTCAATTCGGTCACCGCACGAAGTCAAGATGGTTACGGTCCAGGAACCTTGGTTAGCAAATCTGTTTCGTCGGATGGTACGGTTAACGGCGTATTCTCGAACGGAAAGTCGGTGGCGTTGGCTCAATTGGCGATTGCTACTTTTGCCAATCCTCAGAGTCTTGATCGAGTTGCCGATAACTATTTCTCTGATAACGGCAATTCGGGGCCAGCGAGTATTGCTCCTGCTTTGACGAACGGCGCCGGATCGATCAAGAACTCTTCATTAGAAGCTTCGAATGTCGATATTTCGTACGAATTCACTCAGCTTATTACCGCTCAACGTGGTTTTCAGGTGAATGCTCGAGCTTTTAGTACTGCGGATAACGTACTTGAAGAAGCAGTTAATCTAGTTCGATAGACTGTGAAGTCCGTGGCGTAAATGTAAAAGGCCCCGACACCATCCTGGAGTCGGGGCCTTTTCTTTTGGAGCGAGTTCGTGCTGGGTATCATCGAGAGTTTGACTATGCGGCGAAGCTGCAAGGTCGAGTTACGAGATCAACATCCCGGCGACGCAAGCGGTCATAAAGCAGGCCAGCATTCCGCCGATCATGGCTTTGAATCCGAGTCTGGCGATGTCTTCTCGCCGTTCGGGGACCATGCTGCCGATGCCACCGATTTGGATTCCGATCGATGCAAAGTTAGCAAATCCGCAGAGGGCGTAGGTGAGGATTATTTTCGATCTATCGGCGAGGGCGATTCCGGAATCGGGCTTCGTCCATTTAGCCATTTGTTCGTAGGCAATGAATTCGTTGGTTGCCGTTCTGATGCCGAGCAATTCACCCACTTTCAGACAGTCTTCTGAGGGAACGCCCATGACCCAGGCTAATGGTGCGAACGCGTAACCCAGCAAGTTTCCAAGAGTCAGGCGAGAGCCCAGTAGAGTCGAAATCTCAATGACGATTGCATCTGCCATGGCAATCAGTGCCGTGAACGCGATCAACATGGCTCCAACATTTAGGGCGAGGTGTAAGCCATCTGATGCTCCGATAGTTGCTGCTTCGAAAACGTTGACGCCGGTCTTGGGGACATCGTTAATGACAACGCCGGCCGTTACTGGAGTTTCGGTTTCAGGAACCATGATCTTGGCCATGACCAGCGCTGCTGGGGCAGATATTACGGACGCCGTCAGCAAATGACCGGCATCGATTCCCATGCCGATGTATGCCGCCATGACACCACCTGCGATAGTGGCAAAACCGCCGACCATCACCGCCATGATCTCGGACTTGGTCATCTTCTGAATATACGGCTTGATAAGAAGCGGCGCCTCGGTTTGACCGACGAAGATGTTGGCTGCCGCTGAAAGGGACTCTGCCCCAGATGTCCCCAACGTCTTTTGCATCGTGGTAGCCATAATGCGAACAACCCACTGCATGACGCCGAGGTAATAAAGCACACTCATGAAGGTCGAAAAGAAGATAATTGTTGGAAGGACTTTGAAGGCGAAATAGTGATCCATGAAGTTTTCGCCAAAGACGAGCTTTGCTCCCACGTCTGTGAATTGTTGGATTCGGCTAAAGAATGCACCCAACCAGTCAAATACTCTGCGACCAGTCTCGGTTCGCAAGATGGCGTTGGCGAAAGCCAATTGCAGGAACAGTCCACCACCGACCGTTCGCAAATTGATGCGACGTCGGTCGGAACTCATCAGCCACGCTAGGCCCAACATGACGAGTAGGCCAAATGCACTGATGAGTCGCTCCATACTTTGCCCTTCTCTTCTTGCCGCGCCTGAATGCACTCGGGCGGTGTTGCGTTAGGACTCGGGAAGTCCACGTTCTGCTCGAATGCGTCGCACGTCGCCTAGCACGGTTTCGATGATCTCGCCGTTGCGTTCAATCGAACGAAACTCCTGCATGTTGGTCAGAAGGTTCAAAAGCAATGCTGACACTGCCACGCCGAGATGTACCTGACCTGCCTTCAGTCCGAAAAAGCCAGAGACGCTAAGTCTCGACGCCGGATCTGCTCCTACTCCAAAGACCCCTGCAATTAGCAGAAGCACGAAACTGAAGGTGATGAAGATGAGCAAACGGTATTTCAGGCGGCGGCTTTCGTCGTGATAGCTGGTCGTCAGTTGGTACACGCGGGATGTCTCTTCGATCCAGCGCCCGGTACCCATGAAGTAGGTGAAGACGATGGCATGTACGAGCGAAGCGAAACACAGTGCGAGCACGCCGACGAGCATGTGGCGTCCGACCATGCTTTGGATTGCTGGGTCTTTGAGTTGAGCGTCGCCGATATTGAGGCCAAGCATTAGGACAACAACGCCCAGCAGAGTCCCGATCATCGACAGCGTGAGAAAGATGCGAGTCACAACAAACCTTGATTCCGATTCGGCATGCAATGCAGTGGTGGACCGAGTTTGGCGGAGCCCACTCAATGCAACAAGGAAAGGGGCCAGAGTTACCGGCCGGAGTTCTCGCGGATGTGAATTTGAGATTTCGCGATGGGGCAAATGCAGTGAGTCCCACAAGGCTGGTGGATGTTTCATTCCACTCTCTTTGTGGGACTCACTCATATTGGTCGAGGTCAGCCGACCCATGAATCGGCGACTGAATCTTGATGTTGATCAACCGACTTCCAGCGGAATGGGCTTGCCCTTGCTGAGCGGGAAAGGACGTCCTTGCAGGTCATGGTCTTCTCGATGGGGATCGAGTCCCAGGAAGTGATAGACGGTGGCTACAAAGTCCGCTGGAGTTGTTGGGTTCTCGGCGGGGTACGCCCCGATCTTGTCGGAAGCGCCATAGAGCTGGCCGCCTTTGATCCCTGCTCCAGCAAAGCTGACTGTGTAAACGTCGGGCCAATGCTCACGACCGCCGTTCTTCAGAGTCACCTTGGGCGAACGACCAAACTCAGACGCCACGATTACCAGCGTCTCGTCTAATTCGCCCGTAGCTTCGAGGTCTGTCATCAGAGCGTGGAATGCTTGGTCGTATGGTGGAATCAGATCCTCTTTCAATGCGGAGAAATTGTTCCAGTGAGTGTCCCACGCGAAGCCGTTCTTGCCTTGGGTGCGCTGCCAATTGACTTGCACGATCCTGGTGCCTGCTTGCAACAAGCGTCGCGCGAGCAACGTGGACTGAGCAAACAACGTGCGGCCGTATCGTTCGCGAGTTGCGGTGTCGACGGACGACAGATCGACGGCTTTACGAACTTGCTCGGAACTGATGACGTCCACGGCTTTGGCTTGGGCGGTCGTTAATGACTGAGCGAGAACGCCTTTGTTGAGATAGTCCGTCTGCTGATTGAGTTGATCGACGAGACCCAGTCGACGTCGGATCGTTCCGAGTTCTACGTTGGGATGCAGCGGCAGATGTTCGAGCTTGAAGTGATCTTCGTTCGGATCGCCACCGGTCAGCATGGGGTCGAACTTCGCACCGAGGAATCCTGCGAATTGGCCCCCTCGGCGGCCGCCAGCCACGTCCATGCGATGCGGAACAATCACAAACGGAAACATCGGGCCGTTGCCGGGGGCAAGCTTTGAGACGCACGAGCCCCAGTGCGGCATGTCTTGGCGAGACATGAAGTTCGCATCGGGAACACTGCCCTGATACCGAGTCCCCGTAAACATCCAATAGGACCCGCGAGCGTGATCATTGTGGTCGTGAAACATCGACCGAACGTGGGCGAGCTTATGCATCCACTTGGCCGTCAGCGGACAGTGCTCACCCATGCGAATGCCGGGGACGGACGTGTCGATCGTGCCGAACTCGCCGCGAATATCTGACGGGGCATCTGGCTTTGGATCGAACATGTCATGCTGAGGGTGACCTCCGCTTAAGTACAGCATCACCAGACGCTTGGCGCGACCAAAGCCGGTGCCTCGTGAGGCTTCCGATTCCGCTTGAGCGGGAGCTGCGAGAAGCTGGGGCAGAGCTAATCCACCGACTGACAACCCGCCGACTTTGAGCATTTCTCGGCGGTCGATACCGGACCAATAACCCGACGAAAACAAGTTGAGCATGCCGGTCTCCCAGAGCGATCACGTTTCGATGTGGCTGTAATTCAAGACCCTGAAAAGCAGTCCGGGAATCTATCGACCAACTCCGTTGCAAGTAAGCAGACATCCTTGGAGAGCAATCATTTCGAGACCGATGGGACGGCCCCAACCTGCGGCTTTTGACCATCAAACCGGTCGATCAGAACACGCCAATATCGAGGTCGATCGATATGCAACGCAGATCTCGTGAACTCTTCAGTTGGCTATTTTGCGCGAGCGCGGATGGCGGCGGCTTCGGCTTCGTAGACCGCGGCGCATTTGAGACGGCCCAGCTTCTTCAAGGCGCGGGCGGCATACTCGCGGCAGGCAGCGACGTGCTCGTGATCGGGACCATGCGCTTTCTCGTAAAGGTTTCCAGCGCGGTGATACGCGTCGAAGGCTTCGAAGAAACGATCCGCTTCGTAGTGCTCGTTGCCGAGTTTGGTGAGAGCCAAGGCATCCGAGCCGTCTCCGTTACGCGGTTGCTTTCGAATCACCGCTAACGCCGTCGTCATCAACTTCTCCGCCTCAGCCGTCTTGTCCTGAGCCAGCAAGATCCGCGCGAGCCACCGCTGCGAGTAGGCGACCGTGGCGTTCTCACTGCCGTACTTCTTCTCTTCAATGGCCAAGCCGCGCCGCTTCAAGATCTCGGCTTCGACAAACTGCTCACGATCAAAGGCGAGTACTGCCAGTTCTCCGATCGTCGCTGCAACGCTGGGATGCTCTGCGCCGAGCTTCTTCTCGTAGATCTCCAATGCCCGTTTGAAGAGCGGTTCCGCCTCCGCCAGTTTGCCTTGGGCTCGATAGATCCTGGCGAGACTAGAGAGCGACGTTGGGATGTTCTGTGTTAAATCGAGCGGTTGAACAACGATCGCTATTTGATATCCGAAGCCAAACGAATTGCTGCGCGATTTGTTAGTCTGTTCACAAACGCCATAGTTCCTCAACTCGGTCGCTCTTGTCGGATTGACTGAGGCTGTATTTCGAAGTCCATAGGCCAATTGATCTGACAATGAAAATCAAGATTAAAGACTTTTTGTCAATTCGGTTCGCGGAGCTTGAACTGCAACCCGGTATCAACGTGCTTGCGGGAAAAAAGGGCTCATCGCAAAACCGTGGGGGGTAACTGGTAAAGAGCGGACAGACTGGTTCAGCTGGGGTTGTGAGTTCTCAAGTCGCAACTTCAACGGAGTCCCAGAATGTCCGCTCAAG
>OMIV01000214.1 GCA_900299185.1 Planctomycetaceae bacterium
GTCTCGTGGGCTCGGAGATGTGTATAAGAGACAGGGCTGACCTGCAGAATCACGGCCGAGCTACTGGCTCGAATGACTTCATCAGTGGAGTCGATGTAGACCGGATCGGCCCCGGTCTCGATCTTGAGTCCGGCGGGCTTATGAGTGCTGGCATCAGCGGGGAAGCTGCTCGCGAAGTCGATCACCGGCGCGTTAGATGGAATCCCGCCACCGCTGCCTTGATTGATCTCAAGCGTCAGGTCTCGAGCTTCCAATTTGAAGTCATCACCGAAACCGACGAAGCCAATCTTGTGAGCCGTGGCTGTGGCGGCGAAGAAGCTGGCATTCGCAACGACCGGGCTGGTCTCCAGCGCATAGCGATCTGCGATCACGATGCCGAAGGTTAGGTCGTCAATCGCAAAGCCTTTGGCATCGGGATTGACGTCATCAGCGGAGTCCCAAAGCCCGTTGTGATTGGTGTCAGTTCGATATGGCCCACCGACTCCCACGAACGCCGATACGTTGGCCGCACCGATTCGCAGCACGTCCATCGTGACGTTGTCAGCGCTCGTCACCGATCCCTTCACATCGAAGCCCGACAATGTGCTCTTCTCGATCGAGAACGCTCCCGAGACATAAAGAAAATCGCTCACCGACAGCATCGCATTGTCGACGCTGACGGCCAGCCGAGCCGTCCCGTCGTAGTCGATAACGATCGGTGTTCCCGAGGTGGGGATCGATAGGCCCGCTGCGTTCCCGCCGCTCGCCGGAAAGCTCGTCACGAAGTCGACTGCGGCCTGCCCCAAGTCGTCTTCGCCGTCATTCAGATTGAACTCGATGCCATGCGCTTCGAGTTTGAAGTCATCGAGACCCACGAAGGCCGCCGCATCGGCCGTTGCCTTTGCCGCGTAGTAATATCCGAATGGACTGACCATCAGAGTCAGTCCAATGTTGCCTCCAGTGACAGAGACTCCCTTCGCATTTGAGTTAGTCTCGGACGGATCAACGAGACCATTATTGTTCGCATCTCCGGTCCAATACGGCCCGCCGACTCCCGCGAAGATTGTCACGTTGGTCGCAGCCACATTCAGAATCGCAACGGTGCGATCGACGCTACCGCTGCCCGAGGCCGGGACGACAGAAACGGTCTGCGGCGCCGAAACAGAGAACGTGAAGTCGGCGCTGGCATAGACGAACTCGCTCAGCGACAGGTCGCTATGCACCGTGATGCTGGTCGCGTGGAAGTAGTCGCCGTAGTACTCGCCAAGGAAGTCGTTGATCGCCTTGGTATCAGTCGTCACCAGTGGAGCCGCCGGCAGTTCCTTAACGACCAGCTGCAATCGATCGGCTTGCTCAACAACATCGAAGTAACGCGTGCCGTCCCCGAATCCATACAGGCCCTCGCCTGTTGCGAACGCTCCCGATTGGCTGCCAAACGTGAGGAAATCGAACGTCGTCCCGACTGGCGGCACGTAGCCATTCTGCAGGTCGATGCGCAAGGCCCCATTCAGCGAAGCAGCTCCTGATACTTGTAGTTGGTCGAAGCTCGTCGCAGAACCAATCTCGATCGCAAGCGCTCCACCGGCTTGCTCGGTAAACGTGTCGGCTGACTCGACAGTGATTGCGCCATCGGTCCCATAGACGGAATCCGGCCCGATCAAGATGTCGTTCGACAGTAGCAGGCGATCTTCCAGCAACTCGGGCTGCCTTGAGAATCCGCGCGATGAGAAATCCGCCACTCGATTTCGGACAGCAAGTCGCGAACGGCGAGTTGATGCAGCGGCCGCAGTCGATGCGCGAGTTCGGGCATGCCCCACAGTACGAAGGGCACGCAGCCAATGAGCAATTTGCATGAGCCGCTCCTGCCAGTCGCTCGGGAATCTGGCCGCAGCGAACTGGTGACTCTGCCAAGCTCGGATTTCGCAGTCCACACGCCCATCACAAATCGCTCTGAGCGTGCGACCCGAGATTCAAGCCTTGAAGATGCACTGATCCGATGCAGAACTGCCTCATGACGATGGCGACCGTGTTTCAAACGTCGCGAAGAGGCCCGATTCGAGATCCAAACGACTGCCTAGCAAACATGACAGACTCATGACGTATTGCGATCGTTGCTCAATCAGCTCGAAACGCGGCACGGGTCAGAGGGAAGTAAGAGCCAGTCTTAATAGCCGCTCAAAGCAGTCCCACTTTGAAAGAGCACGAGACCGTCAAACATCCGCGCTCGGCCCATAGCGCTGTGCTTGATGTCGATCCGTATTGGCACGTCGAGCCATAGGAACCGGCTAGCGCGGGATGTTGTGCCCGTGCAACCCGCTGTGCGAGAGCGTGCCGATCGAATCCCTACAAATCCGAGTAATACGATGCTGCTCTACACGGCTTGGCACGACGCTCCGATTTGACAGGTGAGTGGGAACTGAATGAGTCCGAAACGATTGGCTTCCCAATATCTCCGGCAACGCTTTATTTGCTCCGAACAGAGCTGAGTCGTTGCCCATGTAGAAAATCTCTGAGAGCGGCGACCTCAAGGCTGCACAGCGCGGACGCTCAGTAAGAATTATGCACACGGAGCTGGTCTGCATTTGGGGATTCCGACATCGCCAAGCGATGCGAATGACACCCTTGCATAAGCCTATCGTCGGATGACTCGCGATCATGGCAATTACGCGGACGGCTCGCCTCAGAGGACAAGCTTTTGGCACAAAGACCGTTGTAGTTGATTACTGCTCCTATTGGTCGGGCGCCCTTGTATCTGCGATGTCAGTTTGAGTCGATTATGGAAGATCAGGTACATCCATCGATGTGCGAGTCCGCTGACGCATCGAGCAGCATATTTGCGTGTTGGATGTTCGGGTGGCTTAATTGAAGGCAATCTCGACGAGTCGAGGCGGGTAGGGAAACGACAAACGGATCCGTTTCGAAATCCGAGAGACGACGTCGGCAAGCAGTCGCGGTGGGCGATGCCCAATTACGAGCATCTCGATGACGTCATTGACGTCCCTTTGGCGATGTGTCGCCCGAGCTACCGCACAAGCCGATTCAGCGTCGCTTAAATGTGCATCTCGATTGCTGTGGTCAGTGTGGCGAGCGGCTGCAAAGGCGACATGTAATTAACACTACTGCTGCTGCTGCTCTGGAAATGGCCGCAGTCCAGTTGGAGCCCGTCGCCCAAGGGACTATGGCTTGGCTGAATAAGTCGTTGGGGCTGACACGCGGTAGGATCGAGAAGCTCTTTCAGGTACTCTTCGAGATCACGACCAATCGCAGTACGTCAGTCTGTTGAACCTGCGAAAGTCTGATCGTTGCGAACTTGAGCGCGCCGAAATCCAACAGTCGGTACGAGGATCAAATTTTTGGGCGTGTCTGCGAACTGAAGAGCGCGGCACGCGGAGTGAATCGCAAAGCCAGGGGCGGCAATAGCACTGGATTGGAACTCTCCCTCAGTCCGAGTTGAGATCGGTGTCGGTGATCTATGACCAATAGCTCCGCTCGCCCAGTCTGCTCCTGACATTAATCCTGACTGCCAACCACTCCACCGAAGTTGATACTCTCAAGTCGTTTATTAGGTACACCGCTTCAAGAAGTTGATTTCGCGAGCAGTTGCCATGTCTTTGGAGCAACGATCGAAATTGCTCAGGAATGGTCTACCGAAGGACGGTTTTCAAGTCAGGTCAGTGATCGAGTGACATGAAACGATCGCAGCGCAAAACAAAAGCCGCCATCGAATTACGATGGCGGCTTTACATGAAAGCGGAGAGGGAGGGATTTGAACCCTCGGTACCCTTGCGGGCACTCTGGTTTTCGAGACCAGCACAATCAGCCGCTCTGTCACCTCTCCTTTGCCCGAAGGCGACGGAAATCTAAGGACTGGTCGGACCAGCGCCAAGGCTTTTGGTTTCGATGCTTTCAGTCCCAACGAACCGAAGCCGTTAAACCGGAAGAAGACGTACAAACCGGCCTAATAGGGCGTTTTGACGGGACTTGAGGCCGGCGTTGTAGCTGCCTGACCTAGCCAGGCGAGCCTGCTGTTTACGCTGCTGAATGCGTCATTTGCTTTTGCCGTGGCTCCGATGCAGAGTCCGCCTGCTTGATGTTCGCTCTTTGTCGCTGATGGGAGAGGCCATAAATGACGGAACCACTGGTCTTCAAAAACGACCGCTTCGTGCCGGCCTCTCAGGCCAGTCTTGCAATCTATGACGCCGGCATCGTGCTGGGGGTGACAGTCACCGACATGACTCGCACGTTTCGTCATCAGTTATTTCGGGCGAGCGATCACGTCGACCGTTTCTTTCGATCACTGAAGTATGTGCGGCTGGATGTCGGCTTTTCCAAAGCGGAAGTCATGGCACTTGGAGCTCAGCTCATCGAGCACAACGCCAAGTTGATTGGTCCCGATGATGAACTGGGGCTGATTCACTTTGCCACTCCCGGTGAGTACCGAACTTATGCCGGATCGGCCGGAGGCACGGCGAACAGCAAGCCAACTTTCGTCATGCATACCTTCCCGCTGCCGTGGGAAGTTTGGGCCAACAAAATTGAGCGCGGCGCGCATGTCGTGACGCCGTCGACGAGACACATTCCGCCACAGTGCGTTGATCCCAAGATCAAGTATCGCAGTCGTATGCATTACTACTTGGCGGACAAGGAAGCGACGTTGGCCGATCCAAATGCGATTGCCTTGTTGCTGGATCTAGATGGCAACGTGACGGAAACCAGCGGGGCCAATTTCTTGATCGTTGAGAATGGCTGCATCATCTCGCCCACATTGAGAAACACTTTGCCAGGAGTCAGTCGGCAGATGGTGATTGAGTTGGCTGCTGAACTCGGCATTCCGTTCATCGAGCGCGACATTCAGGTCTTCAATGTCATCAATGCAGATGAAGCGTTCTTGGCGACAACGCCGGTGTGCTTGATGCCGGTTACGAAGATCAATGGAGTCATGATTGCTGACGGCCGTCCGGGGCTCATCTTTCAAAGGTTGCATGACCTGTGGAGCGAGAAGGTGGGGCTCGACATTCACCAGCAACTCATGGCTGGCGCCGAGGGGCGTTTTAGTTTCAGGCATCATCAGTGCGGAGCCCATACTCCGCGATGCTGACCGTTATTCGCATCGGGACTCGACATGGCTTTTAAGTTCCCTCGTTGCCAAGTGATTCCGCAGGCTGGTCATCAAGTCTCAATTCAAATAGATTGCCAAGAGCGGGTGCGATGGCATTACGGTCCGAATTACACACGTCCGTTCTTCTTCCCGTTCAATGGTCCGTCAGGTACTTCGTTGACTCGGATAGGGCATCCCGGAGCCTCGAACCACGACCATCATCAGTCGATCTGGTTTGCTCATAACAAAGTCATGGGCATCGACTTTTGGAGCGAAACCACAACTGCTCGCATACGTCAAAAGGAGTGGCTGGTTTACGAAGATGGCGAGGATGAAGCCATCCTCGCAACTCGCCTAGTTTGGTATGACGGCCACGATCCCGCAGAACTGCTCGACCAAATGGTCATCGCGATCGTTCGTCCGGGGCCAAACAACGAAACGTTCTTGGAAGTGCAAACAACGTTTCATCCCAAGGCTGACTCGATTGAGTTTCAGCAGTCGAACTTCGGTGTCTTTGCAGTCCGAGTTGCGAAGAACATCTCCGAGCATTTTGGCGGGGGCCGGCTGACGAACAGCGAGGGGCTCGTGGGCGAGAAGGACGCAGCGGGCAAGCCCAATATCTTTGGCAAGACAGCTCGTTGGATGGACTACAGCGGGCCGGTTCCAGGAGATCTGACAGAGGGCATCACGTACTTCGATCATCCCAGTAATCCGAGTTATCCGTCGGGCTGGCACGTTCGAGAGGACGGTTGGATGTGTGCCTCACCGTGCATGTCAACGGCAGTGACGACGAAGAAGTCTGCTCCTCTTCAACTGAGATATTTATTACACGCACATCAAGGTTCGCTCGACGCTCAACGAGCCAACACGATCGCTCAACAGTTTGCGACAGGACCAACCTACGACGTTGTCAAAGGCACTAAGCCGCATCGGCAGTATGAGGTCCGACGTCAGCCGTGATGGGTTGTCGAAGGTGGTCCACCGGGCTTCGTCGTGGCTTTCATGGCGAGTCGAATTCGTCGCGGATAACTTCCCGCCACGCTCATTTCTTGAACCACCTTCCCGACAAGGAAATCTCATGCGACTTTCTCGGCAACTTCTGGCTATTGGAGCCGTGTTAGGCCTGCTGATGGTCAGCATTTCAGCCGGCATTGCGGCCGACGATGCCAGCTTTGTATGGACGAAGGACGAAGCTGCGGGGCGAGCTAACTTGATGTTCGGCAACCAGCCGGTCGTGCGATATGTCTATCCCTACGACCCGTCGACTAAAGAGCGGCTCTTTGAGACCTATAAGCCGTTCCATCATGTCTTTGGTCCCGGTACTCAGACCGAGATCACCCAAGGCACAAACGGCAAACAGTTTCCGCATCATCGCGGCGTGTATGTCGGTTGGAACAAGACTGGGTTCGAAGGTCAGACGCTCGACTTCTGGCATTGCACGAAGGGGGCTCATCAGAAGCATGTGAAGTTCTTGGAACTTAAGGGCGACAAGACACACGGTCGCATGGTCGCGGAGATTCATTGGAATGATGCCGACGGCAAGCCGGTCATCATCGAAACGCGAACGCTGGTCGCTCGTCGTGAACCCACAACGAATGGCTGGCAACTGGATTGGTCGAGCAAGCTCGCCAGTCAGCGCGGCGAGATTTCGCTCGATGGAGATCGTCAGCATGCAGGCTTCCAATTCCGAGCAGCCCCGGAAGTAGGAGCTAAGAATGCAGCTCGCTTCATGCGTCCGGCTAACTTCGAACAGAAGCCAGATGCCATTCAGGTCGGCGATGCCGGCACACCACCTCCGCATATCGATCTGACTTGGTTTGCCATGAACTTCCCAGTCGGCGAGCAGCGCTTCACGGTCGAGTATTTTGATAATCCGAACCTGCCGAAGCCTGCATTGTTCTCGGAGCGGCCGTATGGTCGCTTCGGCACGTTCTTCAAGACGAAGGTAGCTGCCGACAAGCCACTCGAACTGAAGTACCGACTCATTGTCAGTGCTGGTGAGGCTCCGACAGTCGCGGCTATTCAAAAGCGGTACGACCAGTTCGTGAACGACCTGAAGACGTCACCGTAATTCGAAGCGATTGCAGTTAGCGCGACATCGCCAATTTCTGTTGGGCGCGCTGCAATGCTGCGCTGATGACGGCTCTTGACCAAGCCACTCCGGCGGCAATGACGCACATGCCGCCGACGGTGTGCAGGCTTCTAAAGACGATCTGGCCTAAGGAGCGTTGAGTCGCCACTAAACCGATCGGTGCGAAGCCGTATTTCATCGCAAACACGGCCAGGCCAAACAAGACTTGCAGAGCCAACATGCCTGCAACCCAATAGCTGCGACGCTTGATGTTTCGGCAGGAGTGGCGCGACGCAATCACGATTGCGATACCGCCCAGTGTCACGAGGACCGCGCCTCCCACATGCTCATGCATCAACAGGCCGAGGTGCCGCAGAAACGCACCCGCGACGTACTGAACTCCACACAACAAAGGCCAGAGTATACCCAAGGCTATATGAGGCCCGCTCGTGTCTGATGAGTCGGTTGCTTCGAATCTCTTGACGCTCGTCAATCCGGCGACTTCCCACAGCACCACAAAGACGACGCAGCCAAAGATGCTGTGTCCCATCGCGATGACGTGTTGATCGAGCAAGACTCGCGCGCCACCGATCAATCCTTGAATGATGATGCCCAGTAAGGCGATCACGACACCGCGTTTGATGGCGGTGGATGTTTTGAGCTTCCATGCGGCTACAACGAGTCCAATGCCACAGAAGCCGATCAACATGCCAGCCAGTCGATGACCATGCTCAATGAATTGGTCACCGTGCGATTCCAACCACGGGTACGTCAGCATGTTTTGACCATCGGATGTTGGCCAATCCAGGAACGCCATGCCGGCGCCCAGAGTGGTCACCAATGATCCCATCACGATGGGCAGAAGTGACAAGAACGCAGTGCCCAATGCCAGGCGATGAATCCAAACCGCATTGCGAGTGGATTGGTCTGATGACGCATTATTGGCGAGACCGTCGGACAAAGCAGAGTTCCTCAAAGAGTGAAGTTCAATCAGCGCGGATCGCGGCGGGATCATAGCGAGTCGACCCGCCATCGAACGCCTCGCGACCTCGAAAGTTGGAGGCGGCTTTTCTTCGTCAGAGATGGTCGTCAAATTCTGGCACCACCTGCATCGAGCCTACCTTTCAGAATGCCTGCCTTCGCCGCTCGCCACTTAAGGATCGTGATGATGATGCGTCTGCCGTTGATGTTCTCGCTGCTTGTCACTGCGGTGTCAGTGCTATCGGCACACGGTGCGGACTCGGATCTCTTCGTCAAGAAGGTTGTTCCCATCCTGCAGGCACGCTGCGTGAGCTGTCATAACTCGCTCGACAAGAAAGGCTCGTTCTCGTTGCAGAAGCGAGATGAGCTGAGCGACAGCGGCCTCGTTGAAGCTGGTCAGCCAGATGCCAGCGAGTTCTTGAAAGTCTTGGTTTCGAAGGACGGCAAGCGACCGTCGATGCCCAAGAATGGAGAGCCACTCAAGGCTGATGAGGTTGCGATCATCCGAGAATGGATTGTCGCCGGGGCGAAATGGCCGGATGGCATCACGATCGAAGAGCCGGTTGTTGAGGTCACGGATTGGTGGTCGTTCAAGCCGATTGTGAAGCCGACTGTTCCCACTCAGGCGAGTGCAACGCATCCCATCGACGCATTCATTCGGCAGACGTTGCTGGAAAAGAAACTGTCTCTGTCGAAGCCCGCGGACGCTCGGACTCTGATCCGTCGACTGTATTTTGACTTACTTGGGTTACCACCGACTCCGGCAGAGATTGAAGCCTTCGTCCGAGACTGTGAGGCCGAGGCGAAGTCTGGTCAGAGTCAGAATTCCAAGACCGCTTATGACCGGCTCGTCGATCGCTTGTTGGAGTCGCCGCATTACGGCGAGCGGTGGGCTCGGCATTGGTTGGATGTTGTGAAGTACGCGGACACAGCGGGCTACGACAAAGACAAGCTGCGTCCTAATGCTTGGCCTTATCGCGATTATGTCATTCGTTCGTTCAACGAAGACAAACCGTATGAGCGATTCGTCCGTGAGCAGATTTCTGGCGACGTGCTTTATCCCGGCACTGCCGATGGCATCTTGGGGCTGGGATTCATTGCGGCGGGGCCGTGGGATTGGATCGGGCATGCCGAAGTTCCCGAGAGCAAGATTGATGGCAAGATTGCCCGGCACACTGATCGCGACGAGATGGTCAGCAACACTCTCAACACGTTTTGCTCGGTGACGATCCAATGTTGTCAGTGCCACAACCACAAGTTCGACCCGTTTACTCAAGAGCATTACTACAACCTGCAGTCGGTCTTTGCGGCGGTTGATAAAGCCGAGCGACCGTATGACCTCGATCCTGCTGTGGAACAACAACGACTGAAGTTCGCCGATCAATTGAAGGCCGCGCGAGCCGAGCAGACCACATTGCAAGCAGCCATTCAACAAGAGGGCGGGGCCGAGTTAACGCGACTTGATAAACGCTTGGCTGAGCTGCAACCGACGACCACCCCGGCAGCCAAGCGTCCCGAGTTTGGATACCACAGCGCGATTTCTCCGAAACAAGACGTCGAGAAGTGGGTGCAGGTAGATCTCGGTCGCGAGGTCGAGATTTCCAAGATTGTGTTGCGACCGTGCCATGATGAGTTCAACGGCATCGGAGCGGGCTTTGGCTTTCCCGTTCGCTTCAAAGTGACCAGTGCCTCCGTCGAGATTCCTTCGAAAGACGGCGACGCATCTGTGTCGATCTTGCATGACTCGACCTCGAAGGACGTCCCGAATCCGGGACTTGTCCCTGTCGAGATTCCAGTTGAGAAACGCAAAGCACGCTTCGTGCGGCTGACAGCCAATAAGTTGGCCTTACGTCAGAACGATTACATCCTCGCATTGGCCGAGTTGCAGGTGCTGGATGCCAATGATCAAAACGTCGCGAAGGGCGCCGTGGTGATAGCGTTAGATTCGATTGAAGCTCCGACGCGCTGGTCGAAGAACAATTTGACCGATGGAATCTGGGCCTCTGCTGGCAACGAAGCGGCAATAAAGGAACTCGCCGAAGTTCAGAAGCAGCGTCAGGCCATCATCGACAAAGTCACGACTCCTGAACGAACCGCATTGCGAGACCGTTTGAAGAAAGACATCGAGTCATTCGAGTCGCAGCTTAAGTCGCTACCGGCTGGCCGTTTGGTCTATGCGGCGGCAACTCACTTCACGCCGATCGCGGCTTTTACGCCGACCAACGGCAAACCTCGTGCGGTCCACTTGCTGCATCGAGGCAATGTGTTGCAGCCACGAGCGGTCTCTGCGCCAGGCACGCTGCCGATACTTGGAGCTTTGACGACATCGCCAACAATCGAAATCGATCGACTTCTGACTGATCGACGCGCGATGGTTGAGACCGATGCGATTGGTCGGTTTGCGTTGCCGCCTGAGCATACGGAAGGGGATCGACGCGCAGCACTCGCGCTGTGGCTGACTCGACGCGATCACCCGCTGACTTGGCGGTCGATCGTCAACCGCGTGTGGCAGCATCACTTCGGTCGCGGATTGGTCGAAACCCCCAATGACTTTGGGCGCATGGGCAAGCTCCCAACTCACCCCGAGTTGTTGGATTGGTTGGCCACTGAGTTTCGAGATAACGGTCAGTCGCTGAAGCAACTGCATCGCTTGATTGTGACGAGTGCCACCTATCGGCAAGCGTCGGCACACGACGACGCCAACGCCGCGATTGATTCCGAGAACCGTTACCTCTGGCGGATGAATCGCCGCCGCTTGGATGCCGAAGAGATCCGTGACGCGATGTTGGCAACGAGCGGCAAATTGGATCGGAAGATGAGTGGCCCGGGGTATTACTTGTTCGTGCTGGAGCGTCCCGAGCACTCGCCGCATTACGAATATCACAAGTTCAACGCGGACGATCCGGCATCGCATCGGCGGTCGGTCTATCGCTTCATCGTTCGTTCGCAGCCGGATCCTTACATGTCGACCTTGGACTGCGCCGACTCATCACAAAGCACGCCGCAACGCAACGAGACGCTGACGTCGTTGCAGGCGCTTTCGTTGCTCAACAACGGGTTTTCGTTGGTGATGTCGAAGCACTTTGCGGCGAACGTTGTGAGCGAAAAGCCCACATTGCCTGAGCAAGTGGGACTGGCTTTTCATCGCGCGGCAGGTCGATCGGCAACGGAGTCTGAATTTCAAGAGTTAACGACTTACGCCACGAAGCACGGCTTAGCGAATCTCTGCCGAGTGCTCTTCAACCTCAGCGAGTTCGTCTACGTCGATTAGGCTTGCCCGAGTTCTCGCTTTAACGCTGCGAGTTCGTCTTCAATCTCTTGAGCGGCGCTGGTGCCAATTGGATCCGGCGTCGTAGGGGCCGTGGACTCGGCAGTGGTGCCGGTCGTTAACTCGTTTTGCCGACGGCGAGCATCTGCTAATCGTGCTTCGAGTGCTCGGAAGGTCGTCGCAAGATGCTCTCGCGTGGAGATGGCGGCTTGATGTTGCTGATGCAGTCCGGCCACCAAGCTGTCAGCCTCGCGTTTACGAACCAATGAAAGTCGCGCCTGGTTCTCATCACCGGCTTTAAGTTGGGTTCGCGCCTTGTCGGCCCAATACGTGACTTGCTCAGCTTGCTGAGCAAGTTCGCCAGCCAATCTCGTTTCATTGGACGATGCCGTCTGCATGCTGCGACGTGCTCCACCAAGTCCGTCTTCCATTTCACGAATGATCTCGGCGATTGCGGTCGCTCGATCTTCGGACTCATCAATGAGCTTGGTGAGATTGCAGGTGACAATATCAGTAAGTCGGCTGAAGTAGGCCATGATGTGACTTTGAAGGTGGGCGTTATTTGGATGCAGTAGGCGGGAAGTTATCTCGAAGCTCCATGCAGTGTCATGCCAACTCGAGCTTCGTGGAACGCTGCGCTTGGATCAGCGGATCTGGCTTCGCGTTTGTCGTCAGTGTTACTCGGCTGTGTCTGCGAGATCCTTGTCAGTGATGGAGTACTTCTTCGCGAAGTAGCGCCATTGGTGGTACGACAGACCGAGCAATCTGGCTGCTTGAGCTTGGTTGCCGTCGGCTTGTCGCAACGCATCCGACAACAACTGGCGACTGTAGGCGTCGACTCGCTCTTCAAACGTGCCCGTGAATTGAGGCAGCGGCGATTCGTTGGAGAGGCCCAGGTCCGCGAGCGTGATTTCTTCACCAGCTTCTCGATAGACCGCTCGTTCGATGATGGTCTTGAGTTCGCGGACGTTGCCGGGGAACGAATAGCTTCGCAACGCGGCAAAGGCAGCCGGTGACAACGTGCGAGCGGGGATGCTCTCGGCTTCCCGCCGGAAGCTGTCGAGGAAGAACTGAGCGAGCAATTCGATATCGGTTCCACGTGCTCTCAGCGGCGGAACGTCGAGAACTTCAAAACTCAGTCGATCGTAAAGATCTGCGAGGAACTCGCCGCGCCGGATGCGTTCTCTGAGATCACAATTCGTGGCGGCCACAATTCGAGCAGACGTGCGTAACTCCACACTGCCACCGACTCGCTGGAAGACTCCGTACTCGACGACTCGCAAGATCTTCTGCTGGAAGGGCAGTGACATGTGACCGATCTCATCGAGGAACAACGTCCCTCCATCAGCCAGTTCAAACTTGCCGCGCCGCGCGGCGTCAGCTCCTGTGAAGGCACCGCGTTCATGACCGAACAGCTCGCTTTCGAGCAACGCGTCATTGAAGGCCGCGCAGTTGATGGTGACGAGCGGCCGAGACTTAGGACCGGCCGCAAAGTGGATCGCGCGTGCGACTAGCTCTTTACCGGTACCTCGTTCGCCGAGGATGAGCACCGGGCGAGGTACTCGGGCCACTCGTTCGATTCGCGAGACTAGATCGAGCATCAATGGCGATTGTCCGATGATGGGCCGCCGCGCCTGCAAAGCTTCGGCGATCTGAGATTGGTACTCGTCTAACTGCCGCTTCTGATCGACGGCTTGCATAAGTGCATGCAGCTTGCCCAACAACGTCTTGATGCGCTCTCGCAACTTGGGACCGCGCACGAGGAAGTCGTTGGCTCCAGCTTCAATCGCCTGAGCAGCCACGTCGACGTCGCCTTTATCTGCGACCACGACAACTGCGGCATCGGCGTTGGACTGACGGATGCGAGCGATCAATTCGAGTCCGTCATGTCCGTCCCAACGCAGCGGGATCAAGGCCACATGGTCTCGCAGGTCATCCGCCACAGAGGCGAGCAAGTCCGCGACGGACTCGACGATCAGCACGCTTCCGCCCTTGGCGACTTCGGCCTCGCACGCGCGTCGCAGGTCATCGCTATCGAGTGGTGCCGGACTGAAGAGAACAATCGAACTGAGCATGTTGAGCCCGGAATGCGTGAGATGGATTTAGCGGGCGGATGTTGTCGGGGATCTGACGTGTTGTGCAAATGGCAGTTGATTGAGCAGGCGAGAATCATTCTCGGTTCATTGGACTTACGCCTGCGCCGCGCGAACCAATACTGTCCCGCCTAGTCAGAAGCCCAACTTCGATTGAATGTGCCTTTCAAGCAGTGACTCAAAGCAGCGAGCCCTATGGCCAAAGATAAGAAGCAGAAACTCCGCGTCGACTTTCGCAAGAATCGTCAGAAGCGATCGCGGCATAACGACATCACTCGGCAGGTCGATTTGGAATCCGACGACAATGCCGCCGCTGCTCATCTGGAGGACTTACCGTCATCCGAGCGGCTCAGTGGTAAAGGCGCGTTGACTCGGCGCCGCACCGTCATTGCTGATGTGCAAGAGACCGGCGATGGGCAGATTGTGATCGAGGTCGACGAGTCGAAGTGTCAGCGGGGTCGAGTGATTACTCCGATCGGGTTGAACTCGATGGTGCAGGGCGATGATGGCAAACGTTACGAGTGCACGGTGCGACGCTTGATACGAACGCTGACTCGCGACGGTCGCAATGCGGTCGTGGCTGGTGATTGGGTGTTGTTCGAACCTCAAGAAGAAGGACGCGGACACATTCAGCGCGTCGAGCCGCGCAAGAGCGTGCTGGCTCGCGGCTCTAAAAGGTTCGAGCACGTGATCGTCGCCAACGTTGATCAAGTCGTGATTGTCGTCTCAGTGGGTGAACCGGCTCTGAAGCTGAGCTTGATCGATCGGTTCGTCATCAGTGCCACCAAAGGCGATGCCGACGTTGTGATCTGCGTCAACAAGGCCGACTTGATGGATCCAGTCGAACTGCAACCGATCCTCGGTCGCTATGGTCAACTGGGTTATCAAACGGTGCTGGTCAGTGCGGCAACTGGGAGCGGCATTGATCGCTTGCGTGAGTTGCTGCGCGATCGCCAATCGGTGTTCACGGGGCAGAGCGGTGTGGGCAAGTCGTCGTTGCTCAACGTGGTGCAGCCGGGATTGGGACTACAGACCGGCGAGATCTGTTCGTGGAACACGAAGGGACGACACACAACTCGGACAGCGCGGTTGATTGAATTGCATTCGGGCGGTTGGGTGGTCGACACGCCGGGCATTCGACAGATGGAGCTGTGGGACGTGTCGCCCGACGAAGTGGAAGGCTACTTCGTCGAGTTCCGGCCGTTTGTGGCTTACTGCGGCTTTCCCGATTGCACACACACGCATGAGGGCAACTGCCAAGTGAAGCTGGCAGTGAAAGGCGGGCTCATTTCGCGAGCTCGCTACGACAGCTATCTGCGAGTCCGCACCGGCCAACAAGATGAGTAGAGTGGTTGGTTCTTCGCTGAGTACTCAAATCTTCTGCGGTTCAATTCGGTCGAATCACCGCTGAGAAGTAGAGAGCGCTGAGACGGACTGAGCAAACTCCTACGGGAAGAGCCCCCATCACTTCTCAAAGTGAGTGGCACGCCCAGAGAACTCGAAGGGCGTGTGCTCACGTCGCTCGACCACGCCCTTCCCGTTGGTCAGAGCGTGCTACCCCAAACAAAGCGGGAAGGAATTACGGCCCGTTCCTAAGTCAGTCGCGCGAAGCCCGAATGTTTGATGGGGCCTCCGATGCGACTGGCTATGTCTTTGTTGCGGATGGCATCCGAAAGCTCGGCGAAGACTGTGTCGGCAGCTCGCAAGTAGACGTCGACGTGCTCGGCCTGATGAGCCAGTGTCGGATAGAAGCCGCCGCCTGCGAGAATGCCATGATCGAGCATTCGCACTGTGAGCAACGTGACGAGAGCTGCGGACTCGGGATGATCGAAGCTCAGCGAAGTGAGGGCCGGATAGCCTCCGATCTTCAACGGCAGCACGTGGTCCCGCGCGAGCGCTTCGAGGCCAGTTCGGAACTGCTTGCCGACTTGCTCGACGTGCGCAGGAACGTCGATTCGTTGCATGACATCGAGCGTTGCTAACGCGGCAACAAACCCGACTCCCTCAGTCCAATAGGTGCTCGAAATGAACGACTCTTGAGCAGCCTGCATGGTCTCGGCGGTTCCAATCACTGCGCCGATGGGATGACCGTTGCCCAGGCCCTTGGCGAAGACCGCGACATCAGGTTCAACTCCATATGTCAGATGAATTCCACCTCGATGGAAACGCAATCCAGTCGTGACTTCGTCGAAGATCAGCTTGGCTCCGTGGTCATTGCAGAGCTGTCGAACGTCGTTGAGGAAACCGTTGGTCGGCGGCGTGTTACGTGTCGGCTCCATGATGACGGCTGCGAGTTGCTGGCCGTGATCGCGACAGATGGACCGCAGCGAATCGATGTTGTTGTACGAGAAGGGAAGGGCCGTGCCAGTGAGGCCGCGAGGAACTCCCAAGGGATTCAGTCCGGGCAGCAAGTGGCCATCGAGCGCCGAGTTCTGGTCGAGGTTCGCGGCGAGATACCAATCTTGCCAGCCGTGATAACCGCAGAAGGCGACGACGTCTCGTTGCGTCGCAGCGCGGGCAATACGCGCCGCGATGGCCATCGATTCGCCGCCACAACGGGCGAAGCGGACGTTGTTTGCCCAGGGATGCCAATCGATCAAGCGACGCGCGAGAGCGACTTCCTCAGGACAATTGAGCGTACTCATCGAGCCCAAAGTCACCCGACGAATGACAGCCGCGTTCACTTTTGGATGAGCATAGCCCAGCAAGCAACTGCCGACTCCGTTGTGGGTGAAGTCGAGGTACTCGCGACCGTCGAGATCGACGACTTCGCAGCCGCGAGCTTCAGCGAAGTAAGCCGGCCACTGCTCAGGAGCAAACTGCTCGGGCCGCTTGCTGAGTAGTTGCGTGCCACCCGGAATGATGTGCTTCGCCTCGCGATAAAGAGCTTGGCTGAGTCCAGAGGCCGCGCGGGCGGGGGAGGGGCGATTGGAATCGGGGCCGCATTGACTAAGCCCCTCACCTCCAGCCCCACTCCTCAGAGGGGTGACGGGTGCATGGCTGCGCGCGGACTCAACAAGCCGACGAGCGTTCGAACAAAACAGTCGCTCGATGTCGTTGTCTTTCAAATGAAGCGTGCGGCTAGCCTGTTGCAGCGCGAGCAAAGATTGCAGCCCAATCTTGGTGGGACTTCCGAGCGTCCATTGGCTGAAGTCGACGGCGTTTTCGTAGAGCCACCAAAAGCCATCTCCGAGACTCATCGCATGGCCGCGCATGTCAGAGACCGGAAAGTCTGAACCGAACATCAAGCGAGTTGTGCCGAAGGTTCTAAAGATCGCTTCGAAAGCCGGGGCTTCGCAGATGGCCGAGGTATCGAACCACACATTTCTGAGACCTCGCAGTGCATCGATGCCTGCGACCGTGTGAGCGGCACAGAAGCCTCGGGCCGCGTGAGCCAACACTAGCTTGGCTTGAGGAAAGCGACGACAGCGATCCGCGATGTAAGATTGATTCCGAGGATCAGCCAAGGCTTTGTCGAGCACCATGTGCAGCATGATGAGCAAGCCGCGCCGGTTTGCGATCTCCCAAATCCAATCCGGCAAGAACTCGGATGTCTCCGCGCGAAAGGTGTCCTGCATCGACGCCAGCAAGTGGTAAACCTTGAAGCCCACCCAACCGTCCCGCACCACTTGCGCCTCGATGTCGGCTGGATCATCCGTCGGTCTGACGAGCATCAAACCCGCTAACTGTGGATGTTGTTGCAGTTCACTCAGCAAGAAGGCATTGGCCGAAGGCGTGTCGACTGTCTTGGTCGGGAATGGGAAGAAGAGCGTCGAGGTCGCCGTTCGATCGCCGAGCCATGAGTTCTGGTGTTGGAGATAGATCGGATAGCGAACCTCAGCCGGGCCATGAAACGACTCGGCGGTCGAGCCATCGACGATGTGACGCAAGTCATAGAGATGGGCATGAGCGTCGAAGCTGCCGGCTGGCATCCAGTCGCGCAGCTTCCGGTCGAAGAGTTCGCGATCAGCTTCGTCCGTGCGATACAGGCTCGTGCCGGTATCGCCGTAAGAGAAACGCTTGCCGTCAGATGGCTCGGTCATCAGGGGCCTCGCAGGTCAGTCTTAATGGCGAGTCTGTTTGAGGTACTTAGATGCGGGCAGTGACTGATTCTCGATGTGGGTGGCACGCTCTGAGTACTCGAAGTGCGTGTGCTCGCGTAACTCGACCACGCCCTTCCCGTTGGTCAGAGCGTGCCACCCAAAACACACCGGGACGTAATCACGGCTCTGCTTCTTAAACAACTTCATTGCTCGCCGCTGCACTCATGTGGAAGAGTGATTGCACCCCAGAGATCAAAGAGCGCCGAGACGAACGATGAGCGGATCGGGTGAGTCTCTCTATTCGGCTTTGATTCGTTCTCGCGCCTGCCAGATCGACTGAAGGACGGCATCGACATATTGCTCATCAGAAAACGGACTCATGATGTAGGACTTGAGCGCCACAATCGGCTCGCCGTAGTCGGTCTCGCGATAGCAGTCTGTTTGAGAGATGACGACGCCTCGTCCTTGTAGTGCTTCAGATTGAATCGCTTGGAAGATGCGGCGGTTGTAGTCGTTGTGGGCTCGCAGTTGGTCGCGATGAGCGGGGTTCTGTTGTTCGATCTGCTTGATCGAAAATGTGTCAACACCATCGGGATAGACTCGGAAGAGAGTGACCGGACCGAAGTTCTCGCTATTGAGCACTGTCGTCGCGGAATGACCTTCGAGATGTTCGGCCAATAAGTCCGACATGCTGACGAGATGTCCGAGTAAGGACCGCAAGCCTTCCTTCCCGAGCAATAACAAGTTGGCGAGTGCCGACATGGGACCTCCGCCACCGCGTGATGTTTCGAGCGTGTATTTGCCGGGGTGGTATTGGCCGGACTTGAACAAGTACGGCATCGCGGCGGGATCGCGCGAGATGCGGGCGAGATCGTCCGAGGCTTTGCACAGAAACATGCTCGACACATAAGGCGTGAAGCCGGTCTTGTGAAAGTCGATGCCGATCGAGTCTGCGTCGGAAAGATGCCGGATGCGCCGCTGAGTTCCGGCTAAGGCTCTTACCGTGCGGTGCTTAAAGCCGAGTGCATTGGCTGTGAAGTCGTAATCGTTGAAGACGCTCCACGCCCAACCAATGACCGCGTCGGCGTGCAAGTGCGGGACGTAGTCGAGGTCGAACTCTTCGACGAGTTGATCGCGGATCTCGCGCAGCTTGTGGATGTCGTCGAGCCCAAAGGCGTCGGTGGTGCCCATTGTCGCCACGATGCACGCGATCTTGCGGCCGTCTCTTAAGAGCTGACGGCACATGCTTTCGAAGAGGCACGTGCGGATCTCGTTCTCCGGCGACGTCGGGACAATCTCGACATTGTCTTCGCCAATCCCCAACCAACTCGCGACGGTGCGGCAACCATAATGCGCACGGTCCGAGCAAACGATGACGGGGGACTCACGGAGGCCCGAACGAGCTGAGCCCGGACAGCACTTCTCCAAACCGACCTTCACTGCATAGAGCAGGGTGCCTGTGCCGCCGAAGGTAAAGATGCCCTGCGATTCGCGCGGGTCGATCCCCACCAACGACGACACCATCCCCGTGACTTCAACTTCGGCCAAAGCGACTTGTCGCGAAGACTCTTCACTAACGAGGTTGGGGTTGTAAATCGATGGCAGCAATCCGCCGATGATGCTGGGAATGGTGGGGGGCGGGATGACGTTGATTTGCGCTCGCGGGTGGCCCCAAATGAAGCAGCCTGAGAGGTGCTGCACGAGTCGTGATGTGACGTCTTCGAGGGACATGGATTGCTCGGCGATGCGACTCTCGCGAGCGGCATTGAAGTCGAGCGTGACTTGCTGGCCCAACACGGGTGTGACCGACTTCAGTGCGTCGAGTTGGTCGATCGCTTGCATGATGGCATGACCGAAATAGGCATCGTGCACGCGGTCCGAAATAGGCTGAGGGAAGCACTGACGAAGTTGTCGAACAATCTCGTAATAGGTGGCAGACATGGGGGCGACTCCTTTCTGGGGCGGCACACCATAACGACAGTCTGACGTCAGAGCAGGCCAGTCCTTGAATGAGTTAGTGCCGGGTTGGGCCATCCCAAGAAACGATCGAAGCGTCCGCGAGTGCGCCAAATGACTGACGCTCTCTCGGACGCTTCGGGGGTAATGACGGGGACCGGACAGGCTAATCCGCTGGATCAATCTGATAGGTCTTGCCGTCGAGATTCAGCACGACGGGTTCGTCAAAAGCGAGGTACTTGGCGAGCGTCCCACTGTGCGATGCCGCGAGGTCGAAGTACTCGCGACTGAACTGCTTAAGCCGGATGGCCTTGGTTTGTTGCTCGTCAGTGACGGTCGAGTCTTGCCACATCTTGTTCTTGCGGAAGAACGTCTTCTGCCCCAATTGGCGAACCGAATCGAGTGACTTCACGGCGCCAGATTCATCAACGACTCGAACGCCTTTGAAGACTTCTTTCTTCTCGGTGGCAACTGCTCTGGATCGCTTGTCCGCGTCGGCTGCAGCTTCCCTCGCTCCACCACTCAGGCCACTGGCTGAAGGTGTAGGAGCTGATACAGGGCCTGAAACGGCACTCGCGTTGTCGGCGGATTGAAGCTGAGCTTTGAATGCTCGTTGTTCGACGCCCGATCGACCGGCCTCCAGACTCAATGAACGGCGAGTAGATTCAGCGGCTCGATTGACGTTGCTGCGGTCGGCCAAACGCACGTTGTCATCCGCCAAGAACGAGGTGTAAGGCGTGATGATTCCGTGGCGAATCGATAGCTGCACCAGTTCGTCGACGAGTTCTTGGTTCTGACCACGCAGATCGAGTTCATCAATGATCTCGCCCACTCGACGAGTGGCCCAAAGCTTCTCGGCGAACCCATTGGATTCACCCATTGAACGTTCCGCCAAGGTAACTGGGAACGAGAACTTCTGAGGCTGGCCCGCGTGTTGACCACTGATGACAACCTTGGCGAGTCCTCCTTTGCGATAGCGACCGACCAACACGAGTTGCTCGCCAAAGAAGAGGTCCGAAAGCTGCTTGGGATAGAGCCGATTCATGCGAGCGGCTTCGGATGGCGACGCTGGTTCGTCGAATTCAAAGCTGACCGACAGATCGGTCAGCATGGGGTTGCCGATCTTGTTGTAGAGGTTCGAAACGCTGGCCTCGATGTCCTCTTGGGGACGGACATAAACCGACTGGCCGCGGTTGTCTCGGGAGAGGCGATCGAGCAGGCGGCTATTGACGTCGTAGCCCACACCAAAGTTGAAGAGCCGTGCGGACACGGTGTTGATCGCTTTCGCGTTGCCCGCGATTCGTTGCTCGTTGCGTTCGCCGACCGTCGGCAATCCGTCTGTAAGAAATAGAACATACGACGGGACAGCCTTCGTGGTCAGTAGCTTGAGTGAGGTCTGCAACGCTCCGTCAATGTTAGTGCTGCCGCCGGCATAGAGTCCCTCGGCATAGCCGAGCGCCGCTTTGATCGTCTCGGCGTCAGCTCGTTGCAGTTCAGGGCGGAAGGTCTCAACGACTGAGTCGTAGGCCACAATGTTGAACTTGTCTTGCGGTCGCAGTTGATTGATGAGGAACTTCAGCGCTTCGCGGGCTTGCTTGATCTTCTCACCATTCATGCTGCCCGAACGATCGAGCACAAAAATCATGCTGCGCGGCATTGGTGCTTGATCGACTCGTTTAAGTTCGGGACTGACGAGCAAGACAAAGTAGCCGTCTTCGTTGTCGAGCGGCTTATAGCTGATGAGATGCGTTCCGAGTTGGCCCGAGCTGGTGCCGAACAACAAGCGGAAGTCTTCGAGGCGATCAGCGTTGGTTAACGACAGCTTGCAGTGAGCGTGCTTGTCGTCGGGCCGCTGGAGTTCGATGCCATGCGATGGCGAATAGATCGTGCGGAGCGGGTCATTGGTTTCGACGCGGACGTCGACATTGAGTTGCCCGATGGCTCGATTCGAATGCTTACTCAATCCAATGGGCAGGGTCAGATCGACGAGCCCCGTGTCTTTTCTCAAGAGTTGCGAGTACCGAATTTGAACGGTCCGAGCTGCCTGAGGCGGGACGGGAAAGACGCTGGTCTGATAGAGACCTTGGCCGATGTATTCGAGCAACGCGGGGTCTCGCCGCGATCGAACAATGGACTCGTAGATCGAACGAGCTTCCTCTTTGCGAAGCAGCTTGCCGGAGAATTCTTGGCCATCGACCAGGAGCGTGAGTTCGCTGATGGCCGCGTCTGGCGGTAACGGGAAAACGATCTGAGCTTCGAGTGTCTGGCTGCTGAAGTTTTGAAAGACCTGCTCGATCTGCACCTGAGCGACTTGCTCGCGCACTGTGGCTCGAAACTCCAGCTTCGAGATGTGATAGACCGACGGCGGTATTGGTCTGATCGGCGGCAGGCGTGTTGGTGGATGGGAAGGATCAGGCGGAGTCGGGACGACTATCGAGTTGGTTACAACTACGACTTGGGCCGAAGTCCAACTTGGGCAAAGCCCCAACAGTGCTAATGCAGCGAACCACAATCGTCTCGTGATCGAGCCTCCTGATCTGAAGTGGTGCGAGGGCGGGTCTCCTGACCTGTCACACTGGCGACTTCTCGGTCGCAAGGAAGAGACAGCGTGACGAACATCGGACCGTCTCGCGACCACCGAAACGCGACGACTCTTTAACGAACGAGCGTCGGTGTTCTTAGGCCGTCATTAAAGATTTCGCGCCACTGGTCGTTGCGGAGTCTTGATCTGCTCTTGATGACGTTGCTCGCCGATGAGTTGGGAGATGCCGAATCCAACAAACGAGAAAGCGGCAAGCTGCTCGTGTCCGATCGAGTGTGACTCGAACTTGGCGACGAACAGCTTGCCGCTTCGCAATGAAAATTGATGGCGCTTAGAGGGCACCTTTTCCCGTCAGGACGACACCGACTGTGCGAACCAAGATCTTGATGTCGTTCCAGAGGCAGCATTTTTGAAGGTACAGCAAGTCGAGTGCGACCTTTCGTCGGAAGCCTTCGATGTTGTTGTCGTACCCGTTGATGACTTGGGCCGGTCCGGTGAGGCCGGGCTTCAGTCCTATTCGCTCAACGTAATCGGGAATCTCGTCGGAGAGCTTCTCGATGAACTCAGGACGTTCGGGTCGAGGGCCAACGAGCGACATCTCTCCCTTCAACACGTTCCAGAGTTGTGGCAGCTCATCCAATCGAGTCTTTCGCAGGAACCGTCCGATGGAAGTAACTCGCGGATCACTCTTCTGAGCGAATTGAGCACCGTTCTTTTCGGCGTCGGTGCGCATCGTCCGAAACTTGTAGAGCACGAATGGCTTGCCGTATTTGCTGCTGCGACGTCGTGGTCCTTGTCGACGATCTAATCCTTCGGGTGGCGGAACGAGCTCTTGGCGTCGATCCGATTATTGCTTGCCACGCAGGTTGAGGCCGACTCGTTGCTGACGAAAGATGATCGGACCAGGAGAAGTCAGGCGGACCATCAATGCCACTCCCAACATCACCGGAGCCAGCACGATCAACATCACGATCGACACGAACACGTCGAGCGATCGTTTCCAGAAGCGAGTAATGGGGCCGAGGCACCGCAGGTCGCGGCGCGGCCGTTCCAGACTAAGACGGGTGACCCAATCCGCTGGCGGCATGTATTCGGCAACAGCATAGAGATCGACGAGGTCTGAGAGCCCCTGAGGTCGAGGCTGTTGCTCGTGAACAAGGCCATTGATCGCGGCGGTGTCTTCTTCAACCACAGTCGCGGAGTTGCTCATAGGACTGCCTGCTTGGAAGCGGAGAAAAACGCAATTCGACTCACGCTCCAACATACGTCACGTCGGGCAGGAGAGTCGCCAACGCGGAGGCAGTTGTCTCAAGCTTCGCCGACCGGCTGTAACGATTATGCCAATCTGCCGAGAAGTCAGACTGCGGAGTCCCGGCTTCCAACCAAGCCACACAGGATGATGGACAGTGTCGGAGAGAGTCTTCTCGTCGCGTTAAGGGCAGGGCGGTCGCAGTTTTCGAACGAACGGAAATCAGCCGTCGATCTTGGACCGGGTCTGTTGCATGAAGTCCGCGACGGACAGCGCTGCGGGGTGACCGGTGCTGTTCAGCCCGGCGATCACTTTCTCTCGTCGCTCAGTCGGATGGTTTTGATTCAGCTTCCACTTGCCTTCGATCCGCTCGATCTCAATTTCGAAGCCCACAATCGCATTCAGCAACTTGCCGAGGAAGTCAGCGTCTGGCGTGTCGAGTGACCAAGGCGTCGCACGCGTTTGCTCGTATGTCTCCACCGTCTTTCGGATTACTGAAGCGAGACGGTCTCGATCGTCGATTGGGACCAACCGCCCATACGCATGCACTGCGACGAAGTTCCAAGTTGGAACCACGTTTTGAGCGGCATACCACTGCGGAGAGATGTAGGCATGCGGCCCGTGAAAGATCGCGAGGACTGTTTGATTCACTGCCGTTTCAGCTTGCGGATTCGCTTTGGCGAAATGCCCAATCAACCGACCGTGAGGCCCCGCGTCTCGATCCAGCAGCAACGGGACGTGGCTTGCAAATGGTTCGCCGTCATGCTGCGAAATCAGCGTTGCAAAGCTGTGTGATTCAATGAAGTCATGCAGAGTTGAGCGGTCAGTTTCAACAAAGCTGGGCGGGATATACATGCCGGGCCTACTCCAGGACGGAGCGATGAATTGCGAATGGCAATCACGACAAGGCTTGCTCAGCACGAGGTTCGGCCTGCTTCGCCATGAGTTTCGTTCGTCGAGACTTCGATGAGCTTATCCCAATTCCGGCAGCGGCTTCTTTCCGTCGACGACGTACTGCGGACGACCGGCGAGATCATTGAGCTTGGTTTCGAGGTCGATTCCGAGATGGCGATAGAGCGTGGCGATGACTTCCGCGAAGTGGATTGGTCGATCGGCAATCTCAGCGCCGAGTCGATCCGTCGCTCCGATAACTTGGCCTGCCTTGATTCCGCCACCGGCGAGCACTCCGCCGCCAACTTGCGGCCAGTGATCTCGGCCAGCTTCGCCATTGATGCGCGGCGTTCGGCCGAACTCACCCCACGCGACGACCATGACGTCGTCGGCCATTCCGCGAGCGTGCAGATCTTCAACGAGTGCTGAAAGACCTTGATCGAACTGCGGCAAGTGAGTGTTCTTCATGCCGTTGAAGTTGTCGCTGTGGAAGTCCCAACGACCGAAGTTCAACGTCACCACTCGGGCTCCGGCTTCAATCAAGCGGCGAGCCATCAAGAAGTGTTCCAGGTTTCGAGGAGCACCGTCGCCGAAGTTCTTGTCATCTCCCTTGCCATAACGAGCTCGAACGGCGGGGTCTTCCTGCGAGAGATCCAGGGCTTCCACCAACTTGCTAGACGTGAGAATTTCGAAGGCTTGCCGAGACAACGAATCCATGCCGTCCATCGTACCCGAGGCATCGATGTCGCGGCGGAGAATGTCGAACGAGGACAGCAGTTGCTTGCGGTCGCCTAGTCGAGATGAGTCGATGCCGTTGAGCACCATGTCAGCTCGACCCGGTCCCGAAGGACGGAAGGCCGTATGCGAGACTCCCAAGAAGCCTGGATGTCCCGGTGAGCCATACGGTGGATGACCGGTATCTGGCGAGAGCCCAACGAATGGCGGCACGGCACGGTTACGAGGGCCGAGCAACTTCGAAACGGTTGAACCTACCGACGGCCAGCCTCCTGGTGGCTGCTGCCGCTTCGAACGTCCGGTGTAGCAGATGAACGAGTCATGATCGCCATCGGGAGATCCGTAGACCGACCGCAGCGGGACCAGCTTGTCCATGATCGCTGCCATCCGCGGCATGTGCTCGCAGATCTCAATGCCCGGCACGTTGGTCGGTATGGGGCGGAACTCGCCTCGGATCTCAGCCGGTGCCGACATTTTTAAGTCGTACATGTCCTGATGACCCGGAGCTCCGCACATATAGACCATCACCAGAGACTTCTGTGACTTCCGGCCAGCAGCTTCATCAGCTCGCAAAATGTCGGTGAGCGATAGGCCGCCGACTGTCATTGCTCCCACACGGAGCATGTCGCGACGACTGATTCCATCGCACAACATCTTCTTCGATCCGAGCAGATTGAGCATGGCGGGGTCTCGATGAGGTGGGGGCAGATTAGGCAGTTCCAATGCAGGTCAGACTCTAGTGTCGGCCTCTTCCACGCCACAACAAGAGAGTTGTTTCTACGAAGCTCGAACGAACTCCAGCTGAGGATGCCTCGCAATTAGTTCTTCTTGGTCGCATCGCTAGCGTCGGCCAGAGCTTTCCAGCGACGCATCAGAAACCGAGCTGCTGGATATTGAGGATCGTTCTTGTCGACGCGTGACAGGAATGCCGCAGCGCGTCCCCAACGACCATCGAGTGCGGTCGACAGACCGGCCAAGTAACGCGCTTGAGTCGGGAACAATCCGCCTTCGATACGGGTGATGTAAGTTTCGAAGTCGCTGGCGGCTGTCCCGTATTCACCATTCGCCAGTTGGCTGCTGGCTCTCCAAAACAAAGCCAGTTCCGCAGCTCGCGCGTGCAACTGTTGGATATCTCCTGGGATGAGCCGTGCAACTTCGGCTTCAGCTTCGGGTGGAACGGCTGGAGCCTTAGGTGGAGTTGGTGGCAGTCGCGACCAGCCTTGTAATTTCAAATACTTCGAAATGGCATCGCCGGTTTGGCCAACGAGTTGCTCTGTGCGAGCAACGAGTAAGTAATTCCAACCTTTGCCGAATTCGAGACTGACAGGCGCTTCTCCAGCCTTGGGCTCTGCAATGGGACGAATGATGAGAGGACGCGGAGCCTGGAAAGGATCGAACAACGTCTTCAACCCGGCGAGTTGTTCGGTCGAGAGAGACTCTCTTTGCTCGCGTCGTTCGTCTGCATAGAGCCAGACGGAAATGCTCTCGGTGGGTAATAGATCCTTCACCGCGGTCGTGACGAGATCGATCACACCTTCGAATGATCCCACCGAAACCAAGGGCTGGAAAATGACGGCGGTGGAGTCCTTGGCCATGCCGTTCTGCAACGCCTCGAAGCGCCGCGACCACAGGCTGGTGTCACCAATCACTGAGACCTTGGACGTTTTGAAATGCGCTGACTGGTACGGATACGGGTTACCTTCGAGGTCCAGTTGCCGCAGAACTTCATCGGAGCCGAGTACTTGTTTGAGCGTCGCAACTTTGCCGATTTGAGCTTGCTTGGGATCATCATCTAAGGCGGGAATCGGCAGACCGATCGTCATATCAAACAGGTAGATGTCGGAGTCGATCAAGACTCCAACGATCACTGATGACTTGGCGGCATCCGCTTCGGGCAAGGTAGGCTCGATGATGACCGAGTTCAGCTTGAGCTGTTGCACGAGCGACGCGAACGACCAGGCTCGATCTTTGGGTTGGCCAAAGCCCAGTTGCATTCGATCGAACAGAGCGAGCGGAACTTTGTCATCATTGAGGACGTGTAAGTTTTGAAGCACGAAGCGAAACAATTTGACGACTCGTTCGAGTTCGCTATCGGTCGTCTTCGCCACTGACTCGGCGATGATTCTGGCCCAAAGCGCGTCTCGCACTTCCACCGAGTCGCGCGGCACGAATAGTCGTCGCAAGACGCGATCGACTGCGGCCTCATTCAAGTACGGCTGAAGCGCGGTCTTTAACTTGGCATCATCGACGTCCGGGTCGATTAAGTCGGGCAGCATCACTTCGGCCCACGCGTTGAGTTCACCCGATGGCAACTCGCGAGGCACCCCAATTTCAAACTCCGTGGGATGTAGCGCCGCGAGCGTGTTGGTGACTGTGAACTGCTTCTTGTCGACGGCTTTCGTCGTGGCTGTTGGAGCTTTGGTAGCCGGTTGATTCGAGCAACCAGACGATGTCAGCAAACACGCTGCGAACAACGCTGGTCCCAGTCCGCATGCGGTGAATCGAGAACGAGAGGTCATTGGCCAACCTTCGAAGTTTGGAATCCAAAGAGAGCATGAGTCCCACTCGTCACGTCATGACTTCGGTATGGGACTCGATGCTTACAGTGACAAACGCATGAGTCACTGGGACGGGAATCGTCGGGAGCAACTCAGGGCTCGGCAAGTGACGTCTGTGATGAATTCGCACCGTCTTCACGCGATTTGCATCGAGGCCGCGAGCGGCTTTCCGAGTGGCTGAATGGATGCGTTGAGGACGGTACTAACACGAGGTTGAGTGGACGCGTCGCACGGGCTGCGAGTGGTCATGGTCTGATGAAATTGGCAGTCGGTACGTCGTTTCTAGACATGCTCTGGCGTTGCGAAACTCGTGTACTTCGATGTTCAACTCGCTTAACGATCTTGTTCGTCTCTTCGAACGCTGTAGTCAATTCAGTGGCATGAGACACTCGCGACTCATCGCTCTTGCTTGCCTTGCAACGCCAGGTAGACCTTCGGCTTAGACGCATTTGTCGAGGGAGTGAGCCTGAGACAGGTCCGGTTGTAACGATTGCGCCACTACGCCGCGTGTTCTCTGTTCGGCATGAGTGTCCCGACAGGGAAAGCCTCCGCCCCGGCCTTTCATGTGCGGACCAGCCCAACTGGCGGCCTTGCGCGCGGGGGGAACCTGCGCGCTCGCAGAGTGCTCGCCAACTTGTTTCCGTACTCAAACAGCGTTTCATCGAACTGCTTTCAACATCATGAATGCCTTCTCCAAGATCAGTGTTTAGCAATGGCTAGCGAGGCACTTGGCCAGATCTTCCAAGAAGACCAACCGTTTGAAGAAGTCGGCGTGGAAGCGTCAGCTGCCAACGGTCTCTTTAGCCGCTGAGACCTTCGAGGATCGAGCACTCTTGTCGGCGTTCACTTGGAATGGGTCGGTGAGCACCGATTGGGAGACCGCCGGGAACTGGACGGTCTCGGGGGCCGCCGATGCTGATGGCATCCCCGACACTGACGACGCGGTGACAATTGACTCCGGAACAACCTTCAGCCCGCAGTTGAGCGCTCCGGAAGCGATTGGTTCCCTGAGTGGTTCAATCGGGACGCCGGCCACCATCGACCTTCAGTCTTTTACGTTGACGGTCGGAGCATTGAATTCGGACACAGATTACGGAGGCCACATCGTCGGTTCCGGTGGGATCACGAAGGATGGATCGGGGACGTTTCGGTTGTCGGGGTCAAATACATATTCCGGCGCGACAACCATCAACTCAGGCATTCTTTCGACGAGCAGTAGCTCTTCGAACCTCGGCGATGGATCGGTGACCAATTCGGTCATCTTCAATGGTGGTTTCCTCAGAATGGGCGGCTTCGTTTCGCTGAGCACGCGGCCGTTTGTGTTGCAGGCGGATGCCACCATTCAGGATCTGGGGACCAACAACGAAATCGCTGGAGTGATCTCCGGCGCGTTTGATCTTACCAAGGCTCACGACGGTCGATTGACTTTGTCTGCAGTCAACACATTCGGCGGTGTCGGGCACAAGATCACGTTGACCGGCGGCCAAATCATTGTGGCAGCAGACAGTGGTCTGGGCGCGACAGACAACGAGGTTGTCTTCAATGGCGGAACCACGCTGGTTGCGACGACCTCGTTTGCGACCGCGCGCAGCATCGTGCTGACTCAATCGGGCATACTAGATGCCAAGGATTCGGCCGTCTTCACCATCGACGGAGTCGTTAGCGGCACTGGCACGGCCTTGGGGATTCAATCCTCGGGGACAGGAGCTGGCACGGTCTTCTTGACGAATGGCAGTAATTTTTACACAGGAGTGACCAACGTCACGAGCGGTTCGCTCACTGTGACGACCAATGGTGCTCGCGGAGGTACGACCAACGGTCTCACAACAGTTGCCGGGACCGTCGTTGATTTCCCGAATGTGCTCTACACGTTTGCCGAGCCGATCACGCTTTCGAGCGCCACGCTCAATGTGTCGACAGGTACAAGCAGTCTCGCCGGCCCCATCAATATCTCCGCAACGTCAACGATCTCTGTTCCGGAAACGAAGCTGACTATCGATGGAGTCATATCCAACAATGCCTTCACCAAGACCGGCAGTGGCACTTTGGTTTTGACGGCGGTCAATACTTACACCGGCACAACCACCGTCAGCGCGGGCACCCTGTTGGTCGACGGTTCGACGGCGGCTGGCGCAAGTTTCACCGTCAATTCAGGCGCAACCTTGGGCGGGTCGGGCGCGATTTCGTCTGGTGCGATGGTTTCGATTTCCGGTCGTCTCGCACCAGGCGGATCACCTGAGTCGCTGAATATCGGTAGCGCCTCATTGGCGACGGGCGCGTTCGTCGACATTGAGATCGGCGGAACGACTCCAGGTACTGGCTATGACCAATTGATTGCGAGCAACACGGTGATACTGGGCGGATCGACGCTCACTCTGACGGCCATCAACGGATTCGTGCCCTCGGCCGGGCAGAACTACACGATCATCGACAATCAAGGCGTCTCGGCCATCAACGGCACGTTTTCGGGATTGGCGGAAGGTGCGCTGATCGGCAACTTCCTCGGCTCGGGTAATGCGGCTTACATCACTTACGTCGGCGGCGACGGCAACGATGTCGTTATCACGACCAATACCGCGCCGACGCTCGATGCATCGCAAAGTCCGGCGCTGACGCGCATCGACACCGACAATCAAACGTCGTCGGGCGACACCGTCGCGAGCATCGTTGTTGATGGCTCGATCACCGATCCCGACACTGTGACCGATCCCGAATCAATTGCGGTCACGTCAGTCGATAACACGAACGGCAAGTGGCAGTACTCGACCGATAATGGCGGTTCATGGAACGACTTCAGTGCGACAACCGGCTCGAACGTTGATCTCTCGACGGCGTCGCGTTTGCTGCTGCCGACGGACAGAATTCGCTTCGTCCCCAACCTCACTTATGTCGGCACTGCGACTTTCACGTTTCGAGCATGGGACCAAACAACGGGCACGGCAGGCAGCACGGCGAGCACAACGACGAACGGCGGCATGACTGCGTTTAGCTCGGCGTCGGATGGTGCGAGCATCTTCGTCGGATCGATTGAAACGTCAGTCGCGCTCGACGGTTCTGGCAATCTCGTTGTGACCGACATCAATGGCGGCACGACCGACGACACGCTCACGGTGAAGTCCGACGGCGCGAACATCTATGTCTCTGATCCGAATCGTTTGCTCGAAACGTCCGTCGGCTCGATCAGCGGCGACTTCCATACGGTCACGATTCCGCTCGCTTCGATCACAGGCTCGCAGTTGCAGTTCAACACGCTCGCCGGGAGCGACTCGCTGACCGTCGATTTCTCGCTCGGAAACTTCACGAAGAGCATCGTCTACACCGCCGGCAATCCGACATCGGCTCCCGGAGACTCGCTGACGCTGACCGGCGGCAGCACCTTTACGACGGTGACGCATACCTTCAGCAGCGAGAACGACGGCACGGTCGACGTTTCGGGCAACAGTCAGATTAGTTACACCGGCCTTGAACCTGTCACCGACAATCTCGACGCGACAAACCGAGTCTTCACGTTCACGGGCGGCGCCGAGACCATCACCGTCACCGATACTGGCGGAGCAGACGGCAAGACGAAGATCGATTCAACGCTCGGCGAGTCCGTCACGTTCACGAATCCGACAGCTTCGCTGACGATCAACGCGGGCTCGGGCGATGACACCATCACGATCAGCTCGGTCGACTCAGCATTCACAGCAGCGCTCACCGTCAACGGCGACGCGGGCACCGACACCATCAATAGCAACGCCACTTTGACGCTCGGTTCGGGCAGTTCGACGGGTGCAGTTTCTCTGACAGCCGAGACGATCGCGGTCACTGCCGCCATCAACACAACGGCGGTGACGACGGGCACGACCTCGCTCAGCGGCACGACGATCTCGCTCGGAGCGAATCTCAGCACGGATAGTGCGAGCGTGACGATCGCGGGTTCGACGTCGGTCTCGCTGACGTCGTCAATCACGATCGACACCGAGTCCGGCAACAACGGCAATGCTGGAGCGGTCTCGTTCGCAGGCACGGTGCAATTGCAGCCCGATGGCACGAAAGGCCGCGACCTCACGATCAATACGGCGACGAACTTTGCAGGCGGTACGGGCGGCGCAGTGACGTTGCCGACGATCGGGCTCAATACGACGTATCTCAACGATGTCAGTATTGATACACGCGCGGCGACGAACGGCGTCATCACCGTCGGCGGAAACATCACGACCGACGATAACGGAGTCGCTTCCGGCGGCACGATCACGCTCGCGGGCGACGTGCGACTTTCGGGCTCTCGCACCTTCTCAACCGCTGATGCCGACACGAACGGCGGAGTGATCGACCTCTCGAACGCGACCGTCAGCGCGACCGTCGCGAACGCGAATCTCACGCTCACAACCGAAAGCACAAAGGCAGGCGGCACGGGCGGAGCGGTGACGCTCAACACCTTCAGCAATGCCGGCGGGCAGCTCGTCAACAACTTGAGCATCGACACGAATGGCACAACGACAACGGCGGGTGACATCACTCAGAACGGGACCGTGACGCTCGCGGGCTCAGCGACCTACGACGGGCGCACAATCAGCCTGCCGAATACGCAGTCGGATCTCATCGTCTCCGGCTCGAACACCATCAGCCTCACCGCGACGAAGAACGTCAGTCTCGGAGCGGGTGCGTCGCTGCAATCGGTCAACGGCAACATCACCGTCAGCGCCAATCAGCAAGCCACTGCGACGACCGGCGACTTCACCGGCATCTTGCTGACGGCGGCGTCGATCGCAGCGAGCGGCACGGGTTCGATCAGCCTCACGGGTAAAGGCGGCACCGGTGCGAGTGAGAACGACGGCGTCCGCATCACCGACGACAACACCGGCGGCATCGGCACGCTCTCAACGCTCTCGACGACGTCCGGCACGATCAGCGTCACCGGCACGACCAACTCGACGACCGCCGGAGATGACGGCGTGCATATCGAAGACGCGACGATCAACGCGTCTTCAGCCGGTCCCATCACAATCAACGGCACGGGTGCGAATAGCTCAACCTCAGAGGGCGTTTATCTCGCCGGTGCGACGAGCTTCGCAAAGTCCAATGGGGGTGCAATCACCATTACAGGAACAACGAGTGGTGATGACGGTGTCGAGATTTCCAAAGCGGATATCACCAATCAAAGCTCAGGCACCATCACCATCTCGGGCACTGGCGGCACGGGAAGCGCGACTGCGGACGGCGTCGTCATCGACGGTTCAGGTCAAACATTGATCTCTGTCGCTAACGGGAACTTGCAGATCAATGGCACGGGCGGAAAGGACGACGGTATCGACGCCAGCGATGCAATAATTCGTACTACCGGCTCCGGTAAGTTGTCGCTGATCGGGACTGGTGGAAGTGTCGCGGAAGGCGATGGCATCGTCGTGACGATCACGGGCAACGGCCTCGGCATTTTGTCATCGAGTTCCGGAGCGATCGTTCTTAACGGGACTGCAACAGCAGGAGACGGCGTCGAATTAGTCGCAGGTGCTTTTCAAGCAATCGGAGCAACCTCAACGGGCACGATTTCAATTACGGGCGACGGCAATGGTGCGGGTACCGTCGGCGTGCAGATTGACGCGCCGATCTCCGCCAATTCCGGATCCGTCACGATCACCAGTCAAGACGATGTGACCTTCGCGGCAACGGGCGACGTCACGACCGTCGGCGGAGCAGTGACCGTCATTGCAACCAATAGCGGCGGCAAGATCACTCAAGCAGACGGCGCGTTGATCGACGCGGGCAACAAGCAAATCTCGCTCACCGCCGACAGCACGATCACGCTCGGCGGCTTGCTTACGACATTCAGCAACACGCTCACCAACGCGATCGCAGTCACCTCGAATAACGGAGCGATCGTCGACGGCGGCGACTCGCACGTTGATGCCGTCGCGGCGGCGGGAATCATCGCACTCAGCGCGCCGAGCGGCATCGGCACCGCGAACGCCATCGAGACAACCGGAACACGTCTCTCGGCCTCCAGTAACAACAATGACATCCGAGTGACTGAGACGGACGGGATCGTCGCGCTCTTCTTGAGTGCCGGTACGGGCGATGTCTTTCTCACTGCCGGGGGCGCGATCACCGATACCGACGGCAGCACTGACATCACGGCAGACGATGCCTCGATCACGATCAGCACCGCCGGAGCGGCGCTCGGCACGAGTTCGAATGCAGTCGACGTGCTACTGTCAACGCTCGTCACATCAACCAATGCCGCCGACCAATATCTCAGCACCTCAACGACGGTGACGATCGGCAACGGCGATCTCAGCAGCGGCGCCGCGAACACCGTGCATCTCGTGAGCGGCGGATGGTTCACGACGTCAACCGGTGGCGACATCAACGGCAAGGCTGAAGTGCAAGGCGCGGCTGTGCTCGCCGGTAACGGCACTGTGACCGGCTCGGTCTCGACTGTCAGTGGTGCGATCATTGATCCGGGAATCTCGACGGCGGGCGTGCTCACAACCGGACCAATCGACTTCGCGAGCGGCGTCACGTTCAACGTCGAGATCGACGGCAACTCTCCCGGCATTGGCGCCGGCTTCCATGATCAGCTCGTGACGACGGGCAACGTCACCATCAACAGCGCGACGCTGACCCTCACTTCGCTCGGCTACACACCGCAAGACGGCGACTCGTACAAGATCATCAACAACGGCGGAGCGGGCGCGGTCAGTGGCACCTTCAGTGGTTATCCGCAGGGGCAGATCACTCCGAACTTCCTCGGCTCGCCGTACTTCATGCGGATCGACTACGCCGGGGGCGACGGTAACGACGTCGTGCTCGAAATCTTCTCGGCGGACACTTCGGTCGACATCGACGGCAGCGGCAATCTCGTCATCACCGACATCAACACGACGACCAACGACGCGCTCACGATCAGCCTCAACGCAGCCGGAACGCACTACATCATCACCGACCCGACGCGCATCCTCACAACGTCATCAGCGGGACTGACGGGCGACGGCACGAACACCATCACCGTGCCCGTTGCCAGTGTGACCGGCGTCATTCAATTCGTGACACTCGCAGGCAATGACTCGATCACCGTCGATTACACGAACGGCTCTTTCCCCGACGACATGACGATCGATGGCGGCACGCAGACGACGTCCGACTCACTGACTCTCCAAAACGCGACTTTCACGAGCATCACACATTCGGCAACGAGCACCGGCGCCGGCACGATCGCGTTCGCCGGTCCCGCGAACGGCGGCATCACGTACTCGGCGCTGGAAGCGATCACGGACTCGCTCACCGTCAGCGATCGTACTTTCAATTACAGCAACACAGCGCAGACGATCTCGATGACCGACGCCGCAGCCGCGAACGGTCGCACGAACATCACTTCAACTGCCGGAACGCCGATCGACTTCACGAACCCGAGCCTCAGCTTCTCGCTCAACGGCGGCACGTCGGATGACACGATCAGCGTGAGCGCGGTCGACAGCGGCTTTGTCGCGAGCATCAGCATCGACGGCGGCGCGGGCACCGACAGCATCACGAGCAGTGCCACTCTGACTCTCGGCACCGGCAACACCGGCACGGTCTCGATGTCGGCAGAGACGGTCTCGATGTCGGCAGAGACGATCACGATCGACGGCGCGATCGACACGACTGCGGGCTCGACCGAATCGATCTCGTTGACGGGCGGCACGATCACGATCAATGCCGGACTGACGACCAATATTGGCGATGTCGTCGTCTCGGCGACGGGAGCAATCAGCTTCACCGCAACGGGCAACATCACGACGACGACCGGCAATGTCGACGTCACTTCAACCGGCGGGACGATCACTCAAACCGACGGTTCGCTGATCGACGCCGGTAGCGGCGAAATCACCCTCACCGCCGACCTGTCTCTTATACACATCTGA
>OMIV01000215.1 GCA_900299185.1 Planctomycetaceae bacterium
AACGCTTGAGCGGACATTCTGGGACTCCGTTGAAGTTGCGACTTGAGAACTCACAACCCCAGCTGAACCAGTCTGTCCGCTCTTTACCAGTTACCCCCCACGGTTTTGCGATGAGCCGCATTTCGGTTGTACAATTTCACGAACCCGAATCGTCACTCGCGCCTTTCATTTTACGTGTTCAATCTCGGGAGCCCGACGTGCAAGGGAGCCGGGGCATATATGGAATACGGAGTCTCGCCCAACGATCCCGTCCCTGTTCGGACACAGCGATGGCTGTTTCTCGTGGGCCAAGCGGAACCTTGGCTAAACCCCGGGGAACAAGGCCAGGGAACTCGCTTCTATAAGCAAGGTGTCATCGCCAAACGCAGCTCCGGCGACAAATACAACAATCCGCCACATTGGAATATCCAACCACAGCACGGGCCGGGAGTCATTACACTGGGCGGTTCGTTAGAGAAAACGGCCTTCTGCGGTGGGATCGCCCACGTCGCTATCTGGAATCGCCTCTTAGCCTCCGAAGAGATTGCCCAAATCTTCGCCGCCGGAACCGCAGAACTCCTCGGCGGAGTTTCCAAGCGCGGTTGATAACAACCATTCTGCATCCACCAACATCCCGAAAAAACAGCGACCACGGCTTGAATACAAGCAGCCCGGAGTCCGTATTCCCGCTCGGCTCATAGCCACTCCTCAGAGTTCTTCACTGGACGCGAAAGACACTGCCACCGATGCAGGGACGAGGCACGGCACTTAGATAGTCCAGCTCGCGAGGGAACTCGGGGCTCCCCACGCATGTGGGGGCGAGATGCCTGTGGTCGACATCTCCGCCCATGCAGACGGGTCACCCCCACGGGTGTGGGGACGAGGCCAGCCGTGGAACTCTCTGGGGAAGAACTTACCGGGTCACCCCGTGATATCCAGCGGGCTTCATCAGAACTTGAATCTGAGCGTTTTGGAATTCGATGACCTGCTGCTGGCGTTCATTCACAAGGCCGCAGAGAAAGGCCAGCAGAATCTGCCAAGGCTGGAGAAAAACAGACATGTTGGGCACCAACGGACGCGAGTCCTCTGTTCTGGCACGCAAAACCCAGCGACACAGGGCAACAATCTGGCGTGGAGAAAAGGCCGTAAACCAAAGCGTTTTGAGTTCGGCGGAGTTTTTTGACCATACGGGATGCAGGCAGCACGTCAACGCTTTTGATTCGGGTGGAAGTGTTACGGTACTGGCATCCGCATTCTTTTGGTTGTCTGGCAGTACTTGCCCGGAATCGAACTCTGCTGTCTGCAGTCGCAAAACTCCTCGCTCTGGCACCGCAGATAGCCATCGACCGTTTCGATTGAATGAAACATGAATCACTCGCGATCCCAGATTGAATGTCGACTGCGCCGTATTCGGTGAACCCACTCGAAAGATGGTCACGACGCCTTCCTGGTTTCCGGCAATGAATTCATTCTTCGAAGGATGCCAGTCCAGGCAGGTCGTCCGTCCCGAATCTTCAGTGAGCTGCTGTGCGACTGGGCGTGGCGCATCATTGCTACCGGTTGAATGCAGATCCCAGAGCAATGCGGATCGTGCGGGATCGCTGCTGACTGTCGCTATCCAGCGATCATTATCGGATGAGATTGATCGAATCCCCCGAGCATGATCTCTCAGAACTGCTTCATGTGTTTCGACTGCGGCAGAATGGAGATCCCAAATCTGTACCAGTCCATCCAATGCACCGGCTACCAGCCAGCGGCCATCATCGCTGGATGACAATGTTCAGACCGCTTCTTCGTGGGCGATCAAAGTTCGTTGTGCTTCAGGATCATCCTCTTCATTCCGCCAGTCGAGCAATCTGACTGTGTGATCGTCGGAAGCCGTTGCCAGCCATCGACCACTTTGAAGCCATCGAAGTTCATTAACCGGACCCGAGTGTTCTTCGACTTCTCGAATGACCCTGGTTGCCTCATCATCAATGGATTCGATGCGGACAGGATGGGTAGGCGTGTGACGCGTGAGGGATTCGAGGGGAACGAGGGCTGGTGGCAAATTCGTAACGACCAAGGTAACCGGGCGGCGGCCAGAAACCTTGAAATACAGAAAACACGCCGCCCGCCGCTCCGGTTGACCGCCTTGTTCGCCCTCGATTTATGGCCGACCGTGATCCAAGCCAAGCCGATTAGCGACCGCTGAATCGGGAACCACGAATACGGTCTCCACTGGTGTAATAAGTTGATCGAGCTTGCCGGTTGCCAGGATTTGGCGTTGGCTTTCAACGTAATCGGAAATGTCTTCGATGCTGAGTATCCATTCGCGAGCGTACTTTTCAACTATCGGCCCACGGAGCCCGAGTTGAATCGCCCGACGATCAAGCGGGGTGCCGGTTGGCCCGTGATCCGGATCCCATTGCAATCGCACATTGGAATTCGCCACCGACCGCTTCCATTCGTCATATGTTGCATACACATGCGGCTCGAAACTGGAATGAACTGCCCCGCAGAGGATTTCATTGAAGGCGCTGCGAGAAAGTCGAATTGCCAATGTCACTTCTTGACCTTCCTTCGTTCCCCAGCCAGAGCGATACATCATCCAAAGAAAGTTTGGCTTGATCCAAGTCATCCGTGACATGCTAAAGCCACCACCGAAGTGACCGTGCTGAGCAGCATAGTGGCCAATTGACGGTCGGTATGCTTGATACACCACGATCGATTCCGAATCAGACTGCGCCAGAATCACGCGGCCGGTGCGCGGCCAATGATTCTGCTGCGATCTGAATGATTCCGTTGTGAGATTCATATACTTGAGGGCGAACGACACGCATCAGCGGGCCGGCGCGAGATGCGTTGATTCCAAAATCGACCCGACCGCCGGCTCCGTTGCAGGCGATTGTTCGGCATTCTATGCGATGCGCCACGTTTCCGGAAAGGATGTGTTTGGAAATATTGCACGCGCTTCCGCGAGCATCTCGTTCCATTCCGTTGAATTATATCGATCCGAAAGGTGGAACAGCACAAGTCGATTGATGGCCGACTGTCTAGCCAGCTCCGCAACCGGACCTGTAGTCATGTGGAAGTTTCGCAAGGCCAGTTCCTGATCAGCATTCCTATACTGCGCTTCGCATATCACCGTGCCGCAACCTTGCAACGTCTTGGAAAGATGGGCAACGGCCGCCTCGTCAAGAATGAAGTCAGTAAGGTAGGCAATAGAATCACCAGGCGTTTCAGTCACGAGTGATTCACGCAATGTTGCCATTGAGTGTGGCACGCCATTGATGACAAGTGTATCAGACCTGTCAGCGTTGTCTTTAAGTTGTTTCAGCCATGGTCCAGGGCGCAGACCCAATGCCGCAAGTCGGCCAATATCGACATTCGACCTTGCCTTCTCACGTACGACGTAGGCCAGTGATGGAGTTCCATGATTCATCACTTGGGCTTCGACGGTGCATGCCCCCAGATCGACGAGTTGCGAGTCTATTTCGGATTTCCCTTCGTCGTGTTTGGTGGCAAACGCTTCGCAGAGCTCGAATCGTGATGTCGAGACACCAGTTCGACAGACGTCGTGGACTAACCACGTGCCTGACATCTCCGAATGAAGATTCCAAAGAAATCCCCGGAATCGATGGTGGAGTATTTCTGATGTTCCGCTCGGCCCCCAAATGTGGTTCGATTTGTTTTCGCGATTGAAGACACAGCGAAAAAAATAGTCGAATCCACCAACATGATCCATATGCAGGTGAGAAAGAAAAAGATGGTCGATTGCAAGTATTTCTGCATAAGAAACTGCGTTAAGGCAACCGTCCCCACAATCGAACAACAGTCGACTGATCGATTGCCCTGAATCGACGCGCACAAGCAACGCATTGTCTCGCCCAGGTGCGCCTAAAATATCAAACGCGATGCTCATTTTATTGTGTTTGCCGAACGGCGGCGTTGACCGGGCCGCCGCCAATCAATGTTGACTTTAGGAACGACGCGATCGGCGGCTCCGCGTCCAACGCTTTGTTCGGTGCAAGACGCGAGCAATATCTACTGAAGGACTTCTTTTTGATATTGCGCCTGCGTAACTACCCGATCAGCGAGGTTCGAGACATGGTCCTCGAACCCGGGTGACTGCACGTGCACTGCAATCACCTTCGAAGACTCTGGAGCTCCTTTGATCTCGTCAACGACCGTGTTTGTGTCTTCGAAGTAGGTTAAAAACGGTCCAGTGACATGCCGTAGCAGGCCACAAAGAACCCACACTTTACCGAATTTATCATGTTTCTGAAGGGTCAATATCAGTAATTTATAGCCCGATAGTTGCGATACTCGAGCCATCTGCTGCGATTCGGCAAGCAGCTTGTTCTTCGGTGTAAACGAGAAAACGCCCGCGTCGCCCGTAATTTTGGGCGGAGATTGCTTGTACTCCTCCCCATCGCAAAGAAACGTTTTACACACCCCTCCAAAGTCGTCAATTCTATTAATTCCCATACTATCGATTAGAAAAGCAAGCCGACGGCCAACTTCATCTTGCGTCCCTTTGATGGATTCCCAACAAGGAGAATCCGGACCGCCGAACTGGCGAAGATCGCAAACAACAACACATGAGTTTGTTACTTGAACGTCAGGCAGAGGGAGCAAGGTTGACATAATGCAGGATTCCAATGACGTAAATTCACCGAACGTCTGCCATCACCCGGCACGCGCGAGTAAAGCCACCATGTCAAAACCGGCAGATCGCGTGCTCGGCGTGCATGGCTTTGTTCGCCATTTTAACGGAATGCTCGCCACGTTAAGCTGATTCGTGGCCCAGCGTCCTTTTGGCGTTTGATTGCATGCATCCAATTCTCTTGCACGACATCATCCATGTAAAGCAGTGATCCGGGTTTGAGTGGGAAGGATCGTTGGATTTCGGGCTGACTTTTGGATCGGTAAGTGATGTCACGAATGCTGCCCAAGGAAACGATAGCAACACCAGTTCCGGAAACAAGCCCATTGGTCTCATCAGAATGGAAACCCATCGTGTTGGCACCCGTTTCGTAGAAGTTCAGCAAGCAGTTGTTGAATTGGATGCTGAGTCGTTTCTCCAGCATTACCAGAAGTGCCTGCAATTCGAATGGAATTGGCGTTTCAGGATAATTTATCTGTGAGTAGTTGTAAGGTCGCCCGAAAGATGCAGTGCGTCGTGCTGACATTCGGTTGTCCCACTCGATGGACGTCAGCAGCGAATCGAAGAGGACTTCGTGCTCAGAGTAGAAGTCGTCTTCTATTTCAATTGGCGGTTCCATAATGCAAACGGCGATTGGTTGGCGAACGCCCCGCATCACGGGGCGGCGGGAGTTGACATTGAATTGCAAAACCAACTGGCCATCGCCGCTCCCGTGCATGCGATGGTTCGGCCACGGCTACTTGTAGAGCCGGAAAAACTTGAATGCCTTTGGCCACTCCGCGCGAGGCCGGAAGGCAATTGCCACCTCAGCACCGCCCAAGGCGGATTCAGTTAGAACAACGTGATCGTCAAACGCCTTCGCCGCCTCGAACTCGGTTTCGGATACTCGACACACGACCTTGTAGAACGGTCCGGACAGCCACTCCGCTACTTCTGGTGCGTCACGAAACTTCAAATAGCAACTCAGCGACGCATGGGCAGCGGCGAGGATGCCGAAACCTATGGGGATCGATTCCCGGACCAGGATGTACATCTTCATTGCCGCGTGTGATCCCTTCGCCGAACAGATATTCGACCGCGAAACTGCGGTCATATTTTACCGCAGGAGGTTCACCAAACCCCAACAGCGGCCTGCGCATGTCGCCCTCAAGGAATTTGCCACCCCTGTAAAGTTTATTTCCACATGCTCGCGACCATCGACACGCAATCTCCGACTAACCTGATCCGAAAGTATTTGAGCAGCATGGAGATCAATTATCTGAACCCGATCCCAAGTAGAATTGGACTTGGGTCGGAAATTTCGAAGGTCAACCAATCATCGCGGCACTAGTCACTCCGCGAGTTCTGTGCCAAGAAGTTCGGCGATTTAGAGAACGGCTATTGCTCGATTCATGCCTATCATATGGGACAATTCAGAAATGGAAACCGACTCAGGTTGTCGGCCCTTGAAGGCTCCGCCGTGCATGTCATGACTCCAGCCGAGACGCACGTTGAGGCCGCGTTGCATGAGTTGCCACAACGCTTCTTTGGCTCCGTCGTCACCAGTCGGTTCGCAGTCGAAGAGCAGCGTCACCTTGCCGTTTGCCAGTTGCTGAGACCAGCGGGTGATCTTCTCGACTTGAGTCCACACTTTGACCGTCGTGAAATCTGTGGCAAAGATGGAATCCCAGTGGGCCTTCAAAAACGTCGACCAAGCTGGCGTTCGCTGCCGGTCAGGTACCGGTTCAATGCCATGTGCTTTGAGAACGTTGGCGACAGTCGAGTCGGCAATGTCGTAACCAATATTCGCCAAGGCATCCTTGGATGCGATCGTAGCCCCAAGTTGGATTCTCTCTGGCGAAGCGAACAATGGCATCGACGATTTCCTGACGGGGGCGTGGTCGACTGGGCTGGCGTTTGTCGCTGGAGACGAACTTCTGCGCGACGAGTTCCCGATGCCATCGCAGAATCGTGTCAGGTGTGAAGATCGTTGTGAGTTGCAGCAGCGCCTTGCGGCCAATGGCCTGAGCTTTCACGGCGAGCTTACGACGCTGGTCGTCACTCAGGAGCAGTCGCTTCTTGCCGAGCTGCTTCATCAAAACATGAATCTGAGCGTTCTGGAATTCGATGACCTGCTGCTGGCGTTCATTCACAAGCCCGCAGAGATAGGCCAGCAGAATCTGCCAAGGCTGGAGAAGAACAGACATGGTTGGCACCTCAGGATAGCTTCCCCTGTGCTGGATTGCGAAATCAAGCACACAGATGCGTCAATCTGGCGGTGAGAAGTAGCCATAAACTACTGCCTTTTACTTTGGCGGAGTTTTTTGACCATACGCGGTCAATCGCAAGTACTTACTCATTGACATTGTGGCCATCGCAATCTGTGGAGGTAATTGATTACCGCGGCTCGTCGCATCGGCAATTCTCACACGTCGGTAACTGAAACTATTCTTCCATGATCAGCGCACACGACATCCGAAGCCCGAGGCGATAAGCAACTCCCCCAAGCCTACTACGAGCACAATCCGCTAACAGCTCACGACTCCAACCCACTCCATTGGGAGTGGGCGATCATACGCACAGAGCGATCACGTCCTCAACAAGCCTTGCAGCAATGTATCGGGTAGAACGAACTGCTCATCAATAAGTTCGACGCTGATCGTTATGGTACGACCTTCTCCACCCGCTCCGACATCAGACTTACCACCACCGTTCAACACATCGTTACCCTGCTCGCCAAGTAAGGTGTCACTGCCATCACCTCCGAGAAGACTGTCATCGCCATCGCCGCCAATTAAGACATCAGCACCGGTTCCAGCGTCAATGTAATCATTTCCATCGCCGCCGCTGACTAGGTCATCCTCGGTACCTCCACTGATCGTGTCGTTGCCGTCACCACCTCGAACAGTATCAAGCCCCGCCCCGGCCAAGATTGAATCGTCGCCGTGATTACCATCAATCAGGTCATTGCCAGAGTTGCCGTTGATCGTGTCGTTACCACGACCGCCGTCGAGACTGTCATCTCCCGCTCCACCAGCCAATGAATCGCTACCGAGATTCCCATTAATCGAGTCGCTTCCCTGAGACCCAATCAACACATCGTCGCCTTCGCCACCGTCGATACTATCATCGCCGTCACCGCCATCAACGACATCGTTATCTAGCCCGCCGTCGATCCTGTCGTTACCTGCGTCGCCCGAGATGATGTCATTTCCGTCGCTTCCGTTGATCACATCTGCCCCGTCGCCACCGCTGATCGTGTCGACGCCGGCTCCGCCGTTGATGATGTCGTCGCCCCCATTGGCAGAAATGTGATCGTTATCGTCGCCGCCATTTATCTGTTCTTTGAAATTACTGCCCAAGATCACATCGACGCCAGCATCACCATTAAGCAACAGATTAGTTTGCGAGAGTTTCGCCTTACTAGCATTAATAACATCGTCACCATCGCCGCCATTGATAATCACGGTCGAAAGACGACTGCCGCTGATATCTCCGATTTGAATGCTGTCGTTACCACCATTGCCATTGATGACCAACTCGGGAACGAGGTCCGTAATCGTAGCAACAGCAGTTCCATCAATGATGGTCAAGTCGCCATTCGAGTTTTGGCCGATCATCAACGTATTGGTCGAAGTGCTACCCTCGAAGATGGCAGCGTCAGAACCATCCCCTCCGTTGAGCGAGTCATTACCTTGACCAGCACCTCGCCAAATCACGCTATCAACGCCCGCTCCTCCATGAAGCGAATCGTTTCCGGCCTGACCATTCAGGACGTCATCACCGTCATTCCCGAAGAGTGAGTCATTGCCTGCTCCTCCGAGTAGTGTGTCATTTGCTTCAGCACCACTGACCACATCGTCGCCAGCGCCTCCGACTAACACGTCGTTTCCGGTGGATGACGTCAGCGTGTCGTTACCGATGCCACCGAGCAGCGTGTCATCCGCGCTAAGCACGAGCGTATCGTCGTCTGTAATGAGCCCCACGGCTTGACTATCGGCAAGAGTAGCACCGACGGGGTCTCGCAGATTTACAAAGAACGTTTCAGCACCTTCACTAATCACATCACCTGAGACAGTGACGCTGATCGTTTGAGATACTTGTCCGGGGGCAAAAGTAACTACTCCCGAGGCTGCGATATAATCGAAGCCGCCGAACGCAGTTCCGTTACCCGTTTCATATCCGACCGTCACTGGCGTCAGAGAAGCGGCAGACAATGAAACTGTGAAGTTGAAGGTTGTTGTGCTGTTACTTTCAGCCGCGGAAACATCGGTAATTGAAAGCCGTGGCCCAGAAACACCACCATCGTCGTCAGTGATGAGACCTTGAGCTTGAGAATCGACGATCACTCCGCCAACGGCGTTTGAAAGGTTAACGAAGAAAGTCTCGTTAGGCTCCGCGAGATTGTCTCCAAGCACCGGCACTCGAATTGTCTGACTGGTCTGACCCGGCAGAAATGTCAATGTGCCAGAGAGTCCAGAGTAGTCAACTCCCGTCCGAGCGGTACCGTCAGTTGTTGAATAATTAACTGTTACTGTCGACGTCGGCGCGATTGACAACGTCACGTCAAAGACCATCGTCGGAGGCGGAATGATATTATTTCGAAACGTATAGCTATTTCCGCCAATACCAGCACCTACCAAATCTAGAACTCCATCTCCGTCGAAATCACCTACATCCAAATCATTCAAGATGGATAAGAAGCCGGCACCAACAGGATTAAACGAGGTCGGATTTCCAAAGACACCATTTGTATTTACGAAGGCTTGCAATCCATTTTGAGAGTTGACACTGGCAATTAAGTCAAGGTCTCCGTCGCTATCTAAGTCCCCCGCGGCAAGCGCATCATCAAAGATGAGTCCCGAAGTGGCGAGAGTCTGAGCTAACGCGAATGTGCCCGTCCCGTTGTTCGTGATGATGCTGATTCCGCCGAATGTATTCGCTGTAGCAAAGTCGATATCCCCGTCGTTGTCCCAGTCACCTTGTTCGATATGAACCACGTTAAAGCTATTGGCCGTCGTCGTGACCGAACCCGCAGGCTGGAAAGTGCCGTTACCAATATTTCTTAGGAAAACCAACTGGCTCTGCGCTCCATCAACCACCGCAGCATCTAGGTCGCCATCGCCATCGATATCTGCAAGGTCAATGTCTTCAGCTGAAACACGAAAACCCAGCGCGTAGACACTTAATTGTGTGAAGTTTCCCACACCGTCATTCGCGAAAACCTGAACCTCATTCTGCAGCGCCGTGACGAATACGAGATCGACGTCTCCGTCTCCATCAACGTCTCCCACAGCATGTCCCATCGCGCCGAAAGCCTGACTTCCAACCAACGTTGGAGCACTGAGCACACTACTTCCATCGTTAAAGAGAACATGCCCCAAAGGGAATTGATTACTTGGCGATAGACGGATCGCGGTTGTGACATCCAGGTCGCCATCGCTGTCTACGTCCGCGAGGATAAGTTCTTCCGGCAAACCGGAGGGAGCCGAGTACGCGACACCGGTACTGAAGATGCCGTTGCCCTGATTCAACTGAACCGACACGAAGTTGTCGAACAGCGAAACGAGATCCAAATCACCATCGCCATCCATGTCGCCCATTTCAATCGAGCGACCAAAGCCATTAGATCCCGAGCCATAACTCACGACGTCGTAACGATCGAAGTTGAAAGCAGCCGCATCTGTTTCATTCGCAGATATAACGTCGCGAATCGAAATCTGCGGCACCGAGTTGGCGGCTCCGTCATTGGTCTGCACGACATCGTTGCCTGCGCCACCATCTAGCAGGTCCGATCCGCTGCCACCGTTAATGGTATCATTTCCACCCTGCCCGCGCAGTACGTCAGCACCAGAAATCGGTAACGAGACATCTTCGGTATCGCCGTAAATGTTGTCGGCACCACCACCACCGAAGACCGTATCGTTGCCCTGATCACCGACGACCAAGTCTGAATCGAGTCCGCCGATGATATTGTCGTCGCCAGCTCCACCGTTTAGTTCATCGACTCCGTTCTGACCGTAGATCGAGTCGTTGCCATTGCCACCAGTTATCGAGTCGTTGCCCGAATTACCAAGCACGTAGTCATTTCCGTCACCGGCGCTGATCAAGTCGTTGCCCGCACCGCCAAAGACAGAGTCATTTCCAGCTCCTCCATCGAGCGTATCAGTGCCCGCCTCACCCGAGATCGAGTCATTTCCATTCTCACCAGCTACTTGATCGTTCCCTTGCCCTGCAGCGAGAGTGTCATCTCCATCTCCACCCTGCAGAGTATCAAGTCCATCACCACCGATGACCGAGTCGGCACCCAGGCCCGCGTTCACTGAGTCCTGCCCATTACCCGCATCTACAAAGTCATTGCCATCGCCGGCTTGAATCGTGTCATTTCCATTGCTGGCAAAAATTGAGTCGTTCCCGCCCAACGAGGTAATGACGTCGTCTCCATCACCACTTTCTATATGCTCAGCGAAGTCAACGCTGCCGTTGATAATGTCGTCACCATTGCCGGTTGTGATCGAGATCGATGCCAGATTGTTGAAGACAGTCTTAGTTAACGAACTGACATCGACTGTGTTGCCATTTCCGTCGAGTTGGATATCAATAGATGTGATTTGAGTTGCCAGAAAATTACCAGGACTGGGCGTGCCATCGATCAGCACTTCTGCTTGCCCGGCAGTTTGTGGATTCTCCCGGACCGTGATGTTTTCTATTCCATTAGCGAGCACAACGAGGCCGCCATTCGCGAACAGGACCTGCGCACTCAGCATTGTTCGCGATTCGACAAGTTCAGCCGAACGCACCTGCTTGGTGTACCGCTTGCGAGAGGATCGTCGAGTAGTCAAAGACGTCTTCTGAATTAGCGGTTGTAGCCAGGGGCGAATTCTCACAATCAAGCTCCTTCTCAAGACAGATTTGCAATCAGGAGGGCGTTGCTGGATGACTTCTCTCTTCGAGTTCTCTATCAGGCCACACCATTTCTTCGGATTCGTGTCAGACTTTTCGCACCCGGGTTAAAACTCCGTTACCGAGTTTCATGGGATGCAAACGGGGCCGCGATCGGCGCAAAGCCGCAGAAATTGTCGCTTCGCTCGTGCTGGAGATGACCCCTGTGGCAATTGATTCCGCCGTAAACAATTTCGGGCGAGCAGCGGTTGTCCGAACTCTGCTTCCGTTAATGACACTCACGAATAAGGCAGGTCATTATCGACGATTGGCACCACAAGTACGGACGGAGCATCACACTCATCAGGAAGCGATTACTTAACCGGTAGGGTTTATCAATCCTCTTCCCCGTTCCAGCCGTCGAGCTCAGTAAAGTTTGACACGCCGAAAGCATCAGAACCGACCTAAAAGCCTGTTGAAAAAGATTGAGTGTTGGGTTTGCTCGCCAGGTGGTCGCGCTATGGTTCTGAGGCGTGGTGACTGGGGTTTCGAGGAATGGCAGGATGCTGGCTGATAGCGATGGGGCACTGGAAGCGGGAGCGGCAGCAAGCACTGTGGATTGCCACTCAAGATGTCGCTGCGACGACTCGGCATGTGTTTTATGAGCGACTGAATCAACTGCTCTCGCAAGCCGGGTTCGATGATTGGCTCGAAGAGCTATGTCGAACATATTACTCCGGAAATGGTCGCACTTCGATTTTGCCCGGACAGTATTTTCGCATGCTGATGGTGGGGTATTTCGAAGCGATTGATTCCCAGCGGGGAATCGCGTGGCGGTGTGCCGACAGTGCGTCTCTGAAGTCGTTTTTAGGTCTGTCAATTCACGAGACTACGCCAGATTACTCCAGTCTCACCCGCATCACGGCGCGACTTCCTGAAGAGGTGTATCGCGAGACATTTTCGTTCGTGCTGCGAGTGGTCCATGAACACGTCTGCTCCAGGGGAAATCGTTGGGGTGGACTCCACTTCGTTGGAAGCCAATGCCGCCATGAAGTCGATCGTGAGGAAGGACAGTAGCGATAATTGGCTCGCTCATCTGAAGGTTTTGGCGGCTCAAGAAGGTATCAAGATCGCCTCGAAAGCGGATGCTATTCGGTTCGACAAGCAACGGGCCAAGCAGGGTAAGAAGACGGCTTCCAACGCCGATTGGAAGTCTCCCTCGGACCCCGATGCGCGGATCACGAAAATGCAAGACGGTTCCACGCACTTGGCGTATAAGGCCGAAAATGCTGTCGATTTGGAGACGGCCGTCATCATCGCCGCAGAGATCTATGGTACCGATCAAACAGACTCCGGCACGCTCCCAGAGACCTTGCAAGCCGCGATTGAAACGTCGCTGAGGTTGATGACGAATTGCGTTGCCGCGAAGTGGTGGCTGACAAGGGCTATCTGAAGAACGAGACTCTGCCGATCATCAGTCAGATCGGTGAGGGGCTGCGGGCCTACATCTCAGAACCCATTTCTCCCAGCGGTCGCACGTAGGTTGATAAGCCTGCCGAGCACGAACAGGCCGATCAAGCGAATCACCGTCGCGTCACGAGCGATCGAGGCAAGCGGCGGCGGCGTCTACGCGGAGAAATCGTGGAACGGACCTTTGCCCATACCTGCGAAACCTGTGGAGGTTGCCGAACTTGGCTACGAGGCCTCGATAAAATCCAAAAGCGTCACCTGAGGATAATACTGTCATACAATTTGGGATTGATACTCAAAGCGCTGATCGGAGCCTCAAAACCCCGAGCGTTCTCGCTCGTCCCGAGCTTTCATCGGCAATGTGAGCCCCTCCGATCAGCGTTCCCCTTCAGCCTGCAGTCGATTCTCATAGATTGCCGCTCGATACGTGATTTCAAATAACTCGAGCCGCCAACACGTTACTCAGCCCCGGTTTTCAAGAATCACCACCTTTTCAACTGGCTGCCATACCGAGCCCTATTTGAGTGCCGGTCTGGATTGTCAAATAGCTAAAGAAGAACAGGCGAGCCGAGTTGCGTTTGTAGTCCGGCTCATTTGTTTTGATGGTTTACGCTCACACTGAGACGGGATTGATCTCCATTGCTGACTTCTGCAGTTGGGACAATTCGTCGCCGAGGAAGTCGGAGACTTGTCGCCACAGCGTGCGGATCTGGATGGGGGAGGTCGCGAGGAAGACGGTGTCGAGCAGGTTTTCTTTTTCGAGCCGTAGCTTGATCACTTCCTGCCCCAGTTCGTGTTCGGCCAGCAGTTACTCTTCCGTCTGGAGCTGCCGCAAGTTGATGGCTTTGCCGACCTCCGCGTCGCTTTGATAGCGGCTGTAGTTATCAACTTTGTGTGGGTCGACACCACGTAGCAGAGCCAGCGACTGACGACAGACTTCGAGTTCGCGGTCTTCGAGGTCCTTCTTCTGCTGTTCGATCTGATGCTGCTCGGCGAGTAGCTCCGTGAGTCCCAAAGCCGCGACAGCCTTATCACGAGCCTGAGCACGAATGCGCTGAAAGAGCTGCGGAGTCGGCTCGTGATACCACTGATTTTCTTGTCGATACGTTGGGCGATGCGGTCTCGCCAGTTTTCTTTTTCCACGACGGTTAATGGCATGTGATGACTCCTGAGTGGATGTAATAAAGATGTCAAAAGAGAGCTGAGTTCGAAGTTTGCACTCAGCGATGACGTCGACACGATCGGCGACGGAACGGGTTCCGTCGCCCGGCGCCGAAGCCCGCGCGGGTGCCGATGTGCTTGCCTTGCCCGAAGGCGACATACGCCGCCCCCAACTTCAAAGCGATGGCGAAGAACGAGTCCATAGGACGTACTCCTGTCGGTGTTCACTGAGCGAATTGCGTTGGCGTCTGAATGCAGACGCTCAACGGCGAGGAGTTTCTCCAGCCGGCGCAGCGCGGCCGTAAAGCCTGGGCACTTCGGCAGAGAGGCAGCGTCCCGAAACGCAAGTCCGCAAACGCTCCACTGACTCTGCGGCCGTCACTGCTATTGGCACGATCTGCGGGACAGCATCCTTCAACGGCACGTCCAACAAAGCTGCCAGACGACAACACGCACGGATCTCGGCTCCGGTCCAATGTTCGTCAACGGGCACCGCTTGCTCGGCATCGAGTTCGTATTGGTCGCGATACAGACTCCAGATCGCGGCCTTCTCTTCGGGGCTAGGCAGGTCCAGAAAGAAGATGCCTTCAAAGCGTTCGGCTCGCGAGAACTCCGGCGGCAAACGGCTGATGTCGTAGCACGTTGCGACGACATGGACCTCGCTCTGATGGTCGTTGAGCCAAGTTAGGAACGTCCCAAACAGCCGCGACGACACGCCCGAATCCGATGCGCCGCCGACACCGATTAGTCCCTTCTTGATCTCGTCGATGAAGAGCACGCACCGAGCCATCGCCTTGGCAATACGCAATGCCTTCCACACATTTTGCTCAGTCTGACCGACTAGCGAACCAAACAAAGCACCGACATCCAAGACCAACGTCGGACGCCCGGTCTCTGTTCCCAAGGCTTTCGCGAAGGCGGACTTCCCCACGCCCGGTACTCCCAGGAGCAATACCCCGCGCAGCCGTTTCAGAGATGTCAGTCGCCCCGTGTGTAACAGCCACCGTTTGCAAAACGCCTTCAAGGCTTTCAGTCCGCCGAGGTTGTCAAAACTATGACCGCCGCGATGTAGTTGCAGCAGTCCCGACTTCGTCAGCCTCTGTGCCTTGAGTTCCCACAGAGGCTCCGGACGATGGTGCCTTGTCGCACCAGCGACAAACGAAACGCCCCCTCTGCTTCGTACCGCGTCAGCTCGGCGGCAGTATCGAAAACAGTCTGCAACGCTGTCCCGTTTGGTAACTTCGCCATCTTCGGTCGCGATGCCGCGTGCGATGACTTCCAGTTGTTCGCGCGTGGGTAATTCATGTGCCAGCACCACAAACAACTTCTCGAGATCGACCGGCACCTGCACGGCGGGCGACAGCACCACGATGAAGGTGCGGTTCTACTTGCCCGCGACGATCTGATGAGCGAGTGCCTGCACGATCTCTGACGACTGTACCAAGCGATGAAAGTTCGGCAGCTCCAGCAACGCCGCTCCGTCTTCATTGGCGAGCGTCCCCAACGCACAAATCGCAGCCAGCGGATCGGAATTGCTCTCTGGCCCAGAAGTCTGCCCACCCACTCGGAAGCCAGGATCAACATCTCAAGTCGCCAGCGACCATTTCTCCGGAGCACACACCGCCGCGATCTCCCGCAGCGCGTCTTCGTGCTCTTGACTCTTAATCCATAACCCAGTGAAACACGCTCGCACATACTCGGCGAGATTGTCGGTTAAAGACGTATTGTTGCCTGAAGTTGATCTGCCGGAAGATCGATGATCGAGGAAACACAGTTCGCCTCTCATGGGAATACCAGGTCGTGAGTGACGCTAGCTAAGTCTCACTTGATGCTTAGACGACTTCATGATGCAAGACGCTGAGTTCATTTAGCAGTTGCTCGATCGACTCTTCCAATCGTTTAAGCGTCTCAGGAGTGCGTTCCAACAAGCCTTCTTTAGCCTGCACTTTAAGCTCTTTCGCAAAGGCAGACGCCGCAGTGCCGCCCAAATTGGCCGAGGCTCCCTTCAATGAATGAGCGAGGCGATGCGTGGCATGCACGTCGCGGCACCGCACTGCGGCGGCGAGATCATCAAGGCTTCGGCGCGAGTCCTCGCGGAAGATCTCAGTCAGAAGTTGCAGAGTGTTCGGGTCACGATCAACGCGTGACAAGACCCCTTCGCGATCCAAGATCTCTACTTCGCTAGTCTCGATCGGAACCGCGACGCTTGTCGTCGGCTTTTGAAGCATTTGCGCCATCGTCCCCAACAACTCCGCGACCTTGATCGGCTTGCAGACATAGCTGTCCATTCCGGCTTGTAAGCAGCGTTGACGATCGCCCTCCATCGCGTGCGCTGTCAGAGCGATGATCGGCAAGTGCTGACCCGGCTGCTCAGCCACGCGAATCGCTGCAGTTGCTTCGAAACCATTCATCTCGGGCATCTGCACGTCCATCAGCACGATGTCAAAGAGCTTTTCATGAACGTGCTCGACGGCTTCGCGACCGTTATTCGCAAACACAACCTGATGCCCGCGCTTCGTTAGTAGATTCAGAATCAACTGCTGATTCACGAAATTGTTGTCTTCGGCGACGAGGATGGTCAGTGCAGGCAACTCCGGCTCTTGTGTATGCATTGCCGCCGAAGCGACATCGACTTGCGCAAACGAGCGTGCGACATCGTTTGTATGACGGCATCCATCAGTTCGGATTGCTTGATCGGTTTCACCAAATAAGCATTCAAGTTCAGTCGATCGCAGTGAGTGCCCGCGTCATAGCAATCAACCGAAGTAAGCAACAAATGCGGCGTTCTCGACAGACGGTAACAGGCTCGTGGCCAGTGGTAGTAATGATTACTCCGACCCGGCCCGCTTGTTGTTATTCGACAGCCGCACTTACGAGCTGAAACACCAACTATCTTCGTCGTTGAAGGGCTTTCTTTACTCAGCCCGCTTTCATCCGTAAGGCTTCCTGGTCACCGCCAGTGGTGACGTCGGCAAGTAAGAAGACCACCTTTGGAACCTCGACACTGGCTCGCTGACAATGTTGGAATGGGTAGAGTGATCGGTCTGTTTTAGCTCCCCAAACTCGTTGGCTGATACGTCCCAAAACGGGCTGTGGGACGGAAAGCGGCAGCAGGCTGCCGCGGTCCCAAAATAAGACAAAACAAAACGACTCATTTCCGCCTTACTACGGAGTTTGCACATGCGCTGTCTCGGCTTGTGGCTGGTTGCTTTTCATCTCGTGGCGGAGGCAGTGATTGCGGCGGAGCCTCCGGTGGAGTTGGCTCAGTTCTTCAAGGCTCCGGCGGAGTTTGCAAGTGACCTCGGTGGGTATCGGTCTCCGCTGAAGTTTGATGATGGCTCGGATGTTCGCACGGCTGAGGACTGGCAACGGCGACGCGCGGAGATTCGCAATTACTGGCACTCGGCGTTGGGGGCTTGGCCGCCGCTGCTCGAACAACCCCAGGTCGAATATCTGGAGCAAGAGCGGCGCGAGAATGTCACTCAGCACCACATTCGGATTGAGACCGCAGTTGGTCGGCTCGTGGAGGATGCGTACTTGCTGAAGCCCGATGGGACGGGCCCGTTTCCGGCGGTCGTGGTCGTCTACTACGAAGCCAAGACGGGCGTCGGACAAAGCAAGTCGACGCTGCGTGACTTCGCGTGGCAACTGGCTCGACGTGGGTTTGTCACGCTGTCGCTCGGCGGAGATCCGAATACTTATTACCCAACCAAAGAGACTTGCCGCATTCAGCCGTTGTCCTTTCATGCTTACGAGGCGGCGAACTGTCGCGTCGCGTTATCGAAGCTGCCGTTCGTCGATGCGAAACGCATCGGAGTGACGGGGCACTCGTATGGCGGCAAGTGGGCAATGTTCGCGTCATGTCTGGACGATGGCTTCGCGTGCGGCGCATGGTCCGATGGCGGCGTGGTGTTCGACGAGCAACGCAGCAACGTCAACTACTGGGAGCCGTGGTATCTGGGCTTTGATCCCAGTTTGAAGGAACAACGGAGGGCGGGCATTCCGAATGATGCGAATCCTCGCACCGGACCTTACAAGCGACTGATCGCCGATGGCCGCAACTTGCACGAGCTGCATGCGCTGATGGCTTCTCGACCATTTCTCGTATCAGGCGGGGCCGAGGACATGTCGGCTCGCTGGAAGGCTCTGAATCATGCAGTCGCAGTCAACAAGCTGCTGGGTGCTGAGAACCGAGTGGCGATGACTAATCGCCCCATGCACTCGCCGACCGAAGAGTCGAACGAGCAACTGTATCAGTTCTTCCAACATGTGCTGCAAGCCAAAGCCCCCTGAGCTTCTTGCTCTGAACGACTGCCGAAACTTGATTGGCTTGCGTTGTGAGAGAGCGACATTTAGCAGCTCGTTTGAGACGCGGGAGCCACAGTTTATGTTCGGCGCCGAGTCGTGCCGCGAAAGAAGCTGGACTTGCAACGTAGCCTTCGTCGCTCCGTGTGCAGTCAGCCAGGCAGGCCAAGGAGTCCGATCAATCGCCGTGCTTGGCCTGTATGTGTCACAGCGATTTCATGTTCTAAAAGCTTCGCTACCGGATTTCGGTTAGCAGAAAGATATTTCAGATAGGCTCGTTATTGGCGACGGTGGCTGACTTCTTAATGTGTCGCAGTGCCGCTGAGTCGGAAGGCTCCATCGAGCCGGAGCACTCCAAGTTGGGCGCGACGGACGTGTGGAATTCTTACAGGTAGGGAGCGAGCGATGAGGCAGCGAAGATGGAGACTCTTATTAGGACTGCTCTGGCTGGTGAGCGTGGGCTCGCGGTGTGAGGCTCAGGATGCTGGGGTGGTGACGTTGGCGGAGATCGCGGCGGGACGGGTTCGGTTGGTGGATCTCACTTGGCCGCTCAATGAGAAGAATCCGTATTGGCCCGGCGGCGACTATCAGCCGTTCGCGCTCAAGACCATCGCGACGCTCGAAAAGAATGGCGTGCTGTCGAAAGCGTTTTCGATGCCCGAGCATCTCGGCACGCATATCGACGCTCCCAATCACTTCGAAGCCGATCGTCCGTCCGTCGGTCAGATCGAACCGCAGCAACTGTTTGGCCCCGGCGTGAAGCTCGACATCACCAGCCGCGCCGAGCACGACGCCGACACGCTGCTGACCGTCGAAGACATTCTAGCGTCGGAACAGAAACACGGACGCATTCCCTCGGGAGCGATCGTCTTCCTGCAAACTGGGTGGGCTCGGCATTGGGAGAACTATCCGCGTTACAAGAATCAAGACGCGACAGACAAGCTGCACTTCCCCGGCAACTCGCCCGAGGCGGCTCAACTGCTGGTCGCCGAACGCCAAGTGCGCGGCATCGGCATTGATACGCTGAGCATTGATCGCGGCCTCTCACGCGACTTCGCCGTGCATCACATCGTCAACAAAGCGACGAAGTACGGACTGGAGAACGTCGCCGCTTTGGAGCAACTCCCGCCGCGCGGCTTCCATGTAATTGTTGCTCCAATCCGACTTGAAGCGGGCTCGGGCGGACCAACACGGATCTTCGCAGTGCTGCCCCGAGAATAGTCTGCATCTGGGTGGCGAGCCCTGACCAACAGCAAGAGCGTCGGCAACGACAGCCACGTCCTTCGAGGGCTCAGGGTCTGCCGATCAAGTGGTGTGACGGCTGAGGACGTTCTCACTTTTTCACGGTGCTGAGATCGCGCGAAAGGATTGCAGCTCGGCAGCTGCATCGACTTCGCGATAATCATGCACCAGCGCGCCGAAGGTGATGCGCAGCGACTCGCCTTTGGCGAGTTTGATCTCGCTCCGATCTCCTCGCTTCATCGCGGCGCGGCCGAAGGGGTTGGAGACGAAGACGCCGTAGTCGCGGTTGTGCCACCAGCTTTCGCGGAAGTTCTTGTCGCTCGCCATCAGCATGATGCCGCCGGAACGAAGGCCAGTGCCGGAGTAGTCGCACCACTTGGCCGGTTGGCCCCAGGTGTCCTTGGCGGTTCGCTTGCCGGTCGCACTCCGCAAAAGGCCGCCGCTTTTCTCGGTGAACGGCGTGGCGACTCGCGCTCCAAAACCCATCTCTTCCTGGTCGCCAAACACAACGTCGCGCTGATCGGCTTGAAACTCGGCACTCCACACCAGCAACCAACCTGTGGGTCGCGCGATCAAAGTGAAGTGGTTCGTGAGCAAGCAGAGCGGTTCGCCGGTACTGGTCTTCAGGCGACATTCGGTCGCAAACTTCAAGCGACCCTCGGTGATCTGCGGAGCAGCCACAAACCGGACGTGCTCGATCGCGGCTTTGTTTCGCCAGTAGTCTTGCCCATTGATGTCGCCCAGCCCGAGCCAGATGCCGGGGTGCATTGTGTCGTGATCAACAGCATCCACTCCAGGAAGCGGCGGATGATTCCGAGTGACCTGTAAGCCATCTGTCAGCCGCGCGTTGGCGAAGTACGGGCGCAAGATCTTCTCGTCACGAAAGACGAAGTCGACAATCGACTTGCCTCCCAGCGAGATCCGCAAGCGATCGGGTTGTTCGGCAACGGCAAACTTCGTGGGATAGGCTTCCAGCCTGTCATCTTTCTTACTCTCTGGTTTTGCTCCTGTGGGCTTGGAACTCTCCGCCTTCGATTTCTCCGGTTTTGTCGAGCCAGGTTCCTGGGGACTGGCTTCCGTGCGCAGCGAGAGCAGAAAGACGGTCAGATCGGCGACTTGTTGCGGGGTGAGCAGCTCAGACATCTCGGGCATCGCCGACTTGGCAATCGTCTGCCGTTCTTCGATGGACGCCTTGGTAATGTCGACGCGGTCGCCAGTCGATTGACCCAGAGATAGCGTCAAACCGCTTTCCTCCAGCAGCACGCCCGAGAACGTTTTGCCCTCGGTTGTGACGACGGTCAGTTGATTGAAGCCTTCGGTGATGACCGCACTGGGCTCGACGATCGATTGAGCGATGTGCCGCGCGTTCGCATGCAGACCGATGCTGCTGAGGTTCGGGCCGAAACCGTTCTTCGACTGATCGAGGCTATGGCATTTGAAACAACCGGCTCCTTGAGAATGCTTGAAGAGCAGTTCGCCTCGATCACGTTGACCGCGTTCCAACACGCTGAGTGCCTCGTCGAGCGTGGTCTTCGTCGACTGCCGCACCAGCAGAGCAGGGGCAACCACCACGATGTAGTTTCCCTTACCACCAGCGCTGCCGTCATCGGTGTTGCCGCCGAGTTGAATGCGACCGGCGTCGAACGAGTGTTCGTAGAAATTGAACATCGCACCTTCGTCGATCGACGCCGTTAGCGGTGTCTTGTGGAAGTTCTTGAGCAACCAGTTTGGAGCCGTCGTTTGTCGCGCATCGATGCCCACCCACAGACGCACGGGCACGAGCGTTTCGACGGTGAGCCAGTCATCGCCGCGTGAGTTGTCGTCTCGATTGGCAGTCTGAATGAAGTCGCAGCCTTCGAGTTCCGGGGGCACGCGACTGAGCCGATAGCCGCGATCCACATAGGCCAAGGTGCCAACCACAAAGCCACTCGGCACGACCTTGTAAGCCGAATTACTTCGGGCCTTCACCGACTTCACCGTTGTGATGCTGCTGGCCGATGGGCTCGATGTTGCCGGTACTGCGACGGACGATCCCGATGCGACCTGCAACGAGCGGCCTCGAATTGTGGGAGCCGAGCTGCTGCTTTTCGTTAGCCACAACTCGGCCACTCGACGCACATCGGCATCTGTGTCGGTCATCGCTAACGCTCGCACTTCAGCCTGAGTTGCCGCATGAGTTTCGAGCAGTCCCAACAGCGCCGCTCGTCGAACTGCGGGGCGAGAGTCGCTGAGTAAGGCTTTCAATTCGGCGGTTGAACACAGGGACCGCAACGCTTGCCATCCGGCGTAGACGATGGTCGCGTCTGTCTCTCGCTGTAGTTGTTCCAACAGCTCGGGAAGCAGCGCCGCTTGACGAGCTTCATGCACGGCTTGCACAGCCGCGAATCGCACACGCGGTTGAGCATGCGGCAAGGCGACTCGCAATGTTTCGGCCAGTCGCTCGGTCTGTCGGAATTCCTTGGCTCGATAGGCGAGAATTCTGACCGCTTGCACTTGCTGATTGAGCGATGCCTTTGTGTCTGATGCGAGCGTGCTATGTAGGAATTGCGCCAGCGACTTCGCATCGGGCATGCGTCCCAACGCCCACATGGTCCACGTTTCTTGGTTTTCAGAGAGCGTGCCCGCCGCCAGCTTGTCGCTGAGTTGCATCACAACCAAGTTGCCACGACGCACGAGTTCATCCTGCGCGTTGATGCGTCGCACGGACAACGGGCTGTCGAATTCAGTGATGAGTTCGTCGATACTGAAGGTTTCGATTCGGTCGATCTGTTTCAGCTTCCCAGCAGGCGGCGCGTTCTTCCAAGCGACACGAAAGATGCGACCTTCGTTGGTGAGTTGCCCGTCTTTCCATTCGGCTCCGTACCCGCTGCTCCAACCCAGTACCCACAACGCGCCGTCGGGACCGAACTCGAGATCGGTTGGTCGGAACAACGACGAGCCGCCTTCGATAAACGGTGTGAAGCCGCCGCCTGCCGGTCGAAGCAACGCACCGTCCCACTGTGGTCGCCAGATGTAAGTCGTTTTCAACAGCCAGTCGTTGATTAGGAACGTGCCGCGATACTCGGGCGGGAACTGCGGCGACTGGCAGAAGACGACGCCCGTGCCCGAGCCTTCAAACAACGGTCCGCTGACGGGCGCCGTAGGAGCGTGAGGCTCGGTCGACCAGTGGCTGCTCCAGGGATGATTCCAACCGAAGTGGGCTCCGAAGAACGGCATGAAGACGCGGTCGCCGGTCGTCTGATCGTTGTCGGTACCAATCCAGTTGAAGCCGCTGTCGAGCGTGATGTCCCACGGATTGCGGAAGCCGCGCGAGACGATTTCCAAATTGCGCCCGCCGTCATCGCATCTCAGCACGCCGCCATCGAGCCCCCAATCGTCGGACGGATGATGGTAGGCATGGCGATAGTCTTCCTGGTCGGTTTTGACCGGAGCCGGGAAGTCCGGGACATCGGCGGGTGCGGTGAGTCCCCACAAATCGCGAAACGGTTTCGGGGCGTAACGGCCCGGTTGATTGAGTCCCTTCGAGTTGCCCTTGCTCATGTAGAGCTTGCCGTCGGGAGCCCAATTCAGGCCATGTAATCCGTGTTCCAGATTGCCGAGATCGGTGTAGAGCCGGACGTACTCATCTGCGTCGTCATCGCCGTCTCGATCCCGCACGACGGTCAGATCCGGCGCATTCGCAATCCACAGATCGCGACCATGCCATGCCAGCCCTTGAATCGCGTTGAAGCCGGTCGCAAAGACCTGCGTGCGATCGGCTCGACCATCACCGTCGGTGTCCTGCACGATGACCACGCTATCGCCCGGAGTCTCCGGCGTTGGGTTGCGGTACTGCGGCCCCATACCGACGAACAACCGCCCTTGTTCATCAAACGCCATCGAGCACGGCTGCCTGACGAGCGGCTCGCTGGCAAACAACGTGACCTCAAACTCCGGCGGCACCTTCGGCAAAGCTTTCAAGTCGGCAGACTTATCTCCGAACTGGGCGAGTGCCGTTGAGCCCAGCAACATGACGATGCTCAGCGCGGTCAGCATGAGATTGTGAAGCATGTGAGTCCGTCTTTGGGGCATGTGTTTGTAAGGCCAAAAGAGGCGCCTTCTGCAAGTCGCTCCATCCCAATGGGTGTAACTTTTTCAGACAGTGTTCGTTACAGCAATTGCCGGGCTACTTGTCTTTGATGAGCTTCTCGAGGGCCGGGATGCGGCGCTGAGCTTCCGCAACGGCGGCTTTGTCTGCGCCGTCGGCGATGACTTGCTTCCACAGTTCAATGGCGGCTTGCAGCATGTCGGGACGTTGCTTGGCGTATTGAGCGGGCAAGTCTCCTGAGCCGTAGGCATCGAGGCCGCGAGCACGTGCGATCAATGCTCGACGCTGCTCGGCGATGTCTTCTTCTTCCCAGGCACGGTCCGGGTCACGCTCGTATTTCGTCAGCACTTCCAGAGCCCGCTGAGCGGCGGGCAGATCGGCCCAGCGAGTGCGGATCCCCATCAATTGCATGAGTCCCGAGTAGCGAGCCTCGCGCTGTTCGGCACGGGCTAGTGCTTCTTCAAGCAACAACTGTGAGGCCGCTTCTCGCGATGGAACGGCATCACCTTTGAGGCGACTGGCCGGATACTTGTCGGCCAGCTTGCGACGAGCCGGGGCGGCTTCGTCGAGCCATTTGATGGCTGCTTCGCAGACTTTGTCGTTCGGGATGCCGTGACCAAGACCCGGAGTCACGGTTGCTTTGGTGCGGACTCCCATCGCCGAGAGTAAGGGAGAACGCAGCCGCTCGATCTCGCCGCGATTGAAGTCATTCGCGCCTGTCAGAAACGCAACACTCAGCCGATCCGCGACGCGGTGTCGCAGCCATTGTTCTTCTCGCAACTCACCGCCCGCACAAACTGGAATCACTCCGCCAAAGACTTCAGGCAAGGCAAACGCGATCGCGCAGGCTACTCGACCACCGCCCGAAAAGCCGGCGATGTAGGTGCGGTCGGGATCGATCTTCTCGCGCTGCCGCAGATCATCGAGCACGTCGAGAATGATCCTGACTCGTTGCGGCATCGGCGTGTTGTTGCCCGCTCCGTGAGGGCTTGCGAAGACGATGCCTTGCTTACGACAAGTCGCTTCGAAGTTCTTCCAACCGGCGGGCTCATTGCCAGCCGAGATGAAAAGGATGGCCGCTCGACCTTCTTTGGGAGCCGCTGGTTTCTCGGGAGCGAAGTAGTCGTAGCGTTGATTCGTGGAGTCGTACTTTCCGAGCCACTCTGCCGGTGCTTCAGGCAGGCTTTGATTCGCCAGCACGAAGATCCAATCCAAGCGTGTCGGACTTTTTACAGCCACATCCTTTTGATAGCCCAGGTCCGCCGCCCAGGAAGCGGTCGCGATGAGCAACGCTGACAGCAGCACGAGGAGTCGCATGGTGAAGGCTCGTAAGAAAGGCTCAGTCGGACGCCGCCAATGTTCGAGAGGAACTGGCTATGTCAGTCCCGTCAGCGTGCCAGTTGCGTCTCGGAACTTGTCTGTTTCGACGCCCATGCGTTGCGCCAACGTCAGCAGCAGGTTCGACATTGGCGGATGGCTGGCGACGTTGAAGGCGACGTGCTGACCGTGCTTGAAGCCGAGCTTCTGTCCGCCGGCAACGAGGGTCGGCAGATTCTTAGGTGAGTGCTCGCCGCCGGCGCCTGAGTTCATTCCTGAGCCGAACAAGATGACGGTGCGATCGAGCATGTTGCCATCGCCGTCTTCTGTCGACTTGAGGAACTTCATGAAGCGGCCGAGTCGTTCCAAATGGAAGCGGTCGATCGCCGCCAGCTTTTGCAACATGCCCGCGTCGCCGCCGTGATGAGAGAGTTCGTGATGGTTCTCGCCACCGCCGCCGAAGCCACCGGCCTCTCGCGACCACTCGAATGCGATGACTCGCGTGGTGTCTGTGAGGAACGCGAGGTAGCTCAGTTCCATCATCACATCGAGCCACATGGGGCGATCATGAGCGTTGCCTGGCTGGCTGCCGAGTTGCAAATGCTTGGACTCGATCGAGGGCTTGGGAATGTCGACCCAGGCTTCGAGCCGTTGCACGCGTTGCTCAGTCTCGCGAACCGAAGACAAGTACTCGTCGAGCTTGCGTTGATCGGGTTTGCCCAACTGTTTGTGCAACGAATTGGCTTCATTCAAGACGCTGTCGAGGATCGACTTCTTCTCGGCATAACGCTTCAACGTGGCTGCGCGGTCGGCTGAACTCTCGGGGACAAACAGACGTTCGAAGAGCCGTTTCGGTGAGTTCTCGGCGGGCATCGGCGTGCCTGCTCGATCGAACGACAACGTATGGCTGTGGCCTGCCGAGCCCGTGCCCGATCCATCCGCCAGTTGCAGCGACGGGAATCTCGTCTGCTTGCCATGCACTTCGGCAACAACCTGATCGATCGAGATCGAGTTGGTGTAATCCGCACCGGGCACTGACTTCAGATCGGCTCCGGTCAACCAGGTGTCAGCACCGCTGTGTCCGCCTTGCGATGCGGGGTGACCCATGCCCGACACGACCGTGAAGTCTGCGCGATGGTCTTTCAGCGCTTCCAGAGTTGGCGAGAGTGCGTAGTCCTTGCCCGCGTCTTTCGGCACCCATTGCAAGATGTTGACGCCGTTCGGGACATAGCAGCAGATCATCCGCGGCTTCGATCCGTGCGACTTGCTCAACGGTTGGAATTGCGAGGGAGCCGCCCAACTGCGAGGCAACATGGCGTCGAGCATCGGCAAGGTGATGGCTGCACCGAGACCTCGCAAAACATGGCGGCGCGACAACGGTGAATCGAACAAGAATGACATGCGAGGTTCCTCGAGGAGATGCAACATCCAGGGCTGACGGCGGAGTCATAATTGCTATGACCAAACACTCGCCAGCCAGATGCTCAACGCGAGAACGCGGAACTCTCCTGATGACCTTGAACCAGTCAGAGTTGGCAGGCAAAACCTCTGACAGTGTCTGACCGAGGGCGGCTTTCTCCAGCTTGCACTCAGGCTCTTGATTAATGTCTTAACTCTGTGGCGTCGTTACTCCGTTCCCACTGTTTCCTTCTGTTCCGACCGTCTTCATCCAGACTTTGAACAGGAGCAAACAGAGAGAACTGAGGGACGAAACGCAGAGGAGGTGGAGCGGCGGATTAAAGTGGGGCACGTTTCCAACGTGCCTTAATTCGCAAGAAACGAGCAAGTTAGAAACCTGCTCCGCGAGTCCTGTTGGCACGGCAGAGTCTCATCAACTGCGATCATTCGTCTTGATAGCGAGCCAAGGTCTCGGCGGGCAGATGGTCCCACTCGTCGCGGATCTTGCGGAGACCTGCTCGGCAAAGGTCGTAGTCTCGACTGAGCCGTTCCAGCACCGGAGCTTCGTCGTCGAAGGGCTGCTCATCGAAGGTGCTGGCAATGTGATAGGACTCGCGCCCCGTGCGGCTATAGTCGATCAAATGGTCTTTGCGATCGGGGGCTCGCAATCGCGAGAGCGCTTCGGGAAACACGCCGCTCCAAAAGAGGGTGAAGTCGCCAATGTGCCGATGCAGTTCGCGGCGCGGCTTGGCGGCTCGATGGCCGGCTTCTTCGAGCATGTCGGCGACTTGATCGAGCCGACGTCCTTCGTTGTCGCGGAAGCGGTAGATGGACTCTGACCGCGTGAATCTCACCAGCATGTTGGTGAGATAGTCCGTCAGCTTGGGGTCAGCGACACCCAATTCGACTTGGAAGGTGTGTTCCGTGAGAGCTGCGAACAAACGTCGCAACGCATCTTCGCCAGTGACGAGAGGAATCATTTCATTGCTCCTACGCGACAGCGGGCTATGGGCCGACAGTTTCGAGTTATCGGCAGCCATTCAATCAGACGATTGGCCAATCTCTCAAGTGCCCAGAACTTCCTCCATGTGGCAATCCGCAGAAACCGGGGCCGGAGCGGCGACGTTTTGCGATCGACCGATGCTCGTACCACTTGGCTAGAGCGATGTCAGGCGAGGGGATGGGACTGTTGTGATGTCGCATCGTGATCTTCGTAGCCATCATCGCTCTGCGTGATGAGCCTTCCTCCCGACGCCCTCACCTGCCAACGGCGATCGCCATTTGTTCGAACTTCAAATCTGGAAGGCACGTCACGCGGAGCGATGACGGCTACATTGACCGAGGCAAAACTTGACTCATCTGCCACCGGTCTTGGTTTTGAAGAGTTTATCCGCCCCTCGTCTTACCGTGCTCGACGAACCGAGGGCGTTTGGCGCCAGGAATTCACCGTGCGGTCGACGGTGTTCTCGAAGCCGTTGATGATGGTCTCATCGAGAGTCTTAATCACCAGTCGCTGTCCGAATCGGTACACCTCCCAGAAGCCCGTCTGCGTGGCATCGACTGACGAATTCACAATCGTGCCGGGCTTGGTTGCGTCTTTGCCTACCGGGGCTGCGATGCGACGGTCGATGGCCTGACCTCGAGCTTGCAGCCAGTCGATGGCACCGTTGGCTCGCTGCAAGTTGCCCAGCGACGTCGCGCTGTAATCGGACACCGCGAACTCGGGGACATTCAACGCTTCCACGCTGTCACGCACGGCCGCTCGATCCTTGTGACGCATCTTCTCATCCAATCGATCGACCTTCGCTGTCACCAGACCAGGCCGGCCCGACGGGTAAACCGGCAGCGGCGAGAGCACATCGTCGAACAGTCGATACCAGCTCATGTCGGTGATGGCGGCAACGTTGTAAGCTGTATTACTCAGGTCAAAACGGTTCTCGGGATGATTGATGCTACGCGGCTTGAACTCCGAGTCGGGCACCGGCTGATAGTCCAGCGGTTGCCAACCGGCGAGATCTACAGACTCCCAACTCACAGCTTGCACTCCCGACTGTTGAGCGTCGGTGGTTAGAGCATAGATTGCGCGACGTGGTCGGCCGTCGAACCAGCTTTCGTGATGACGATGGCCAATCACGTCCAAGATCGTAGGCGTGAGGTCAACCAGTCGACTCGGAGCATCGATCACAGCTCCCCGACGAATGCCTGGTCCCGAAACAAACCAACTCGCGTTCATCGCGTCGCGCAGCGGGTAGCCATGATTGGTGCCGGGGGTGCTGGAGAGTCCGAAGTACCAACCTGGTCGCGCCGTGGCGACGAGGTCCGGTGCGAACTCACGCTCTTGTTCGGACAAGTTGTCTTGCCAAAGCATGTGCCGAGCCAACGTCACGACGCTGTCGGGATAGACCCAGTCCGCCAGCATCCTCAGCCATGTTTCTTCGTCGTGATACTCCCGCAACACCGCCTGCGGCAGCTTCTGAGTCAGCATCAACGGGTCGGACTTGGACGTTTCGGAAACGAGGAACTCGACGCCGCCATTCCCGTCCGTCCAAATCTTGCGAACAGGGCGATAGCGATAGGCCCAACGATGGCCTCCCAAACTCTTGCGATCGATGACGGCATGACCTCGATCCGCAGTGCTGATCAACATGCTGAATTCATTCAATCGCGCCAGCACGAGATCGACAGTTCGTTCGCCTGTCGTCGTCCGTGCGTCGGCGAGTGACGCGATGAGATCGACGGCCGGGGCATCATCCGACACGCAGTAGTTCAAGAGATCGCCCGGTCGGTTGGCTCGTGCCCAATCTCGCGAGGACAGGCTACGTCGTGGCATGAAGATGCGAGCGACTCCCGACGAGTCAGCGTCGATGAAGACGAACGAGTTCTGATGAACCTCGGGATGTCGATTCCAAAAGCGATGCATGCGAACCGACACACCCAGCCCGCCGCCCGTGACGAATTGCGACGGCGATGGCTCTGAGCCGTATCCAACTTGCTGCAGGCGACCGTTGAATGACACTGTTTGCCCCACCGACGAGTGCCCGACATGCGAGTCGATCAAACGTGGGCTGAAGAAGAATTCGTTTGCCAGATCGAAGTGCCGTAGGTGTGTCGTACGTCCTCCATGATGGCCGTGATCGCTGACCAACATGAAGCAGGTGGTTTCAAACTTGCCGGTCGCTCGAAGTTCATTGACGACCCGTTCGATCAATTCATCGGCTCGTGCAATCGTGCGACGAGTCGTCCCGAATTGGCCTCGGCTGCATTTGTGACTGACGGAGTCCGTCTCGGGAAACCACAGCACGGTCACCGGAGCATCGCGATGTAAGAGATGTCTCACCCCGAAGTTTGCGTTGGCTTCGTCGATGTATTGCCAAGCGTTGTGTGACTCAAACCACGGCAGCTCGCGCGTCATGCTGCGCGTCCACAAGGCGGGCGGGACTTCGGTCATGATCGGCAAGACTCCAGTCGCCCAATCCTTCTTGTCACTGCGTAAGAATTGGTACAGAGGCGGAGTCGCGGTGACGTACTTCTTGCGCCAGTTGCGAGCTTGCTCGGGACCATCAATCACTTCCCGGATCTCTTCCTCGCCGTCGGTCAGCAAGCGGTCGATGCCCTGAGGTGCCAGCAATCGCGAACTGCGATCGGGGCCGAGGGGTTCGAGATACGACTCTGACTGCAATTGCTCGCGACTGAACCGCCCCTGCCCCTTTAGTCCGTGTCGGTCCGAAAAGCAGCCGGTCCACATCGTGCCGTTGGAGGTGATGGTGTCTGAAGGAAAGCCTGTGAAGTTGTTTTTCAACCACGCGCCGCCGTCGACGAAGAGCTCGCGAATCGTGGGCAAGTGGCCCATTGCCACCATCTCGCGCACGACGTCTGGACGCAGGCCGTCGACATAGAAGACGACGACTCGGCACGCTTGCGGTGGCGGCGAGTCTTCCGGTCCGGCGCCGAAATGTTGCTCGATCCACAGCGGCTCGACGTCCGCAGCGCGATGCACGGAGACCGTCAACGACCCACTGATTTGAGCGGCCTCAAAGCGGTTGATTCCCAACCGCAATCGCCCGGAAGCGGGTGCTCGTATGCTGGTTGCTCGACCGACGAAGAACGGGGCTTCGTTGCCGATGCAGCCAATCAAACAAAAGCAGGGAGCAGGGCCGTGCTGACCAGCAGGCAGCGGGAAGTGCTGAGCGGCCAGTCCATCAAAAACAGTGAAGGTGCCTTCCGGGCCGACTCGCAATTCTTGTCCCTGCTTCCAACGATCGCGGCATGAAACGACGATCGAACCGTGACTGGTCAATGTCAGGCATTGGCCGACCGCGAAGTCCATGCCAGTATCGATCCATTGGCATGATCCACCGACTTCGAAAGTTCGCGCAGCCGGAGTCGCGGCGTGAGCGAACTCAGCGCTACACACAGCGACGAACAAGACGGCGATCGCGGACCATCGAGCGAGCATGTTGCGGCCAATCGAGCGACGAACAGTCAGGAAGTGCTTCTCAACAGCGGAGTAATCCGCGTGCAGAGTGCAACCCGCTAGATCGGCATGACCGGCAGAGTTTGAAACGCAAACATTGAGCCTGGCCCGACATCGCAGCAGACCACCCAACAAGAACATCGCGACCGGCAAGGTTTGCCAACTTCACGAGGGGTGTCGTAGGGCCGAAATGACAATTCTGTGGCCGAGCCAGCAGAAAGGTTGAAGTCGCTTTGAGCTTTCAGCCGGTCGCATGTTGGCGCGACCGGCTGAGACTTCAGTCATCTCCATTACGAGGCTGCGTTCTGAGATGTCTGACGCAGCGCTCGAACGGGCTTAATCGAGAATCGTCTGCTCGCGGTCAGGTCCGACAGAGACGATTTGGACGGGGTAGCCAATCAGCTCTTGGATGGTGTCGACGTAACGACGAGCGTTGGCTGGAAGGTTCGCGAGCTTGCGAACTCCGGTGATGTCCTCGGTCCATCCGGGGACGGATCGCAGAATGGGTTTCGCGCGAGCGAGATCTTCCACCTGACTGGGGAAGTCGACGACTCGTTGCCCGTCGATGTCGTAAGCCTCGCAGATTTGCAGATCGGGGATACCGCTCAGCACATCGAGCAACATGACCGCCAAGCAGTCCACGCCGCTGAGCCGTGCTCCGTAGCCGGTCGCGACCGCATCGAACCATCCACAGCGTCGAGGCCGACCGGTCACCGTGCCGTACTCACGACCCACTTCGCGGATGCGATTGCCGGTCTCGTTGAGCAATTCCGTGGGGAACGGGCCGCCGCCAACGCGCGTCGTGTAAGCCTTCACCACACCGATCATGCGATTGATGACTCGTTCGGAAACACCGCTGCCGCTGTGAATGCCACAGCCCGAACTGTTCGACGAAGTCACGTAGGGGAATGTGCCGTGATCGATATCCAGCAAGCAACCTTGAGCACCTTCAAAGAGCAGCTTCTTGTTCTCGCGGACGGCGCGGTGCAAGAAGGCGGTGGTGTCTGTGACATACGGACGCAAGCGGTCGGCGTAGGTTGTGTACTCGGCGAAGATCGCGTCAGCGTCGAACGGCGTCATGGACGGATCGAGTGCTTTGATCGCCTGATTTTTCTGCGGCACGACTTCATTCAAGCGACGCTTGAGAGCTTCAGGACGAATGAGGTCTGCCATGCGAATGGCATGCGTGCGGCCAGCCTTGTCTCGGTAACACGTTCCGATGCCGCGTCCCGTCGTACCAATCGCATTGCCGCCACGAGCTTTCTCGAACGCAGCTTCCTCGGCGATGTGATACGGGAAGATGACGTGAGCGCGATCGCTGATGAGCATTTGCGTGGGCGGGACGTCGCCGCGACGGCTGGTAATGCCATCCAACTCGGTCAGGAACGCTTTGGGGTTGATGACCACTCCGGTGGCAATCACCGAAACCACCGAACGATGCAAGATTCCGGCGGGCAGCAACGAGAGCTTGTAAGTCTCGCCGTCGAATTTGACGGTGTGCCCGGCGTTATTACCGCCGAGGTAACGCACGACGATGTCATGCTCGGGAGTCAGGAGATCAACAATCTTGCCTTTGGCTTCATCGCCCCATTGCAGGCCAATGACGGAGGTCGCACTCACAATGATTTCTTCCGCAATAACGATGCTCAGAGATGCTCGAAAATCTTCGAGGTCCAATCAGAAAGAAAGCCAGCGTTTCGAGGTTCGAATCGCCGGCTTGCAGGATTCACGGCCAGTCTAAGAGGTTGTTCGATAAACGGAAGCCAGCCACGAGACCGGGATTGAGGAGTGATTCCAGGCGCGACTTGGCCTGGTGATGCAGAGTCTTGTGGGTGAGTTACCAACTCAAGGTCTCTTCGAATGAACCTTTCGCGAATGTGCCTACGATGCGAAGCCCATCGCGGAGTTGCTTGCTCACACCGGTTCTAAAAGGAGTTCAACGTGTTGCTGCGCCTGTTAATGCTGGCCTTGGCTGTTGCTGTTTCAGGGACCTGGGTTCGATGCGATTTGGCTGGAGAACTCAAAGCCGGAGCTGCGACGAGCAACATCACGCCGCCGATTGGCGATGACATCATCGGTGGCTTCGTGCCGTTTCCGTCGACTCACATTCACGACGAATTGCAGGCGCGCTGTTTGGTCTTAGACGACGGTCAGACCAAGTTAGCTCTAGTGGTTTGCGATCTGCTGGGCATTCATCGCAACGTCAGCAGCGAGGCTCGCAAGCTGATTCAAACGAAGGTTGGCATCCCCGCCGAGAACGTGCTGATCAGCGCGACTCATACGCACTCTGCGACGAGTGCTTTGGGCAAGGATCGCATGAAGATGCAGACCGAGCTGGATGAGTATCAGCACTTCGTCGCCACTCGAATTGCAGATGGCGTGGCTCGCGCGATCAACAACGCGCGACCGGCTGAGATTGCGTTTGGAACGGTCGAAATTCCCGAGCACCTCAACAACCGCCGCTGGCATATGCGAGCGGGGACCGTGCCGGCCAACCCGTTTGGGACTCAAGACCTGGTGAAGATGAATCCGCCTGCGGGCAGTCCCAACTTGATTGAGCCGGCGGGACCCATCGATCCCACGGTTTCGTTCTTGTCGGTTCGTTCGCGCGACGGGCAGCCAATCTCGGTCTACGCGGCTTACTCGCTGCACTATGTGGGCGGTGTTGGAAATGGGCACATTTCAGCGGACTACTTCGCGATGTTCTGCGATCAACTGGGGCGACTGGTTCAAGACGCTCCTCAAGATCCTCCGTTTGTCGCGTTGATGGCCAACGGCACCAGCGGCGACATCAACAACATCAACTTCCGCACTCCGCGTCCGTCGAAGCCGCAATACGAGCAGATGAAGTACGTCGCTCATGACGTTGCCGCCAAAGTGCATGGAGCTCTTAAGCCGCTGCAATACCGGTCGGAGTTGTCGCTCGCGGCGAGCTATCGCGAACCGGAGATTGCCTGGCGTCGACCGACAGCCGAGCAAAAGAAATGGATGGACGAGACGCTCGCCAAGGGGCCGCAAAGCAAGCAGGACTTATCCTTCATTTACGCCGGTCGCATGCAGCGGTTGTCTGAGTATCCCGAAATGACGACGGTGCCAGTTCAAGTCTTGCGCATCGGTGATGTCGGCATTGGCACCATGCCTTGCGAAGTCTTCTGCGAGATCGGACTCGACTTCAAACGAGATAGCGCGATCAAGAACTCGTTCATGGTCTCGTTGGGGCACGGCTACTTCGGCTACTTACCGACGCCGCGTCATCATGACTTGGGTGGCTATGAAACGTGGATCGGTACGAACCGTCTCGAACGCACTGCTTCTGACAAGTTGCTGGCTCAGCTCATCGAAATGTCGAAAGCGTTGGCGACGGACAAGCCCGCCGCGAAGTAACCGACGAGCCGTCGCCTGTAAGACCTGTGACATGCGACGCCTTCTCGCTGGTTGAATTAGGCCATCCGAAAAGCTGCCATGATTGGCTGAATTGTTTTCGAAGTAAGCTTCAACAACGGCAGCAGAAGAAGGGCTCGCGATGGAATTGCTCCTCGAACAGGCTTCAGCGAGGCACGGCCTCAGACCAAAGTAGCCATCATCACTCCGCGTGATGAGCCTTCCTCTCGGCGCTCTCACTTGCCAACGGCGATCGCCACTATGTCCAAGCTCAGTTTTGGAAGGCTCGTCACGCGGAGCGATGACGGCTACTTTGGACCCGGCAGAACTTGACTCTTCTGCAGCAGGTTTTTGATTTTGAAGAGTCCAGAGTGACCGACTAAGGACCGTTTGCATGTTGGACGAAGCTGCGATTGCCGCCCTTTACGAACGCATGGGCCCTGAGAATCTGCGAGCGATGGTCGCGGGCTTCTACGAGCAAGTTCCGACCGACGACATCTTGGGGCCGATGTATCCGCCGGATGATTTGTCGGGAGCGGAACGTCGACTGCTCGGCTTTCTGGTGTTTCGATTCGGCGGGCCTCAGGACTACATCGAAGAACGCGGGCATCCTCGATTGAGGATGCGGCACGCTCCGTTCGCGATCGACATGGCCGCACGCGACCGCTGGGTGAAGCTGATGGATGCGTCGATCGATCGACTGCAGATCGACGCCGAAACGGTGACGACCCTGAAGGCGTTCTTACACCACATCGCCACGTTCCTCATCAATCGCGGCGAGCCGGAACTGGTTACGTTTTAAGAACGCGTTCGTACTTTGCAGACTCAAGTTGCCCGTATGAATCTCGCACGCTGTGACTAACCGTCGAGTGCTTCCCAGCGGGCGAAGGCTTGTTGCAGTTCGGCGGTGTTTTGGTCGAGCTTGGATTTGTGGGCCGCCAGTTCGGCTTTCGAGCGTTGATAAAAGCCGGGCTGGCCCATCTCGGCTTGCAGAGCGGCGATGCTCTTTTCGAGTGCATCGATCTTGGCTGGCAGGGTTTCGAGTTCGCGTTGTTCTTTGTAGCTCAGACGACGTGGTGCGTTAGCGGGAGCTGCGGCTTGAGCCTTCGTCGGCTC
>OMIV01000216.1 GCA_900299185.1 Planctomycetaceae bacterium
CAATCCAAACTTCACGGTGACCACGGACGGCACAAATGGGACGGCGACGATCGACTCTGTGACGGGTGCTTGGAGCTACTCGCCAGCGGCGAACTTCCACGGCACGGATAGCTTCGTTGTGAGCGTGACTGACGACGATGGCAACACGGAAACGCAGACGATCAGCATCACGGTCACTCCGGTGAATGATCCGGGATCGTTCGGCGGTAACACGAGCGGGAGTGGCGCTGAAGACGGCGGAGCGATTACGGGCACGCTGACCTTCACCGACGCCGTCGATGGAGCCACCAACCCGAACTTCACAGTATCCACAGACGGCACGAACGGGACGGCGACGATCGACTCTGTGACGGGTGATTGGAGCTACTCGCCGGCGGCGAACTTCCGCGGCACGGATAGTTTCGTTGTGAGCGTGACTGACGATGCTGGTAACACGGAAACGCAGACAATCAGCATTACCGTGACTCAAGTGAATGACGCGGGAACGATTGGCGGCGACATTAGCGGTACTGGGCCTTCGGGACTAGACGTGACTGGTACCTTGACCTTCACTGATGCCGCAGACGGGGCCACGAATCCGAACTTCACTGTCACGATTGATGGCACTCACGGAACTGCGGTGATTGACTCGATAACTGGCGACTGGACCTACACCCCAGACTTTGGATTCGCGGGAGTAGACAGCTTCACCGTGCAAGCCACCGACGATGACGGCAATGATGAAACGCAGGTCATCACCGTTACCGTCACTGCAACATCGGTGACAGTTGACGGCAGCGGAAATCTTGTCATCGATGGCGGCGCCACGACGGGAGTCAACAATGCCTTCACGATCATCGTCGACGGGACAGATTTCGTGGTTACCGACGGAAATGGGAACGCGATCTTTATCGGAATTCCCGGCTCAAGTGGTTCGGGTACGAATTCCGTTCGCATTCCAACCTCGGCCTTTACGAATGGGATCGTTGTCAACTCGGGCGAAGGCGATGACTCCTTGACGCTCGACTTCAGTACGAACCTCATCATTCCGGCTGCAGGTCTCACGTTTAATGGTGGGAACGGTCAGGACGAGATCGTGCTCAACAGCACGGATGCGCAATTCACCGATGCCGTGATGGACTACACAAATCCGAATGACGGCTCGATCACGCTGTTCGGCACGAGCACTCGTTTCATCACCTACACCGGGCTCGATCCGATCACGATCAATGGTCCGCTGATGTCGCTGACCTTCAATCTCACCGCCGGTGCCGATGACGCGACATTGTCTGATCTTGGCGGCGGGCAAGCGTTGCTTTCCGGGGCGACCTTCGAAGACACGACGTTCGACGTGCCAGTTGCCGGTGGAGCAATCACGATCAACATGCTCGGCGGAGACGACGTTCTGACGATCAGTTCGCTGGTGTTGAATGCGAATACCGACCTCACGATCAATGGTGGTAACAACTCTGACAGCGTCCATTTCAACACGGCGGGCGGTTTGGTGAACGTCGACGCTCTGACTGTGAATGCTGAAGTCATCGATCAGACGACTGCAATTACGGTAGGTGGCAACGCTTCGTTCACAACCTCGAACTCGCTGACGCTTAATAATCCGGCAAACGATTTCAATACGGTGACGGTGACTGGTGGCGGATCGGTTTCGATCGCGGATAAGAACAACTTGTCTGTGGGAGCTATTACAGGCAACGGTGTGACGATCGCTGCTGACGATGCCCTGACATTGACGGGCTTGGTTGATGGTGGTGCTGGAGCTGTCTCGCTGTCCGCGAATCTCGACGATGCGGGTGCGGATGGATTGACGATGAATGCGGGCTCGTCCGTCGTCACGACGAATGACACGGCCTCTGCGGTCACGATCACAGTTAATACGGCTGGTGGTGCGGGGACAGGCAACGCGTCGATTCGCGGTGTCTCAGCAGGTACGACCGCCGGTCGAGTGACGATCGACGCCAATGCCGGAGCGATCACGGACGGCGATGCGAGCGCGACCAATAACATCACTGCGGCTGACGCTGTTCTTCGCGGCTTGGCTGGAGTCGGCACGTCGGCAGATCCAATTGAAACCACGCTCAGCCGACTGGAAGCCGCAGGTAAGACGGGTGGCGTCTTTGTTCGCGACGCAGACTCGCTGACGATCGGTGGCATCAGTGCGACGATCGGAGTGTCGACGACGACGGGCGATATCGACGTTCGCACGAACTCGGGAACGCTGACCGTCGCCGAAGACGTTTCTTCCACGTCGGGCAAGATCACGCTGACTTCGACAGACACGGCTGCGTCTGGTGATGATCTCACCGTCAATGCCGGAGTCACGATTTCGTCTGTGAGCGGAAACATCAACCTGTTGGGCGGAGATAACGTCACGCTGACGACGGGTTCGAAGGTCACGACGGCAGGAACACTCGCCATCACTGGCGACTACGGTGATGCCGATGCCGGAACTGGAACGACGATTACAGTCAACGCAGCGTTGTCGTCGGCAGCGACGACGATCACCGGCGGTACTCAGGGCGACTCGTACAACATTGGCTACCCGACCGGTTTGACCAATGTCGGAACCGTGACCATCAGCGACGCGGGTGGAACTGATGCTGTCGTGGTTACGGGAACTGCTGGCTCTGACTCACTGTTCTTCACGACCGACGCTCCGACGACTTCGGCTTACGAGCAGATTGGCCGGAACTCGGTCAGTGGCGAACCGATCGTTGTGCCCACCAGTATCGAGTCCGTGCGACTCAATGGTGGCGACAGTCCAGACCTCTTCACGGTGCAGTCCTCGACGACGATTCCGGTTTTGATCGACGGCGGCAATCCGGGCTACGGCGGACTGGGTGACACCTTGCTGTTGGATACCGAGAGCAAGTCGATCACGGTTGTTGCAAACGTCGTGACGGTGTCGGGACGTCAGCCGATCACCGTCACCAATATCGAGAACATGCCGTTGCTGCCGGCTGCTTCAGGCCCCGCGCAACGTTACGACTTCAATAGTCGAGTGCTCTCCGGTGATGTCTTCGTCCAGACCCCAACTCAGATCGGGTACACGGGAGTGTTGGCGAACACGCTCTATGCGACCAACCCGCTGGGATTTGGTTGGAACTAAGTCTTGGAACCAGTGAAAGGCGGAACCAACAACGACGCCGACGCCAACTTGGTGAATGACGGCCACATGTGGACTCCGTCACTCGCGAGCGATTATCCGAAGTTCACGGCTACTACAGGCAATGGTTGGGTCCAAGCGACCGTCGCTTACGGTCATCCTTCGCTCGGGATGGATGGATTGCGAATCGTCAACGCGGATACCAATGAGATCCTCGTCGCGAACCTTTCCACCGATGCCGGCGAGTCTGATCACGTGACGGTCTACGTGCTCGTCACAGATGGCACGCTCGATCTGCGGTTCGAAGATCCCGTCACCAGTCGCATGATCGTGATTGATGGCATCGACATTCGACCGGCGGCTCTCTTCACGATGGGCAGCACGACATCGACCGGCACTCTCGACGCAGATGGTACGACCATCGACTCGTTCGTGATTGCAGGGGCTCCGGCCAACAGCTTGATCACTGTCGAAGGTGGATTGGGCACGATTACCAATGTGGACGAAGACCCGCAGATGGACGGGATTCAGATTGCGACCGACTCGGACGGCCAAGCAATTCTGACAGTGCGACGTCCGACCAAGGCTGGTAGCAGCGTCATCAGCCTCAGTGCGGCGACGGGTGAAGCCAGCGGCATCGTGTTGATTGACTATGGCACGGTCACGGCTCGTAACTTTGACTTCAATAACCAGCTCACTCCGACTTCGGTCTCGCCAACTTACGATCCGATCAGCGCCGGCAACACGGACGGTTATCGAGGCGTGCTGACGACGGACTTGTATTCAACGACAGCGGGCTTTGGCTGGTTGGCCAAGCCTGATAGTTACTCGATCAGTCCAGCCTTGGGTGGCACGTTGAGTGACCTCGTCAGCGACGGTCATCGCGGTAGTTCCAGCGGAACGTTCCGAGTGGACTTGGCGAACGGCACTTACGAAGTCCACCTCTACATGGGCGACGGTGCTGACCATCAGGGTGTGAGCGTGGTGGCCAATGGCACGACGGTGTTGAGCAAGCAACCGTTGGCTCGCAACACGATCTTCGATCATGCCTTTACCGTGACTGTGAGCAACGGCCAGCTCGATCTGACCTTCAGTCACAACGATGGCTCGTTCAACGATCCTCACTGGGTCATCAATGGCATTGAGATCCGTAATGCGTCGACCGTTGGTGCCTTCACACCGAGCAACGTGGGATCGGTACCGGCTGATGGTTCGACACTGACAACCATCACCGCAACTGCTCCGTTGACGCTGCCCAATGGCTCGTTGGTCACGGTGTCTTCGACGCAGGGTACGATCATCACCGCCGATGCCAGCAGCGGCATGGCCGGGACTCAAGTTGCTGTTGTTGCTGGCAGCGTCAGCTTCCAGATCAAGTCGCCGCTAACAGCGGGGACTCCGACTGTCGACTTCCGAGCGATCGATGGATCGGCTCACACAGCCGTTACGAATTCAGCCTTCCTCACCTTCACGGTGCCTGGTGGTGGAGCAGGTGTGGCTCGTCGCTTCGACTTCAATCGAGGCTTCTCGACGGACACGATGTCGGCCACAGCCGCTGGTTTCACGGGCGTGTTGACGAACAACACGAACCCAGCCGCCGATGGTTATGGATGGGTGAGTCAGCCAAGCGGATTCTCAAGTCCATACGATCCAACCGGAGTGACAACGGTCGCTCTGTTCCGCGACGGTCATCAAGGTCAGACCGGCACAACGGGCACCTTCAAGGTGTTGGCTGCTGCTGCGACGAGCTACGACGTTAGAGCATACGTGGGACAGTACGGTCTGACGCTCGACCAGGTGCGAGTCACCGTCGAAGGTCAATCGGCTGTTACCGCACCGTCGACGAATTGGGATCAATTCACTGCGGTGACGGTGAGCGGCGCGGTGGATGTCGACAACGATGGCTTCATCAGCATCAGCTTTGCCGATGCAGGCGGCCAAACCACGGGTTGGGCAGTGGTTGGACTTGAGATCGCCAAGACTTCCGACGGACTGCCACCGGCCACCAACATTGAAGCGACTCAGGTTGCTCCAGCAGGTTCGGCGGCGGTGTTGAGTTCCGCTGAGTTGGCGACTGTCCTGCAAGCTGCGAAGAGCATCGTTGCGGCTGGCAATCTCAGTTCGACTCAGTTGGCGGCGTTGAATTCGGCTGCGGTTGTGATCACGGACCTCAACGGAACGCGAGCACTCGGACGAACGACTGGCTCACTGATCGAGATCGACGATGACGCTCAAGGTTTGGGTTGGAGCACTGCTCTCAACGAAGTCGCCGCTGGTGACTACGACTTGCTGACGGTGTTGGCTCACGAGCTTGGTCACGTCATCGGACTGGAACACTCCGACGAGGGTGTGATGGCTCCGACGCTGGCACCGAGCGAGCGTCAGATCGACGACGTCTTCAGCCTCGGGCTGGATTCGCTGTTGTAAGAACGAGTACGCGTAACTCTCCCCTCGCCCCAATGGGGAGAGGGGCCGATGGAACAGAGTCGGAAATCTGACGATTTCGCCTACGAGAGCTTGTCGCTGCCGACTTCCAAAATCTCCGTGAGCTTGATGTCGTGACTGCGGCATCAAGCTCGCGTTGTTTCAGGGCGATGCTCGCTGTACCCATTGAGCGTGCTCGCAATCAACGTTTGCAGAGACTGCCAGAACCGCAACACTCTGCCTGCTCACCGCCGGTGATTTCGGCAACTTCTTATTACCTCTTTCAGCACAAGGATGTCCGCAGCATGGCATTGGATGACTACACCGCGCACCAGCAAAAGATCATTAAGCGATACTACGAGAATCGCGACGACATCGACGCACAACGTCTGCAAGAACTCGTCACGAACTTGTATCTGTCTGAAGGCAAGAAACGCGAAAAGCTGTGGGTGCAAGTTGAAGAAACGCTGACGCGACTGAAGGTCCCGGCGTATCGCATCAAGAATGTCATGGAGACCAAAGACGTCGAAGTCTTCGCCTTGCTAGTTCAAGACATGGCTGGCAAAGGCAAGCTCTGATAGCGCGACGATGTCGAAGTCTGTTTGATGCCGAGCGGGCTCCAATCTCAAACTGATCGGCACTGCGATGTCGACACTCTGAAACTCAGCAGACTGTGTGGGCCGTCTGGCGAGGTCTCATGCATCTCGCGTCTTTCTACGGAGGCCAGTTATGGAGACGGCTTGCTCGCGACTGGCGGTTGGTTCCGTCGCACCGGATGCCGAGTTGAAAGATCACTCGGGGCAAACGGTGCGACTGTCGGCGTTGTGGCAGCAGCGAACTTTGGTGCTCGTCTTCATCCGGCATTTGGGTTGCCCGCTGTGTCGTGCTCATTGCATCGAACTTCGAGATGACTTCTCGAAGTTCGAGCACGCCCATGTGGAATTGGTCGTGATTGCGATGGGCGCGGTGCCTGAAGTCGCTGCGTTTCGAGCGGGCTTAGGGCTGCCGTTTCGGATGCTGGCGGATATCGAACAGGTGTCGTATCGGCTGTATGAGTTACCGCGTGGTCGATTGGGTTCGGTGGCTGGTCCGCGAGTTTGGTGGCAAGGTCTGAAGGCCATCCTGAGTTTCGGAGCGGGGCGGATTATTGGCGATCCGATGCAACTGCCGGGCTCGTTTGTCATCGATCGAGACGGGATCATTCGGCAGGCTCATCATGCGGCGAACTCTGCCGATTGGTTGTCGACCGAGGCTATGCTGGATGCTGTGCGACGCGGCTGAGTCGTCAATCGTTGCGACCGACGAAAGATCATCTGGGGCAGATTAGCTGCGGGCAGTTAGCATCGTTGTCAGTTCAAGGGGCCGCTTACCCTGATTTCAAACCACGCGAGACCAATCATGCCAGCCGAAGACTTTGAAGCGTTGTGTGCTCAAGCGCGGTCAGCCGTGCAAGATCGTCAGCTCGACACAGCCATCGGTTTGTTTCAGCGAGCACTGACGATTGCCCCGGACGATGCCACGGCTCACGACGGATTGGCCACGGCCTACGTCCTGGCCGAAGACTTTGACCATGCGATCGAACACTTTGAGAAGATCACGTTGCTGAAGCCGCGAGATCCAAAGGCGTATGTGAATCTCGGGGCGCTCTACAACCTCAAGAAGGACTATCAGAACGCGGCGACGGTGTTGCGAAAGGCCGTGCAGCGCAACACCAAGTCGGCGGATGCGTACTACAACCTCGGTATTGCCGAGAAGGGCCAGCATCAATTGGCCTTAGCAATGTCGGCTTATCGAGAATGCCTGAAGCTCAAGCCCGAGATGACTGAGGCTCATGTCAACTTGGCGAACTGCTTCGTCGAACAGAAGAACTACAAGAAGGCGATCGAGCATTATGAACTCGCGCTGCGACATCGTCCTGATTTTGGTTCGGCCAAACGAGGTCTCAATCACGTCAAGACGTTGATGGCGAACGAGAAGGATTCAGCGGCTCCGTTTGGTCGGTTGGTCGATACCGAACGGCTCGATCGGAATGCGGCGACGGCAGCTAATGCCCGAGAGTTGTCGGACGATGAACGCTTCGAGGACCGGCAGTTCTTAATGTTGGAGCTTGCTGATGCTCTTGATGCCGCCGAGAAGTTCTGGTTGCACGTTCGCGACCATCTCGAACCCGCGTTGCTGCAGGTCGGAAAAGTCCTAAGTCACGATGCGGATAACCGAGGCGCGGTGATGGATGCTGCGGATGACTTTCATGAGTCCTTGAAGTTCGCGAACTCCATCTACGAGCGAATCGACAACAGCCGCCTCTCGCTCAAAGAGCACGAGTACGAGATGCAAGCGGCAAAATGATTTGGAGTGGTCTGTGACACCGTGTGTTATGGATGACCTGCGAGACCACTTCCTTTTGACCCATCCTGAGTGAGCAGACATGCGACAGGTTCTCTTTGAGATTCCGCTGAAAAGTCCTTGGCACCTGAGCCCGTTCGGCGATGTGCCCGGATTTGGCTTTGGGCTCGTGCTGCTGGTGTGGCTGGTCTGGGGCGGATTCTCGCTGTACCGCGATTGGAAGATGGCGACTCTTCCTCGTAACGAGTTGATGCAGTCGTTGATCTTCTTTCTCGCGATGGCTGGAGTAATTATTGCAGCGCCGCACTATGCGCCGGTCGAACATCTGCCCGTCTTTGGTTACGGAGCGATGCTGGTCGTCGGAGCGGGGCTGTCGGGCTTTACGGCGTCTCAACGCATCAAGCTCGTCGGTGGAGAACCCAAGATTGCTTGGGATCTGACCGTCATGCTGATCCTGACGGGCGTGGTTGGGTCGCGAATTTTTTATCTGATCCAGAAACGCGAGCAGGTCTTTGCTCACTGCACCAATCTGTTCGAAGTCTTGAAGGCGATCGTCAATCTGCCCGACGGCGGTCTGGTGTTGTATGGCGGTTTGATCTTGGGCTCGGCGACTTATGTTTGGCTGTGTCGCAAGCACGGACTGGATGCGTTGAAGGTCGGAGACGCGGTCGTGCCGGCTGTCTTTGTCGGTGAGGCTTGCGGTCGCATTGGTTGCTTCCTCAATGGCTGTTGCTTCGGCGATGCGTGCTCGTTGCCGTGGGGCGTCCAGTTCCCGCGCGACAGTGTGCCGTGGACGGCGCTCGAAAACCGAGGCTTCCTCTTGCCGATCGCCGAGGCGACTTATCCGCTGCATCCGACTCAGCTTTATAGCGCGATCAACGCGCTCGTGTTGGCGGGCATCACAGCGATCTATTACCGCTATCGAGCAGGCAAGGGTTCGGTGTTGGCGCTGGCGATCATGGCTTATGCGGTCTCGCGAAGTTGCCTGGAGATTCTGCGAGGCGACGAGTTTGGCCAGTTCGGGACCGGTCTGACGATCGCTCAGTGTGTGAGCATCATCGTGTTCATAGCTGGAGCGGGTTTGGCGGTGTGGAGTTGGAGGCATTCGGAACGAGGGCTACAGTCCGCCGCCTCTTCTTGAGCACTTTCATCCTTCTCGGATGGCGGGATCATCCCGCAATGTCTCTTATCACCTCCAGCCGTTGAGCCGCCTTGAGCACCGAAGACGATCAGCAACTGATAGCGCACTGCCTGGCCGGAGACACTCAGGCGTTTGGCGAATTGGTGCTGCGCTACCAGGACCGGCTCTTCAATGCGCTGCTGTTGATGGTGAATTCGCACGAGGACGCGCGAGACTTGGCTCAAGAAGCCTTCGTGCATGCTTTTCGTAAACTGTCATCGTTCCGAGGCGACTCGCAGTTCTATACCTGGCTGTTCCGTATCGCCGTCAACGCGACGATCAGCTTTCGACGCAAGTACGCGCGCCGCAAAGTTTCGAGCGTCGACGCAGCTCGCGAGGACATCGGACTTGAACCAGAGGACGGTCGAGACGACATCAGCCCGTCACATCGACTGGAAACGACCGAGCAGCAGGAAGTCGTGAAGCGCGCCTTGGCCGAACTTTCGGACGACTTCCGGACCGCGCTGATACTGACTGAAATCGAAGGCATGTCTTACGAGGAAGCGGCGGCGATTTGCGAGTGCCCGATCGGCACCATTCGCAGCCGAGTGCATCGAGCCCGCGCGGACCTCAAAGAGAAGCTGCGGATCTTGCTGAAGGCCGACACTTCTACTGAGTGATCACCAGATTGAGAGTTTGGTTGTTGCGCAGTTCTCGATGGAGTGGCACGGTCTTCGTTCGCGCTCCGAACTCAGTGGCGTTGATCGTTGTTCCTGTCACACTCGGAGGCGCGACTCGCACGGTCAGCCGAAACGGTTGAGGCTCGGCTGACTGGCTTGGCAAACTCGCTCGAAAACGACCGGTCTCAGGCACTGCAATCGAGACAGCTCTACCGACGGATTTGCCATTCTCACCCAGCGGTTCGAACGAGATCTCTCCGGGCACACTGGCACCCTGATAGGTCAGTTCGCCGGTCACAGTCAGTGACACTTCTTTCGAGCAACTGGTGAGGGCGATGAGTCCAAGTAAGCAAAGCCGCGTCGGTTGCATGTGTGACTTTCGTAAGAGGTGCCATGTGCGTTGCTGAGCGTAGTCGCGGAGTTCTCAACTCCTGAAGACGAGAACTTTGCCGTGGTTCGAGTAATCAGTAATACAGCCTGAGTCATCGAGGAATCTACATCATGAAGAGCTGGCAAGTTTTGTTGAGTGGCCTGTTGGCACTCCTAACGATTGGGACTGTCGGTCAAGCCGTGGCGAAGACGCCCGATGGCAAGCGGAAGTTGGTTCTGGTGGCTGGTAAGCCGTCGCATCCACCGCGCATGCACGAGTTCAACGCGGGCACACAACTGATGGGGAAATGCCTGAAAGACGTGAAGGACTTGCATGTCGACGTGGTGCTGAATGGTTGGCCCAAAGACGACGCGACTTTCAACGGCGCCGATGCTGTGGTCTTCTACATGGACGGCGGCGGGCGTCACGAAGTCGTTCTCGAGAATGGCCGACGTATGAAGTTGGTCGATGAATGGACGAAGAAGGGTGTGGGCATCGGCTGCATGCACTACGGCGTGGAGATTGTTCCCGATCAAGCCGGTGTGGAATTCAAACGTTGGATCGGCGGCCATTACGAGCACATGTTTTCGTGCAATCCCATCTGGGAACCCAAGTTCGACAACTTCATCAAGCATCCCATCACCAGTGGCGTTGGCCCGTTCCAAGTGAAGGACGAGTGGTACTTCAACATGCGGTTCGTGGAAGGCTTCAGCGCGGCGGCTCCGGCGAAGAAGGACGGCGTGGAGTTCTGGCCGATCCTGGTGGCCAAGCCGAGCGATGAGATCCGTAACGGGCCTTACGTCTATCCGAAGGGCCCGTACCCTCACATTCAAGAAGCGAAGGGCCGCGAAGAAGCCATGATGTGGGCCGTGCAGCGACCTGATGGCGGGCGAGGTTTCGGTTTCACCGGCGGACACTTTCACGACAACTGGGCCGATGCGAATTATCGCAAGGTCGTGCTCAACGCCTGCGTTTGGCTGACCGGTGCCTACGTGCCTGCCACGGGGATTGAGTCGACGATTTCCAAAGATGATCTCGAAGCGAATCTCGACCCCAAGCAACCGAAGAAGTAACTCGCTGTGAGCGTTGCTGAAACTCTCTCGCTCTTAGGCACTGCCTCATGAGTTCACTCGTTCCCACGCTCTGCCTGGGGACGTGCTCCCCGAGGCTCTGCCTCAAGCATGTGCCAGTGAGTCTGCGTCCGATGGGACTTGAGGCAGAGCCTCCGGGCTTGCGATCCCAGGCAGAGCCTGGGACCGAGTGGGATGCATCATCAGTGCGTTGCTTACCCCTCAACGAGTCATGTGACTTACCGCTCTCGGAACGACTTCATCCAACTCTCTGATTGATTGGCCTCATGACTGTCTTGCTCACGATGTCCGGCATTTCGAAACGCTTTGGAGCAACACAAGCTCTGAAGTCGGTGTCGTTGTCGGTCTCTGCTGGCCGAGTGCTCGCGCTGATCGGTGAGAATGGAGCTGGCAAAAGCACGCTGATGAAAGTGCTCAGCGGCGCTCATGCTCCTGATCATGGCGAGATGACCCTGGCCGGTCAGAGCTATCGACCGACTGGTCCACACGCCGCACGCATGGCGGGCGTCAGCATGATCTATCAAGAGCTGAATCTCGCGCCGCATCTGAGTATCGAAGACAACATCATGCTCGGGCAGGAACGGTTCCGCTGGGGTGTGTTGGATCGAGCGGCTCAGAGACGCATTGTGTGTGAGGCTCTGGCCAAGTTGGGGCATGGTGATCTTCGGCCAGAAACTCCGGTGCAAGAACTGTCGGTGGGATTACAGCAGGTCGTCGAGATCGCCCGAGCTTTGGTGTCGAACGCGAAGGTGATTGTCTTCGACGAGCCGACGAGTTCGTTGGCGCGAGACGACGTGCAGCATCTCTTCGATGTGATTCGACGACTGAAGTCCGAAGGCTTGGGCATTGTCTACATCAGCCACTTCCTCGAAGAGATTCGCGAGCTTTGCGATTGCTACTCGGTATTGCGAGACGGTGAGTCGGTGGGAGCCGGTGAACTTGCTGGAGTGACCGACGATCAAATCGTGGCGTTGATGGTGGGGCGGTCGGTCGATGAACTCTTTCCGCACGTTCCGCATCAGCCGGGTGACGTGGTGCTGAAGCTCGATCGACTGTCTGGAGCCCACCTTCCGAAAGAAGTGTCATTTGAATTACGTCGAGGCGAGATCCTCGGTATCTCGGGGCTTGTCGGTGCTGGCCGTACTGAGATGCTGCGTTGCTTGTTTGGACTTGATGAAACTCGGTCGGGCCAAGTGACGATCGCTGCTTATTCGCCAAATCGCTCGCCGCGTGCTCGGATGGCGGCGGGTCTGGGTATCGTCTCGGAAGATCGCAAGACCGAGGGACTCGCGCAGTCTCGTTCGATTGCCGACAACATGACGCTCAGTCGTTTGTCGCCGTACGCACGCTGGGGTTGGCTGAATCTCAGAACGCGACGCCAACAAGTCGACCGCTTAATGAAGCTCATGGAAGTGAAGGCCGCTTCGCAGGACCAGTTCGTGCATGAACTGTCCGGTGGCAATCAGCAAAAGGTCGCGATCGCTCGGGTGCTGCATCAAGAGGCCGACGTTCTGTTGTTGGACGAGCCAACTCGCGGCATCGACGTCGGCACGAAGTCTCAGATCTATCGCTTAATGGGACAGTTGGCAGCGGACGGCAAAGCCATTGTGTTTGTGAGTTCGTATTTGACGGAACTCTTGGCTGTGTGTGATCGAGTAGGTGTGATGTCTCGCGGTCGGTTGAAAGAGATTCGACCAGCTCGCGAGTGGACCGAAGAAGAAGTCATGAGCGTTGCCGTGAGCGGTGAGGAACGATGAGCCAGACATTGAATTCCGAAACGTCTTCGAATTGGCGGAGCAAGTGGAACGTGCTGAGCAGTTTGCTTGGTCCGTTTCTGGCTTTGGCTGGAGTCATCCTGTTCTTCGTCGTTGCCGATGGCATCAAGGCGGGTGAGGACACGTTTTGGACTCAGCAGAACTTCCGCACGATTGCTGTCTCGACGGCAACAGTGGCAGTGGCGGCGCTCGGCATGACCGTCGTCATCATTGCTGGCGGCATCGACTTGTCGGCAGGTACGGCAATCGCGCTGTGCGCGACGGTGTTGGCGTGGGGCTTGAAAGAAGATGTGGGCAAGTTCTTACATCGAGCCTCGCTGGCCGAAAGTAGCAAGCTGGTGGCTGACGGCGACGCTCAAGTGAAGCGGTTGGCCGGTGAACTCAAGAAGGTTGAGGCCGCTGCCGAACCCAATGACGACACCCAAATCCTGATTAAGAAACTCTCAGAAGAGCTTGAAGCCGAGCAAGCGAAGTTGGATGTCTCCCGAGTTGAACTCGCACGTTGCCGATTTTGGACGGCCTCTGTGGCCGTGATTCTGTCCGTTTTGACGGGATGTTTTTGTGGCTTCTTGAATGGGTTGTTGGTCAGCACGCTGCGCGTGGTGCCGTTTATCGTCACCTTGGGGACGATGATGATTTACCTGGGACTGGCGAAGCACTTAGGTTCCGAAACCACCGTGCGACCGATCTTGGGCAGCATCCCAGAATGGCTGCAGGACTTCACCAGCCTTCTGCAAAAGGCGCTGTGGCTCGGCGTCCCCGTGGGTGTTTGGCTGATGTTGGTGTTGGCGATCGTGTTGTCCGCGATCTTGCGCTACAGCGTTTTCGGTCGGTACGTGTTTGCCCTGGGCTCGAACGAGTCAACCGCGCGGCTCTGTGGCATCAACGTGCCGGTCACAAAGATCGCCGTCTACACGTTTGCCGGATTCTTTGTCGGCATGGCGGGGCTCTATCAGTTCTCGCGGCTGAGTGTGGGAAATCCGACATCGGGATCGGGGCTCGAATTGAGAATCATCGCTGCCGTCGTGATTGGTGGTGCGAGTCTCAGTGGCGGACGCGGTTCGGTGATTGGCACTCTGAGCGGGGCCGCGATCATGGCCGTGATTACGAGCGGTTGTACGTTGCTCGAACTCAAGAACCCGATCCAAGACGTGATCCTGGGAGTGATCATCATCGCGGCTGTGTGCGTCGATCAATTCCGACAACGCAAGCTTGTGAGGTAGCTGTCGAGCACGCTCTAACTCAGTTACTTCCTCTCTGCGGTCTCCGCTTCTCGGCGGTGTAAGAAGCGTTTCATCGCAAAAGAGCTGAGTGAGAGCGAGCACGTCGTTAGGGACTCGTCGCGTTTGAAATCTGAAACGCAGAGTACACAGAGGACGCTGAGGGTAGAGGTCCGTGCAAATTCTCTCTCGGGTCTCTCCTCTGCGTTCTTCGCGGACTCAGCGTTTCAATGGTCTTTAGCGGGAACGTTGGACTTGGAGCGAGTTGGTTTCGGCTGCGCTGTGCGAGCTGAGAAGACGTGTCTATTAAGCGATGCTTACTCGGCATGCACCGCGAGCCACACGGTCGGTTGATGGAGATCGGTCCAAGCCACTCGATGCCGACGATGCGGCGGGATATCGATCCAATCGCCTGGTTGGAGAGTTCGCGGTTCTTCGCCTTCAAATTGCAAGCTCGCAGAACCGCTCAAGAGCACGACCCATTCATGTTGAGCTTGGTCGTACCAGAAGCCTCCCGGTGAGGCTTGGCCGTGGGTAACGATCCGCTCGATCTTCAATCCCGGTCGAGTCAGCAAGGCTTCAAAGACCTCGGCAGTTCGAGCATCGGGTAACGGCGAAAATAGATTGGGCTGTGTCATTACTGGGCCAGTTGGAGATGGAGATTCGATTCCTCGCGATGACTCCGCTCGGGAGTGCGGAGCAATGTCGCCAACCTTATTGTTCACGACATTCCGATGTTTGTCAGGCACGCGCCTGGCGAACTGCGATGAGATGTCGCACGCAGCGGCGAAGTGAATGCAGAGCAATCGCGACTGCAGCAGGTCTCTTCTCCGCGACCCCGCACCTCTGCGTGAGATCTCTGCCGTTCTCATGGTCAGCAAAGAAAGTTCTCGTTGTGTCCGAGCCGTCGCTCAAGTTTCCGAAGTCAGCCCATCTCTGTCGCGGTGCCGACTACGCGCGGGTCTATGCTCGGAAATGCAAAGCGTCGACCGATCACTTGCTGGTCTTTGCTGACTTCAACGAAGTCTCTGAAACGCGATGCGGTCCGAGTGTTTCCAAGAAGAATGGTTCGGCGGTCAAACGCAACTTGATCAAACGCCGCATGCGAGAAGCGTTTCGGCACGAGCGGGCCTTGCTGCCGGTTGGTCTCGATCTGATTCTGATCCCGAAGAAAAGCATCGAGTCGACGCTCGCTGACTATCGCACGTCGCTGAAGATCTTGGTTCCCAAGCTCGCGCTGCGTTTGGCTTCTCAACGTCCTCAGGCAGAGCCAGTTTCTCAATAGACGTATCGCTGCAAGTAGACGTCGCCTCATCGTGCAGGCGAGCGGGTTGGAATGAGACTGGGAATTTCCGACGCTCAGCGTTGATCGTGCCGCACATGCGACCCAGATTTCACGGCAGAAAACGGAACTCACTGGTTTCTCCATGATGCTTGCGTCTGTGAGAAACTTGCTTCGTCAACTGCTGGAGGCTTTGTGATGAGGATCTCGAAACGCTGGGCGTTCGCGGCAATGATCGCGTTGGGGTGTTTTCGCTTACACGCTCAAGAGCCGGACTATTCCGCCGAGCTGCCGAGGATCCCGCCGAAGACGCCCGAGGAGTCGCTCAAGTGCATCAAGCTCAAGGCCGGGTTCCATGCGGAGCTTGTCGCGAGCGAGCCGCTTGTTCGTTCGCCGATGGCGATGGATTTTGATGAGTACGGTCGCGCCTTCGTGGTCGAGCTGCCTGAGTACAACCAATACGGCAGCTCGAAGCCGCATGGCAAAGGCGCGATCAAGCTGCTCGAAGATACGAACGGCGACGGCAAGTACGACAAGGCGACGACCTATGTCGACGACCTCAACTATCCGACCGCCGTGGCCTGTTGGGACGGCGGCATCTTCGTCGGCGTCGCTCCCGATCTGCTCTACTGCAAAGACACCGACGGCGACGGTAAGGCGGATGTGAAGAAAGTGCTCTTCACGGGCTTCGGTCAGGACAAAGCCGGCGAGGGCATGCTTAATTCGTTTCGCTGGCGCATCGACAACAAACTGCATGTGCCGACGGGGCTTGATGGAGGAGCGATTACACTCGGTGCCGATCATCCGGCCGTTGTGAATGGCGCGATCAAGCCGAGCGAGTTCAAGCCGCTCAACGCGCGCGGTCAGCATCTGTTGCTCGATCCGCGATCGCTCATGCTCGAAGCGACGAGCGGCGGCGGGCAGCACGGCATGAGTCTTGATGATTGGTCGCTGCGGGGTTTCGTCTGCGGCAATAGCGAGCCCGTGCATCTCGTCATGTACGACGGCCGCTACCTCGCGCGGAACCCGTACCTCACGGCCCCGGCTGCGGCGATCAACATCACTCCCGATGGCAAGTTCACGAAGCTCATGAGGATCAGTGCCGTTGAACCGTGGCGCATTTTGAGGACTCGATTGAGGAAGGCCGGAACGATTCCCGGCTCGGATGAAGGCGGCACTCCGTCTGGCTTCTTCACGGGAGCGACCGGCATCACGGTCTATCGCGGCGACGCATGGCCGGCGCAATATCGCGGGCAGCTCTTTGTCGGTGAGGTCGCGAACAATCTTGTTTATCGAGCTCGGCTGCAAAGTAATGGTGTCGGACTGACCGCGCATCGAGCGGACGCCGATGCCGAGTTTCTCGCTTCGTCCGACAACTGGTTCCGACCGGTGCAATTCGCGAACGCGCCCGACGGGACGCTCTATGTATTAGATATGTCACGCGAGCTGATTGAAGGCGCGGCCTTTCTCGCACCGCAGATTCTCAAGCACATGGATGCGAGTGCCGGAGCGAACATGGGCCGCATCTACCGGATCGCTCCCGACGGCTTTTCGTTTAAGCCCGCGCCGCGCATTGGCGATCTCGCAACGAGTGACCTTGTGAAGCTGCTCGAACACCGCAACGCCTGGCATCGTGAGACTGCCGCGCGATTGATTCTTCAACGACAAGACCGAGCCGCGATCGCGCCGCTGCGCGAGCTATCTCATTGGTCGGAGTCTGAGCATGCTCGAATCTCTGCCTTGTATTCGTTGCACGGATTAGCGGCCCTGCAAGCGAGTGACCTGACGCGAGAAATCGACGCGTTCAACAAGAGCATCACGGCTCGTCGAGTGGCAACGGCTGAGGGCGCGATCCACTTGCTGAAATTGGCCGAGTCATTCGCCGACGAACCGGCTGTTCGAGCCGCTGCGCTCTCGCTCGCCACCAATGCCGACATTGTCGTGCGTTATCAATCCGCATTTACGCTCGGAGCGTTTCAAGGCGAGGCTGCGACTCAGGCATTACTCAAGCTCGCGAAGCAAGACGGTGCCGATAGTTGGATGCAACTCGCGATCTTGAGTTCGATCGGCAATCGGCGGGCCGAGTTTCTGTCGCTCGCGCTGCGGGATCCTGAAGCTAAGAAGCTGCCGCATGTCAGAACTCTTACCGCGACTGTTGCCAGTCAGATTGGAGCGGCGAATGCGAAAGACGAACTCGCCGTCTTCGTGAAGCTGATCGAAGGGCTATCGAACGAGGCCGCTGACAAAGCACTCGGCGAAGATCTCGTGAAGGCACTTGTCAGCAAACAACCGTCGGTCAAAGAGCTGCTTGCCAGTGCGACGAGCGGCAAAGCCAAAGAGATCGTCGCGGCGATGATTCGCGATGCGCAGATAGTTGCGGTTGATGACCAGAATTTGGTTGCTGATCGAGTCGCTGCGATTCGCACTCTTTCAACGGCTGAGTACGCTTCAGTGAGTGGGCTGCTGAGCAAGCTGTTGCAATCACGCGAGCCGCAAGCCGTGCAAAGCGCCGCGCTCGAAACACTCGGTCGCTTCGATGATCCTGCCGTTGCGAAGCTGATCTTCATCGCATGGCCCTCGCAAACGCCGCAGGTCCGAGCGACTTCGATCGAGACGCTCTTCACGCGACCGGAATGGATCACTCTTTTCCTGCGAGTCGTCGAAACCGGGCATATCGCGCGAGGCGATATCGACTCCGCACGCATCGCGCTCTTGCAACAACACAACAACGCCGCGATTCGTGAGCGAGCAAAAGAAGTTTTCGCCGGAGCAACACTCGCGCGGCGGCAAGAGGTTGTCGATGCCTATCAAAAAGCACTCGACATCAAAGGCGACATCGAACGCGGCCGCATGACGTTTCGAAAGACGTGCGCGGCCTGCCACAAGCTAGAAGGCGTTGGCGAGCAGCTCGGAGCGGACCTCAACGCGATCAAAGACCGAGGCACGGCGGCGGTGCTGCTCAACATCTTGGATCCGAACCGAGAAGTGAAGCCGCAGTTCCTGAGCTACATCCTCGTGAAGACCGACGGCCGTTCGATGTCGGGTCTCATCACTTCCGAGACTGCGAACAGCCTGACCTTGCGCAAGGCCGACAACACGAACGAGACCGTCCTGCGAGTCGACATCGAAGAACTCAAAAGCACCGGCCTCTCCTTCATGCCCGAAGGACTTGAGAAGCAACTGACGGTGGAAGCAATGGCCGACCTGCTCGCGTATTTGAACTCGATCAAATGAGGGAGACTTGGGATAACTCTTGGGTCTAAAGCGTTAACTGATAGCGACTGAGTTCGGTCTGTTGATGGAGAGTCATTCGCGATGAGCAGCCTAATACAACCGGTGGATATACCGATCGATGTGATTCAATTTGCCGAGGCGAGTGGTTTGAATGGCGAGCTTCAGCATGTCGTTGCGATGACGCATGACGTTTTTCCCGGCGACTCAATCAGGGTGGAGATTGAAGACGACCCTGAGTTCGCGGATCGACACATCGCAATCTTTGTGGAAGCTCATACGGATTCGGCCGAGAAGCTGATTGCTGCACAGTGGGCGTGGAGCGAGCGGTTGTTGAGTTGTTGTCCTGGTCCTTCCGCTTGCGTCTTCCGTCTGGCGACGGAGGCTGTTTCATGATTGTTGGTGAGGACCTGATTGCGGTTGCGGAGAAATATGCTGCCGGTGAATGCGAAGCGGATTGGAGGTCGGCGGTTAGTCGCGCGTACTACGGAGCATTTCACGCTGCACGTGATTTCCTCGTGATGCTTGGATTCGATCCGCCCAAAGCCGAGCACGCTCATGCTTACCTTTGGCGACGTCTGAGTAGTTCGGAAATTGGTTCACTTGCATCAACCGGCGTTCGGCTGAATCAATTGCGAGGCGAACGCAATCGGGCTGACTACGACTTATTCCGAACAGTTCGTCGAATGGATGCGGTTGCAGCGACTGATTCAGCGAGACGCATCAGCAATGAGTTGCGGGGCCTCACTAAAGACGAGCAATTGCGAGTCACCGAAGCAATTCGTCGTTACGAAACCGACGTCCTGCTGGAACCAACTTGGCGCCGGCTGCCGAGATGAATTCGGGCTGCTACCACACGTTGAAGTGCTTCTTACATCGCTTCCTGAGAGTACCGATAGCTATCAGACTCCTGCTCGTTGTTGTGGTCTTGAGGGCTAAACTTCTCGAGACTCTGGGGCTCTTTCTGGCTGCATTGTTGGACTTATTACAGTCAAGCTGATGTTCTCGAAGTTGATGGAGTTGGTAACGAGCAGCCTGCGATCAAAGTGCGAGCGAAATTCAAACTGCTGAGTAATTTCAATGACGGCCATTCTGGGCATCTCTGCCTTCTATCACGATTCTGCTGCGGCTTTGGTCGTTGATGGGCAGATCGTGGCTGCTGCTCAGGAAGAGCGGTTTACTCGGACCAAGCATGACTCGGGCTTTCCTAAGCACGCCATTGATTATTGCCTGCGGGAAGCGGGGCTGACTCCAGGGCAACTTGATTACGTCGGCTTCTATGACAAGCCGTTGCGTAAGTTTGAACGCATGCTCGAAACGTATCGCGCGTTTGCTCCGTCGGGCTTTGAGTCCTTTCGCACAGCGATTCCCAGTTGGCTCAAAGAGAAGCTGTTCTTGCCGCGTGAGCTGAAGCAAGGGCTTGGTGGTCAGTATCGAGGCCGTTACGTCTTCATGGATCATCATGAGTCGCATGCCGCCAGCGCGTTCTTTCCGTCGCCGTTTGATGAGGCGGCGGTCCTGACGCTGGATGGTGTGGGCGAATGGTCGACAACCTGCCTGGGGGTTGGGCGCGGCAACATGCTGTCGTTGACGAAGGAGATTCGATTCCCGCATTCGCTGGGGCTGCTGTATTCGGCCTTCACTTATTACACCGGGTTTCGAGTCAACAGCGGCGAGTACAAGGTCATGGGTTTGGCTCCTTATGGAGAGCCACGGTTCAAGGACTTGATCCTCGATCGGGTGATGGACCTGAAAGAGGATGGCTCGTTCCGCATGGACATGAGCTGCTTCAACTATTGCCAAGGTCTGACGATGACCTCGGAACGGTTCCATCATCTCTTTGGTGGCCCGCCGCGTGCGCCGGAGTCGAAGCTCACTCAACGCGAGATGGATTTGGCGGCCTCGCTGCAAGCGGTGACTGAAGAAGTGATGTTGCGGCTGGCTCGAAATGCCGCCAAGACGACGGGCTGTCGCAATCTGGTACTGGCCGGTGGCGTGGCTTTGAACTGCGTTGGCAACGGCAAGATTCTGCGCGATGGCTGCTTCGAGAATGTCTTTATTCAGCCCGCTGCGGGAGATGCTGGAGGAGCACTCGGCACAGCGCTCTTCATTTGGCATCAGTTGCTTGATCGACCGCGCGTTACGAATGGTAAGGACTCGTTACGAGGATCGTTGCTTGGTCCTGCGTTCTCGGATGATGAGATCGCTCGCGAGCTGCAGCGGCTTGGTGCGAAGTTCTCGACGGCGCACGATGACAATGAGTTGACGACGCGCGTTGCTGCTCTGATCGCGGAAGAGAAAGTGATTGGCTGGTTTCAAGGACGCATGGAGTTTGGGCCGCGAGCACTCGGCGGTCGCAGCATTCTGGGAGATGCTCGCAGTCCGAAGATGCAGTCGGTGATGAACTTGAAGATCAAGTTTCGCGAGTCCTTCCGGCCCTTTGCTCCGATCGTGTTGCGAGAGCACGTTCACGAGTGGTTCGAAATGAGACCGAACGAAGACAGTCCTTACATGCTGCTGGTGGCTCCAGTGCGCGATGATCGTCGCGTTCCGTTGCCGCCCGAGTACGACGGAAAGTTTGGCATCGAGAAACTGAACGACCCGCGCTCGACGGTCCCGGCGATTACTCACATCGATTACTCGGCCCGAGTGCAGACCGTCGATACTGACCGCAATCCGTTGCTGCATCAATTGCTGACGAAGTTTAAGGAGCGAACCGGTTGCCCGCTGCTGATCAACACCAGCTTCAATGTTCGCAGCGAGCCGATTGTCTGTAGCCCCGAAGATGCTTGGCGATGCTTCCGCATGACCGACATGGATGTGCTCGTGTTGGGACATCACATCCTGTTGAAGACCGAGCAGTCCGCGATCAGCGAGGCCGAGCGCGAGAGCTACCTCAAGCAGTTTGCTCTCGATTGAGTGGCGTCGAGTTTTATGTGGCCGCTCGATGTCGAAGTCATCTTCGCAAGTATTGAGCAGAGCTGCTCGTTCGAAAATCTTGCAATTCGATGAGCCGACATTGATTGGCCTTCAGATCTGTAAACTCACCTTGTGGCACATTTTCAAAGCCGATATTTCACCGCTCCTTTCGTGAATCCCCTCTGCCCATCATCGGAGTCAGCATCGTTGGGAACTCGTGGTCGAGCCTGTCTGGCGTTGATCAGTGTGCTTCTCATGGTTGGCTTCTTCCTGGCAACGTTGGTCACACCTGACCCGCGCGGCTTTGGAACCCATCAGCAATTCAATCTCCCCCCTTGCACCTTCCAGTCTCAGTTCCATCTGCCGTGCCCCGCGTGCGGTATGACCACTGCTTTCTCCCACTTTGTTCGAGGTCAATGGCTTCCAGCTTTGCGATCAAGCACGACGGCGTTTGTGTTGGCGATCACTTGCCTGCTCATGATTCCGTGGTGTTGGATGAGTATCTGGCAACGGCGGTATTGGCTGCTTGCTCGACCAGATAAAGCCGCCGCATGGCTCGCGTTTGTCTTGTACGTCGTGGGGTTTTCGGAGTGGTTGATGCGAATCCTGTCTTGAACTTCGTCCTGAATATCGGCCCCCCCAAACACATGGCACGACATCGCTTTCACAATGCCGTTCGGCTGCTTTGCGGAATGCTGCTGGTCACTGTCGTAATGACGTGCTTGCCGGGGTGCTCGCTCTTCGTGATGGCCGGCAAGATGCTGTTTGGTGACCCGAAGATTGACTCGACCTTTAAGGAACGCACGAAGGTCGATCTGGTCAAAGAAGAGAAGAAGCTGTTGGTGATCTGTAGGACTCCTTACTCCGTGCAGAACTCCATGCCGTCTCTGGAGTACGACCTGACCGATGGCATCTTGAGGCGACTGAAGCAGAAGCAAATCAAGATTGTCTCGCCCGATAAGGTCGCCGTGTGGATGGATGAGAATGGCGGCGAGATCGGTAATCCGTCGCTCTTGGCCAAAGACTTTGATTGCGACTACATCGCGATCGTCGAAGTCGGATCGTTGTCGTTCTATGAAGAGAACAGCCGCGACATGCTGCGAGGTCACGCGGCGGGCACGATTCGAGCTTTCGAAGTGAAGAAAGAAAAAGACAAGGATTCGAAGTCGGTGTTGCAGGTTTACTCGGGTGAGTTCACCAGCCTGTATCCCGAGTTCAGTCCGGTTTCGACTTACTCGGTCACCGAACGAACTTTCCAAAAGCAGTTCTTGGATCAGTTGGCGACTCAGATTGCTCGCCACTTCCATGATTACCGCATGAGCGAAACGGTGTTGTGAAAGCAGTCTCTTGGAAAGCCAAGAGCCGATCATTCGCGGAGCGAACGACGACCATGTTTAAGGATTGCGACATGCCTGTTTGCGAGACATCAGCCCGCCGACTTCCCAAATCATTGCGTTGGTTGTGCGGCATGTTCGTCGCGTTGTTGCTGACCGTGGGGATCTCGGGTTGCAACTATGTCGTCTTGTTGGGTTACTTGATCGGCGGCCCTCCATCGATCGAACCTGATTACGACGCACTCAGCGGCAAGTCGATGACCGACAAAGGCGTCGTCGTCGCGGTTGCCTGCTTCGCGCCGAAAGAAGTGCTTTACGACTTCTCTCGCATTGATCGTGAGCTGGCCCGCTTCGTCTCGATGCGACTGCATCAGCACGAAATCAAGGTCATCCAACCCGACGTCATTCAGCAGTGGATCGACGAGAACAAGGACTATGACGAGCCGGAAGAGATTGGCTTGGGCGTCGGTGCGACGCACTTGATCTACATCGACCTGACTCAATTCACGATCTACGAAGAGAACAGCCAAGACCTTTATCGAGGCCGGTCGGAAGCCTTCGTCACGGTGTATGAGCTCGACAAGAAAGAGGGCACCGGCGAGCAGGTCTACAGCAAAGAAATGATTTCGAGGTTCCCGTTGGCGGTGCCTCGTTCGGCTCAGGAAGTCAGCCGCCCCGCGTTCTTGATGCAGTACCTCACTCGACTCAGCGAAGAGATCGGTCGGCTGTTCTACGAGCACTACACCGGCGACGACATTTCGGACGCCGCATAATGCCAGGAGTCGTTGGGTTCGTGATGCTGGCTTCGTTGGAGGAGTTCCATGTTCTCGCTGCGTTCTCGTTTGCTGTCGCTGTTGATGCTGGCGAGTGCCGCTGCTCCGCTGTCTGCCGCCGAGAAGATCGTGGAAGCGACGGATGACGAACGCACCTTTTCGGTTCGCTCGCGATTGAAAGTTGAAGGCACATTGCTGACGGCTGGAGTCGACGGCAAATCGACGAGTCTCAAGACGACGGTTGATGGCAAGCTGACGTATCTCGAACGTCGTTTGCCGCCCGGTGGACGAGATGCCGAAGCGCTGCGGTCGATGCGCAACTATCAGTTGGCTGAAGCTGAGATCGCCGTGGGAGATCGCAAGACGGTCAGTCGACTCGAAAAGAGTTCGCAGCAAATCGTGGCTGAGGGGCGGCGCGAAGGCGTGCGCGTTTACTCGGTCACTGGGCCGATGACTTACGACAACGTCGAGTTACTTCGCACTCCGGGAGATAGCTTAGCTCTCTTGGGTTTGCTGCCGCTGACGGAGATTGAAGCCGGGGCAACATGGACTCCGCCTGCTTGGGTCTTGCCGAGTCTGACCGGCGTTGAAGCCGTCAGTGAGTCCACGTTGAATTGCAAAGTGGAGAAGCTCGACACTCAGTTCGCCGTAGTGGGATTTCAAGGACGCATCGTCGGCGCTGTCTCTGGGGCGGTGACGAAGATCGATGTCAAAGGTCAGATCGCTTTTGATCTCGCAAAGAAACACATCCGCCAAGCGGTGGTTGAGCAAGAAGAAGATCGAGCGATTGGAGCAGTCAGTCCGGGTATGAAGGTGAAGGCCACGATCTACGTGGATCGCGCTCCGGTGGCTGGCAGCGCGGCGTTTTCCGAGGCCATCCTCAGCCGTATTCCCATCAACACCGAACCGCAGCAGTTGGCTTTGTGGTTCGATGCTCCGTGGGGCGTGCGATTCGCATACGACCGCAACTGGCACGTGTTCCATCAGAAAGACAACGTCGCGGTTCTCAGGCTGATGGATGCCGGATCGCTGGTCGCACAATGCAATGTTTCGCAAATGCCAACGTTGGCTCCGGGCGCGGTCACTCCGATCAATCAGTTTCAAGACGATATTCGCACGTCGTTGGGCGCTGCTCTGAAGGGCATCTCTGAAGCCGCTCAAACCAAACTGGCGAATGGTGCCACGCTCTATCGAGTCGTAGCCACGGGAGAAGCTCAGAAGGTTCCGATGCATTGGCTGTATTACCTCAGCATTGCTCCCGATGGCCGGCAGACCGCGTTTGTGTTTGCCGTCGAAAGCCGATTGGTCGAGCAACTCGGGCAGCGCGATCGCGAGATGGTCGAGTCGGTTCTGTATGTCGGTTCGAAGGCTGGGAAGTAGGTCGCGCGATCGAGCCGCACCCGCGTTGAGACTCGCGTCGGCCGAGCCTTGCTCCGAGAGATTCACGGCGCTCTCCGCTTCTCTGCGGCTCGTTGCATTTATCACCGCCGAGAAACAGAGGACGCAGAGAAGACGTCTCCGTCAGGATTCTGGAATTGACGTGGAGCACGTTTCCAACGTGCTTCTATTCCAGAGAAATGAGCACGATGAAACGTGCTCCACGAGATCTCGTTGGCATGCGCCAGTGCCGCGATTAAACGTTCTGGCCGCGACGTGAGACAGCCAAGTTCCGAGTCGATAGACATCGCGTCTCTCGTGGCTGACGTTCGATGACGCGGTTTGCTGGGCGGACGAGTCGTCTGGCGATCGGCCCTCTAGAATGTCTGGCAGGATGGTCGAAACGACCGCCGCATCTGACTTGAGAACCTCTTGGCATTCACCTGGAAGATACTCCCATGCGAACTCTGATTAAGAACGCTCAGTGCGTGCTGCCCACTGGCACCCAGCAAGTCCATGTCCTTATTGCCGACGGTCGAATTGCGAGCGTGGATGCTCCTGCGAGTACGGCCGCTGACGAGATCATTGATGCCACCGGACTGCATCTCATTCCTGGCGTGATCGATGACCAGGTTCACTTTCGAGATCCCGGACTTACTCACAAGGAAGACCTGCATACGGGCAGCTTGGCCTGTGCCAAAGGCGGCGTGACGACCTTTTTGGAGATGCCCAACACCAAGCCCCCAGCGGTCACTCAAGATTTGCTGGAAGAGAAGTTGGCGATCGCGGCGTCGAAAAGTGTCGTGAACTACGGCTTCTACATCGGAGCGACTCCGAAGAATGTCGACGTCTTGAAGGCAGCGCGTCGGACACCCGGCATTAAGATCTTTATCGGTTCGAGCACCGGCGACTTGTTGGTCGATGACCAAGAGGCACTCGAACGAATCTTTGGTGAAACCACATTGCCGATCTGTGCTCACTGCGAAGACGAGACGACAGTGAAAGCGAATGCGGCGCGGCTCAACGGCGGCAGTAGTTATGTCGAGCATTCGCAGATTCGTGATCACGCCGCTGCGCGGATCGCCACGGCACGCGCGATTGATTTGGCCAAGCGACATCGCCATCGCTTCCACGTGCTGCATGTGTCGACGGCGGATGAGCTGGAGCTTCTGACTCAGCCGGATGGACTCATCACTGCAGAAGTTTGCCCGCACCATCTCTTCTTCAATGTTGATGACTATGCGCGGCTGAAGTCGCTCGTGCAGATGAATCCGTCGATCAAGACCGCTGCTGACAATGAGGCTCTGTGGGGCGGATTGCTTGATGGGCGAGTGCAGGTGATCGCGACCGATCACGCGCCGCATACTCTGGAAGAAAAAGCACAGCCTTATCCGAAGTCTCCGTCGGGGCTGCCCGCCGTCGAGAACTCGTTGGCGCTGATGTTGGACTCGGTGAATCGCGGACGTTGTTCGTTGGAGCAAGTGGTAGCTTGGATGTGCGATGCACCGGCTCGAGTGTGGGACATCGTCAATAAAGGTCGCATTGCCGAGGGCTACGACGCGGACCTGGTGCTGGTCGACATGCAGAAGAAGGCGACGATTCGTAATGCCGAACAGCTCACCAAGAGCGGCTGGTCTCCGTGGGACGGAGTGACGTTGCATGGCTGGCCGGTCCGCACGTGGGTGCATGGAGCGACGGTCTTCGCTGATGGCCAAGTTGATCGAGCACATCGAGGTCGCGAGGCACAGTTCGATCATGCTCTCGGCGGCTATTGGGCGACTCGGTAATGCCGAGGGACGGAGTATTCCGTCTTACAGAAACTCGAAGTCCCAGCGAGTGCGTTACTCCCGGCCTCTGCTCTGCGCTCTCTACTTCTCTGCGGTGAAAATAAATACTTCAACGCAGAGGAGCAGAGAGCGCGGTCTTCACGAAGTAAGGCGGCCATATGTGCTGACGATTCGCGTTTGAGCTTGGTGGCGTCGCTCTCGTGTTAGAAGTCGAGCAAGCGGTCGACGATTTGCTGTTTCTCTTGCAGGGACATCACGGCCTTTGAACGCGACGAGTACCACTCTTGCAAATGACTGACGATGCGCCGTACCGAGGCTGCCAGTCGCTCGATGAACTGTTTCACGTCGGGGATGACAGTTGGCTCGACCGGTAGGCCGTGATTGTCGATGAAGCCTTGAAAGAAGCTGAAGACCGGCACTTCTGGGCCAATCACGAATCGCATGTCGCGGCGTTCCGGATCAGAGTCAGTGGTGATGGCCAGAATGCGAACGTCCTTGGTGGCGCGTCGCGTGATGTCGATGTAGACGACCTTCGGACGTCCTCGCGTTCTTGGCCCGCTGACTCGCAAGACGAAGTCGTAGTCGAGAGTCTCGCCAGCAGGCACGGTATAGGTCGCGGGCTGGTCCGTTTTAATTCCAGCCACGCACTTGAAGTGGTCCTTCAATAGTCGATCAACGAGTTGATGAATCACATCGAACAACTCGTTGGCGACAAGGCAAGCTGGGGGTTTGGCCGATTGCTGACGGTTATGGCGACTCTTACTCATGGCCCGCTCGTTGATGGACTGTGGTGTGAATCAATGGCGTGCGGATTCTAAGACTGTCTCATGTCTGCTCAATCAACCGTTTTCGAAAGAAGGTTCTACTTCACGTGGATTGATTCTGCGGAAGAGCCACGTCTTCCCCGAGTACGGAGTCATTCAACAGAAACTGCGGAGAGCCTGAATTCATTGAGGATGCGTCCGAGCGTTGTCAGTATCCCTCGCGCTCGGACTGGCGATCGACTTCGTTCCATCGCCTTACTCTCCGCCATCGCGAAAGGATGCCATGAATCGCGCACTTGTCGTTGCTTGTTGGCTGCTGCTGACTGCTCCCGTCTTGGCACAAGATGCTTCGCAGCTCGAAAGCTACATCCGGCTGCACTACTCCAAGCATGAGTACCAGATCCCGATGCGCGATGGCGTGAAGCTCTTCACGTCGGTCTTTGTGCCCCGAGACACGACCAAGACATATCCCATGCTGATGAAGCGGACGCCGTATGGAGTGGCGCCTTATGGCGAGGACAAGTACCCGACGAGGGTTGGACCCAGCGAGCACTTTGTGAAGGCCGGTTACATCTTCGTGAATCAAGATGTGCGAGGTCGCTTCATGTCTGAAGGCAATTTTGTGCAAGTCACTCCGCACATTGCTCAGAAGACGAAACCGACCGACGTCGACGAGAGCTCGGATACTTACGACACCATCGAATGGCTGCTCAAGAACGTGAAGGGACACAACGGACGAGTGGGCATGGCGGGGATTTCATACCCCGGCTTCTATGCGGCCGCTGGAATGATTGATGCTCATCCGGCATTGAAGGCTGTGTCGCCGCAAGCTCCCGTCGGAGATTGGTACTTCGACGACTTCTTGCATCACGGCACGTTCTTTCTCGCGCATGCTTTTCGTTGGCTCACGTCGAATGCGACTGAGCGACCGAAGCCGACGAGTGACCCGGTCAAGCCGTTCGTTTACCCGACGCCCGATGGCTACAAGCTGTTCTTGGATGCGGGTTCGATTGAGAACATCAACAAGCTCTATCTGAAGGACTCCATTCCATTTTGGAAGGACATGATGGAGCACCCCAATCGCGACGAGTTCTGGCAGAAGCGAGCCATCATGCCGCATCTCAAGAATGTTGCTCCGGCGGTGATGACTGTAACCGGGTGGTACGACGCGGAGGATCTCTATGGCTCGTTCAAAGTCTATCAATCGGTCGAGGCTCAAAACCCGAAGGCCAACAACGTGCTGGTTGTTGGACCGTGGCATCACGGCGGTTGGGCTTCGGTGGATGGCGACCAACTGGGCATCGTCAATTTCGGTTCGAAGACCGGGCAGTTCTATCGCTCAGAGATCGAGTTGCCCTTCTTCGAGAAGTACCTCAAAGGCAAGGACATCCCAGCTCCGGCAGAAGCGACCGTCTTCGAGACCGGCTCGAATGTCTGGCGGACCTTCGACAAGTGGCCGCCGCAGAACACGGTCTCGAAGCAATTCTTCGCACATGGTTCAGGCAAGCTCGATCAAACAGCTCCCTCTGCCGGCTCGGCGAATGAGCCCGCTTACGACGAGTTCGTCAGCGATCCCAATCGCCCTGTGCCATACACTGCTTCAATCACTAACAAGATGCTGATTGAGTACATGACCGAGGACCAACGCTTTGCGGCTCGGCGTCCCGATGTGGTCGTTTATCAGACGGATGTGCTGACCGAGGATCTGGTGCTGGCGGGACCGTTGTCCGTGGACTTGTGGTGTTCGACGAGTGGCACCGACGCCGACTGGATCGTGAAGCTGATCGACGTGCATCCCGATGCTCCTGACCCAACGCCGCTGGCCAGCCATCAAATCATGATTCGTAGCGAGTCCTTCCGAGGCCGCTTCCGTAACAGCTACGTGCAGCCCGAGCCGTTCGTTCCCAACGAACCGACGCGCGTGAACTTTGAACTGCTCGATGTCTTGCATCGCTTCAAGAAGGGGCATCGGTTGATGATCCAAGTTCAAAGCACTTGGTTCCCGCTCATCGATCGCAACCCTCAAACGTTTGTGCCCAACATCTACTTCGCGGTTCCGGACAACTTCAAGAAGGCAACGCACCGCATCCATCATTCACCCAAGCACCCCACCAGCATCAAAGCCGGAGTGCTGACGACGCAGCAAGGGGCGTAGCGACAACGTTGCTTCGGTGGCTGCGAGTTGGGTTGTCATCGGCAAACGCCTGGTTGGCCAGATCGGGGGCAGCCTTGGTCGCAACGGTTAACGTGTTAGATCGGGGAGTCGAGACCACGCGTCGCGAAACAAGTCGTTGTCGTACGCCTTGGGCTGCAACCAATACGAAACTCGCCCATCACGTTCACCACGATGAGCCCGATCGCGAACCTCATTCGGCGTGAGTACGAACGCAGTTGGAACTGAGACGGCACGATTGATGATGATCCAGTAGTCTCCCATGAGTTGTTCCAACGAATTCCCCAACGGAACAGGGTTTCGTTTCGAGAGTGTCTTGACTTGCAGGCTCAGGAACTTTTTTCCTTCCAAGTCGTAGGCAATCACATCGACTCCACGCGCATTTCTCGTGGTGGGCATCACATTCCATCCGCGCAACGACAGTTGGTAACACGTGAAATAAAGTCCGACATTTCCCACGATTTGAGAGTTCAACGCCATACAGTCTTTCGTAGATTTGATTCGTCTGTATCGAGAGACCGACTGTCCGACGAATTGCAGTAATGATGAGTGCTTCTTCTTTCCGCGCAAGTCGTACTTTCACAACTTGCCTCGTCTCATTGATAGCGCCTCGAAGGCTGCATCATGAGTTTCATGGTGCTGAAAGTCTCAACGTTCAATGCATCACTTTGTCGACGATGCCACCCATTCGCGGAACGATCGGAGAAGGCTGGCTTCGTCGAGTTGCAGTCTGCGGTCGATAAAAGCGGCGATGCCCGCGATGGGGATTGCTGGGAAGTAACGGCTCGATGTGGCTTCGACATAGCTCCCAGATTTGTCGAGCTGATGCACTGCGAGAATCGAACCGTCGTATCGCCATACTTCGGGAATGCCGAGAGCTGCGTAGACCGACAGTCGATCTCGTTGAGAAGGCGAGAGGTCAACTTCAACTGCCAGGTCTGGTGGCGGGTCTACGGTTAGATCGATGTCGTCCTTGCCGCGAACGAGCGGCTCGTTCGTGAGATAGAAGCACTCGTCAGGTTCGAGACCGCGCATCGCGGACTCATTGTCACAAGTCATGTCACCGTATTGACCTCTGGGGATTCCGAGTTCATCTGCGAGTGCCGCGATCAATTGGCCAATCAAGCGGCTCAGTTTCCCGTGCTTCCCAGAGATCGTCATGAATTCGAGGCTCCCTCGGTCAAAGGTCAGCCGCACATGGCGACCGGTCAAGGCGCGGGCGATGTCTTGATAGCTCGCCCAACTCACGGCACCAATCACGAACCGCTGTTCAACGTCGCGATCAGGTTCTGGAAACGCTGCTGAGCGTTTTCTCGAAACCGGTGCTGTCGTGAGGGTGGTCATCAAGTTCTTTCAATGACTGTTAAGAGTGGCAGTGAGGGGGCTTCATGCTTTGGGATGCCAACCGGGACGTCAATAGCCTTCATCTAACTCTTGCGAGCGAGCTGTGCTTCACTGAGTTGCTGGAGTTTCGATTCCAGCGAGTCCAGTCGTTCGAGCACGCTGTGGATGGCGAGTTCTGCTCGCACGTTGACTTCGTGGTCGATCTCGGCTTCGAGGCGATCCCGAGAGTTCTGTCGGTTCTGCGACATCATGATGATCGGGGCTTGGATGGCCGCGAGCATCGACAGCACCAGGTTCAGGAAGATGTAAGGATAAGGGTCGAACGCCGCCTCTTTCCCCAGTAGTTCGGTGTTGATCAATGACCACATCACCAACGCCGTGAGGAAGGTCAGGATGAAAGTCCAGGAGCCGCCAAAGCTCGCAATGCGATCCGCCGTGCGTTGTCCAAAGGTGCGACGATCGATGAACTCGTCGTTGGCATTACGTGGGATGTCAATTCGAGCGAGGACGCCTTCAATCACTTCGCGTTCGTGAGGAGTCAGTTGCTCCCACTCGTCGTGAAAGATCGTCTTGGCGAGGGCATGGGTTTGCTGGTCCATAGGCGTCGTCCGCGAATTAGGCCAAGGTTCGAAATGATTCCTAACGCAAGTTGTCTGTTGCGGTGAGTGCGCTGGCGACTTGATTACTTGGATTCGGACTTTCCGAATCGAAACTTCGGCTCTTCGCCGCGCATCAAGCGGACGATGTTGGTGCGATGCCGAATGATGATCAGGGCTGGCACCGCGAGGCTGAAAATGGCGGGGGCCAACTTCAGGCCAGAGAACGGAGCAGGGGACAGGACCACCATTTGAGTGATCGCGAAGGCCAGCGAGGCCAAGATCGAACTCACGGACACGATCCTCGTGGCCAGCATCCCTAGGATGAACCCCGCCAAAGCTGAGAGTGAGCCCCACGGTCCGATGACGATCACCACGCCGAGCGCCGTAGCGACTCCTTTGCCGCCTTTGAATTTCAACCAGCATGGAAACATGTGGCCGAGGATTGTGGCGACTCCCGCGATGACTTGTAGAAGTCGGTACGACTCGGCGTCTGGAGCAACGAGTGCGAGAGGCAAGAGCCACACTGGCAAGAGCCCTTTCAAGGCATCAAGCACGAGGCACGAGATACCCCACTTCGCACCCAGCACGCGACTGACGTTGGTCGCACCGATATTGCCGCTGCCGTGCTGGCGAATGTCGATGCCTCGAAAGACTCGGGCGATGATCAGACCAAACGGAATCGAGCCGGCGAGGTACGCACCACCGGCGGCTATCAAACTCAACTGCGGGTCCATTGCATTCCTAAAGACGGGCACTCAAGAGTGTTCGAGATCTGGTCCGGGCCAAAAACTGAATCCAGAAAAACTGTCAGCGAGCGCAGACGCTCAATATCGACGGCACAACAACAGCGAAACGGAAGTCATACAACTTCAGCAGAGGTTCTGTGCGATCAAGTGCCAGCTAGTTCTTGCCAAAACTCAAGCCAGTCAAAGATCCATTTATAGACAACTCCCTCCGGGCCACTCCAACTCACCAACATGTTGATCGGCAAGTAAAAGTTCTTCATCAGAGTTTCCGCTGCTGTACCGGTAAGTTGGAAGTATTCCATGCACCAGACCGCAGGGCCGGTCGACAGCGGATAGCTCGCAAACGTGAAGAGGCCAAACCAAACCCACGCCGCTCCACTGGATCGCTGCGCATGATCGGAATCGTCGGGCGAATCTTCGGTCATGCTGTCGCGTCCTGTGCTTCTGATGAGTCGCTGGAATTGGAATTACTCTGGGTTATTGGTCTTTGCTTTTCAGCCACGTTCCACAGAACGACCAATGCGATCAAGCCGATAAGTGGAGCCAAGCCGACCCAGAAGAGTCCGTCGGCGTAGGACTTGGTGGCATCCACTCGCTTGCCAACTAGCTCCTGCATCTCAGCGCTAACGGCCCAGGTGATGAACGACAACGAGCCCGTGACTTTGCCTTGATGTCGCGTCGAAAGCTCTTGAGTCAGCGAGTAATAGATTGGGAATAGGCCCAAGGCTCCAAAGCCAATCACCAGCAGCAAGCCGAGCAGTACCGGGCCTCGCGCTTGTTCGGCGGCCACCATGCTGAGCATCGTCAGCAACGTGCAGACGGTGAAAACCAAGACTCGAGAGGTATGGACCGAGCGGCCTTTCGCGATCAGCACCTTGATCAAGAGGCCGGCTGTAATGCAGCCTACATCGGTCGCGATGTAATACGCCGAGGTAAAGTGACGAACGACCGAGGCTTCGTACTTGTCGAACTCCTGGAGCATCAGCGGCATCCAGGCTCGGAAGAAATGCCACGGCAGATTGATCGTGACGACGACAGCAATCAGAGCGATGTACCGGCTGATAAAGACGCCGCGCGACAGCGAGTTAGTTGGTTCGCCAGAGTTGGTAACGGATTCCTCACGGCGGCTGAGATCCAAGCCACGCGTCATCCACAACCACGGCACGATCCATAGCAAACCGGTCACACCTACAACGACGAAGGGATTGCGCCAGGAACCAGGTTGGCTTGTCACTAACAGTGAAACGACTTGTGGTGTGAGGATCGCTCCGATGGAAGCACCACTTTGCAGCACGCTGTTGCCGAAGGGGCGATCGGCGGAACTCAGCAGTCGCTGTGTCGTAATAAGAGCACACGGCCATTGCCCGGCTTCGAACAGACCGAGCACGATGCGACAAATCATGAATCCCCAATAGGCACAGTCGCTGGGGTTGGATGGATCGATGGCAGCGGGGCTGATGGCCTCAATCAACGGGGCGAGCGCCGTGCCAATCTTGTCCGCGAATCCTGTCGCGACTCCGGCCAACGACCAGCCGAATAGCACGGCTGGATAAAGCCAACGCACACTGACTTTGTCCGCGATCAAACCGGCCAAGATGCCGCCCACAGCGAAGGCGTATCCAAAGCCTTTCTCCAGTCGTCCGTACTGAGTGGCGGTCAGTTCGAGCTCGGCCTTAATCGGCTGGATCGTCAACGACAGCGTCTGACGGTCCATGTAGTTGAGCATCAGCGCGAGCAGCAGCAGACCGCAGACCCACCATTTGCCGATCGGAGCTGGTTTCGACATCCAAAGTTCCTTCGGGGACGAGTGCTTGAAAGTCACCGCAGGAACACAAACTTCGAGACTCAAACTGCGGCGCGACGCGGAGCACTCTATATCGCTGGGGCCGCTGCTGCCGCTCACTCCGAGTTCAAGTCGCTCGTGCCTTTCTGAATCTGATACAGCGGCAAGAAGCGGTAATAGACTTCGAGGCACAGCGTACTCAGCGCGGTCGAGAACACTCGACCTCCGTAAGTGCCCCATGGCGCCTTCGGATCCCAACTGCCGGCTGCATGCCCGGTCTTACGTTGATCCTGAATGAGGTAGTCTCGCAACGGTGTGTTCCACTTCACCCAGTCGTCGCCGCCGTATTGATAGACCGCCAAAGTGCCGTAGTACCAATAGTAGATGTCTTCGGTGCGGTGGCTGGGCGGGCGCTGCATGATGTACTCGACCGCTTCCACGCTTTGCGGATTGGTGCGAGAGATGCCCAGCATCTGCTTGCAGAACAATGCTTCCGCCGTCATCGCAGAAGTCGGCGGCAATTGCTCGTACTGAGGGTCGACGACACGGTACGACGCGAATCCTCGGCGAGGCCCGAGGCTGCGATCTTTCAGGAACTTGATGAGCAACTGGCGGTTGCGTTCGGGGATCGGCAGGCCAGCGATCTCGGCACTCTTCAAGGCCATCAACTGCCAACCAAACATGCTCATGTCGCCGCTTTGCCCCTTCTCGTAACGCCAGCCACCGTCGACTTCGTTTTGCTGAGCCAGGATGTATTTCACGGCTCGCTCTAACGGGACTCGAATGCGTCGATCAGTCGCTCGATCTGTTTGCATGCCGAGCGCTTCGGCCAATGCATACGTCGCCATCGCATGGCAATACATCTGCTCGTATCGAGCGGCTCGACCTCCCAGATATCCGTCAGTTCGTTGCTGTCGAATGAGCCAACTAATCGCGCGATCGATCTCGTCGGCATACGGTCCCTCTTCATGGGTGTAGCCTGCTCCTAAGAACGCCAGCACGGTCAGACCGGTAATGCCTGAGTCTGCTCCACTGATCTCTTCTGGCCGATCGCGGCCTTCAGCATCGACGGTGCGACCTTGTCCGCGACCGATGCAACGATTGCCATCGGGGCACATCGAACTGAAGCCGTCAGCGTCCCAGTAACCTTCCGGACTTTGATGCAGCGACAGCCACTTCAAGCTGGCTTCGACGGTGCGTTCGGACGTTTCTGTGCCGCCATATTTCAACGCGGTCTCAGCCCGCTTGGCGAGGTTCCTCAAGCGATACGTTGGCGGCAGCGAGTTCGCGGTATCGCGATTGATGGGCTCGAAGTTCGGGCGAATGGCATTGGGCTTCGGACCGTCGATCGGCACTTTGGACGAGATGCCTTCTCGAACCGAAACAACGGGGCCAGGTATCGGAGTGGGCGTTGCGGGTTTGCGATCCGGCTCAAATCGCTGAGTTCCTCCCAGCTCTTCCATCTTGGGAGTACGCGATTTCAAGCGGTCGAACTTCGGCTTGCCCAAGGCTCCGGCGGCAGAGTCTTCAGTCTTGGTGGTGCCACCCGCTCCGGCTGCTTCCTTGGGAGCTTCAGCCGGGACCGGGCCGGAACGACGCTCAATCTTTTCATCATTGAGGTCGCGCTGCAGCATCGACTTGGGATCAAACACCGCAGTCTTCGGCAGTTCGATCGAGGCCATCCGACGGTCAATGTCAGGTGTCGGAGAAACTCGTTCGACCGTTCCGATCTTCGGTGTTCGCTCAATCTCGATCTCGGCGAGTCCGCTTTGCGTCACCTTGCGGCGTGTCGTCGTCAGCGTGGGGACGTTGACCTCGGGACGAGCCTCAGCTTGCACATCATCGATCTTCACGGGCGCCGACGATTCGATCTTCGGACCCAGGTCACCCATCTGCTCAAGCTCGGGACGAGCTGTGGGCGTTTCGGGCGCGTGCTTGATGTCAGGCACGTTGAGGTCCGGTCGCGTGATGGGTTCATCGCCACGTTCGGGAGCCTTCAGTGATTCGAACTCAAACGGTGCGCGATCGAGTCGCGCGAGGTCCATCGTTGGTTTCTCTAAGACCTTCTCCCAGACCGGAGTGTTTCCCGAAGTCTTAATCTCTGACTTGGCGAGGCCATCAATGACGATGCGTCGCACGACATCGCGCTCGGGCTTCTTGGTCTTGGTGAAGACGGCCAACACGGCTTTGGGAGGAGTGGCGACAACGGCTCCAGACGATAGCGATAGGTGAATAAGCACCGAGCACATCAGAGCCTTGCCCGTGGGATCACTGTTACCCCAGCGAGTCACCATCATCAGCAAGAACTGCAACGTTGCGGCCATCAGCCCCGCCAACAACGCGACCCACAACCATAACCGGACCTGGTCCGGCGACGTTTGGCAAACGTCGTAGGCCAGCCAGTCGATGAAGTTGGGAGTGGTTGCCAAAGGCATGTCGAGCTTTCAGAACCGTGATCTTGCAGTGGATCTTCGAGCGTGTTTTGAAATGAGAGTTCTCGAGGTCGCGAGCAGACGAAAGGAGAATTCTACTTTCGTTCTCGCAAGCGACTGGCCAACGAGATGTTGCTGATCTCTGCTCGTTCGCAGATCTCAAGCACATCGGCGACGTACTGATAGGGATCTGGGCCAGAGCCACGAATGACAACGGATTGTTCCGCGTAACGCTTCTTGGCCAGTGAGAGTCGTTCTTCCAATTGGGTAAGCGTCAGCTTCTCTGTCCCAATCTGAACTTGGCCGTCTCCGGTGATGGAGACCACGATCTCATCGGGAGCAGCCGTCAGTGGTGCTGCTGTGGCGACCGTGGGAAGTTTGACGTCGATCTGTCGTTCTTGTTTGGAATACGACGTGCCGACCATGAAGAAGATGAGCAGCAAGAAGACGCAGTCGATCATCGGAGTCATGTTGATGGTCGGTTCGTCTTCACTGCTGAAGGCTTTGAGTGGCATGGCAACTGGTCTTCAATCCTGAGCGAGCCAGTACGTTGGCCGAGCTGCAGGCTGTTTGATGACGGGATGATCGAGAAGTGCGTGGACGATGGGCGTGTGACGAAAGATTCGTGTTCGATCAGTCGTTGCTGCTGTGTCACGGGAGCGTCGGTGAGTGGTATAGCCCCGAGCGAACTGGCTTCCCAATCTGGACGTCGATTCGACTGAGAATCTCGCGAACGAACTCCGCTGACCAATCATCGTCGTCAGACCTGAGGGCAATTCGTCGGTCGACCTGACGGCACGAGCCAATTCGGCGGCACAAGGCCAACAAGAAGCCTGGCCGACGTGATGTAACGATCTCTCTGAATCGCGAAGCACGGCAAGCGTTGCCGAACGCAACGGTTGCGACAGCTTCTAAGAAACGGGCCGCAATACCTTTCCGAGTTCGTAGCATGGACCCCCAGGTCCGTGCGTCGCCGTCGGACGTAGGCGTCCAACCTACGTGACGCACATCGGGAAGTAATTGCGCCCCGGTTCCGAAGCGGAGTTCAGCGTCAATTGCGACCTCCGTGACTTTACTCCGCGCTCTCTGATTCTCTGTGGTGAAAGAATTACTCACCGCAGAGCAGCCGAGAACGCGGAGATCTTTCACCAAGACGCGTTGTCATCCGCTGGAAGTTCCGGCACTCGGCTATTCGGATCGATTCAGTGGAGTCGCTTCGCCTTCCCAACATGTCGAGGGCTTCAACAGAAATAGCGGAGTGCCTTTTTTGTTTTCGCTCCGCTTGATTCGCACGGCGCGAAGATGGCCGCTCGAATCAAACAGAGCGCGATTAGATCCCGACGCGATCAGAATTCGGGACGACATTGCGGCATCGATCGTTTAGTTACGAGTCGATTTGCCGCGTGTGAATTGTTCGAGGCGGCCTTCGGTGCGCGGGTTGGCTTTCAACTCTGTTTGCTCGGCAACTTCTGCGTGACTCGATTCACGAGCCAGCTTTTTCTGCTTTGAGAGGACTCGCCAGTTACGCATCACGGTGAGGAACAAGTCGCCTGCGAACAACAGTCCGATGCCGCAAACGAGATAGCCATACATCGGCTGCTGTAAGAAAAATGCCGTACCGCCAACCACGAGTGACATCAATGTGCCCGCGAGCTTCACGATGACTTGAGTCTTCAACTGCTTGCGACCTGCTCGCACAACGGCCGAGCGTGCCTGCATGTTGGCCAACTGACGCAACTGCTGCATGTTGGCTCGCACCGCGTCTTTGTCCTGCTTGTGCTTCGGACCTTCAGACAACCACGAGTAGTCTTGCTCGGTCGATCTCTTATTGGGCAACGCGACATCAGCCAGCGTCGACAAACCTTCGATCGTCGATAGACCTTCGGCTTTCACCGGAGTGTGTCGTTCCTGCGAGTTGTTCGCCGACTGTTTGGTGCGAGCAATCAATTGCTCCATTTAAGCGCGGATCGGGTCATCGGCGGCCGGTGGCGTGCTCGGAGCTTTTTCAGTTACGGGCTTTTCAGATTCACTTTGCGTGTCAACGACGGCTGCCTGAGCACTCGGTTCGGAGTTCTCCAGTATGGGATTCGCTTCTTCGACGAGCGCGCCGCGTTCATCGAGTTCTTCAACCGACTTCCCGCCCGTGAAGAACGAGTTGAAGCGATCGTCTAACGGCTTCTCATCTGCGACGGGGTTATTGGCGATCGCCGGTGCGTTCTTGATTCCAAACAAGTCCGCGAGTTGCGATCGAAGTTCCGACAGCTTGGTTTCGTCGGCGTCTTCCACGGGCTTACGTTCGAGTTGTGCCAAGAGCGATCCCGTCAGCAATTCGGCTTCTGGCTCGGACGATGCGCCGAACAAACTTGGTCGAGCGGACGCTGAATCGTCTTCATACGAAGCCTGCCGAGTGTCTTCGATCTCGGCCGATAGCTCGGTCGAGAACATCTCCGACGAACGCTCGGTGACTTCTTCTGAGTTCGAATCGGACGACTGAGTGTCGAGCAAATCTGGCTCGTTCAATGCGTCTGGAGCGTTGTCTTCCGGTGCCGCTTCGTCGGCTTTGATTTGAGCCAACAAGAAGCCGGTCGGTTGATCGATGACAGACTCATTCGCCGAATCGTTCTCTGTGCTGACACCAAAGATGCTGCCGCTCGGTGCCGGCTCTTCGACATCATCGAGCTGATCAGCGAATGCTTCTTCAATGGAAGATTCTTCGGTCGCGTGCGTTTCCTGTTGAGGCTCCGATTCAACTGGCACTGCATCGAAGGCTTCTTCGGATGCGACTGATGGGGCCGCCTCTTCTTGGATCTGCTCGTCGTTCGTGAATTCCGACAGCAGGTCGCCCGTTGTCACAGGCTCTTCCGGCAGATTCTCGACAGACTCAGTCGTAGCATCATCGTGATGTAAGAACTGTGCCAGCAACGAGCCGGTGGGGATATCGTGGGTTCGGCCTGCGGATGGATGATGAGTCGCTGCGAAGCTGAAGAGGCTTGGAACGGCTGGAGCAACTTCGTCGCAAGTGGCTTCTTCGACGGCGAACTCGTCAGACATGGTCGGTGCATCAGTCGCTTCAACGTCCGAACCAAGCTCGGCGTCGAGTTCGACTTGCTCCTCAACTGCCGATTCTTCTTCAGGGTGGAAGGCCGACATCGAACGCGAAGATGCTTCAAACAACGCTTGTCGCGCGGCAGTACGAGCTTCGTCGAAGCCGACGTCGTCCGCGTCTTCCACTGAGAAACGATGCTCCAATGCTGTGAGTAACGGCTCGCAAGCCACGTCTTCGTTGATGTCCGAAACGTCGTTCGGTGAGGACTCAATTTCCGCGGTCAGTTCAATCAATGCGTCGGTCGTTACAGCTTCGTTCTCGCTGGGAACGCTGACGCTCGACTCGATGACCTGCTCAAGTTCTTGGATCGCGACTTCATTGGCTTCGATGGCATTCGTCGCGGCTGCATCGACTTCGTCTGCAGTCAGCTCGAAGACATCGGCGGGATCCATAATCAAATCGTCGTCAGCCACATCCGCGATGTCGGATGATTCAACTTCGTCGACTTCTTGGATCGAAGCGGACGACTCAATGAGCGGCTCGTCGTGACGGAGCAGATGCAGCAATCGCTCGGTGTGTGCGACAAGTTCTTGAGCGTCCTTCACGGTATCTATGGAGTCGTCGACAACCGCAGCTTCGTCAGCGATCGAAGCCGCTTCGATGGCGGAGCGCTCTTCGCCAACGTTGACTTCATCGGCTTCAGCCGCGGCATCAACAACTTGATTCGCCGAGTCCTCGTTGAGCATGGACTCGCCTTCAAGCGGCTGCCCTTCGTACCACGTTTCTCCGCTCGCCAACTCGAAGGTGCTTTCGTCGTCGACTTCATCGTCGAGAGCATCGGATGTCTTGATGTGATCGAGATCCACTTCGGCCAACGATGGGTTCAGAACTTCTTCGGAATATGACGCCAGCAAAGCATCGAGCTCGGCGATGGCCGCATCTCGCGAACTCATGCCAACGACAGAAGCCGTTTGATTTGGGCCTTCAGCAAACAACCAAGCGTCGGGAAGCTCATCAATCGAGGCCTCGCTCTGATCGCTGACCTCAAGTTCGTCGATCCCAGGGCTGAGATCTTCATTGGGAGTCGCTTGCTCGATCTTGCTGACCAGCCGCTGCAGTTCGCTGATGCCCTCTGTGACATGCTCCAACTCCGGCGGCGGACACTTCGGTTCGTCGCTGTTGATGCTGCCGCGATCGAATGAGGTACCTTCGCCACGATCGATCGTGGCTGTTGGAATCACTGCGGTATCGATGGCAGCGGAAGCGGGCTGATTCGACGATTGCGGAGCCACAGTCCAATCACCGTCGGCATCATCCAAGGACCAATTGGATGACGCGAAGCAATCGGGCGCTTGATGTGAGTCGTCACCGCCGAAGCCGACATTGCCGATGTCGGATACTTTGCCACCCAGGATCGAGAGATCCAGATCAGGCAGGTCGAGGTCGTCGGGATCGTTGGTTGGATTGAGCGGCGTCGCTTGCACGGTCGTCTCTAAGCGACGATTGAGATGCTCGGTTTCTTAATTCAGCAAGTCGCGCTGCAGACCAAGTTCTTCTCGTTCTTGATCGAGCTGCACCCGGACTTCATCGAGTTGTTGCCGTTGGTGCTGCAACAGGTCGCGTTGGCAATACAAGTCCGTGGCTTCCTCGTCGAGCACTGCGGCTCGCGAGCAAAGTTGCTGACTGAATTGCAGCAGTTGGCTGAGCTGTCGGCTCATGCGCGTCGCGACTGCTGTCTGCCTCTGCATCCAATCGGGTGATGCGTCTTCGGTGGGGTGCACTTGCGAAAGAATGTCGTCCAGCCGCGCGAGTTCGGCGTCTTCAAGGGACTCCTCGCTGTCTGTTGCTTCATTCGCCAGACGCGAAGTCTGCATATCGAGGTTCTGCTGAATTGATGCCGCTAAGTCATCGAGCTGGTTGCGGATGGCTCGAAGCGATGCATCGCGATGATCGGTCTTGGACTCGATCGGCGCGTTCTTTGTTTTCGAAAGACTGCGCTGAATGCGATCGATGACTTGATCGAGCCGATCGCAAGCGTGCTGCTCGCCATGTAGTTCTCGTTCCAGAGCATCCAGCGTGTCTGCGATGTCGCCAATGCGACCGAGGAGCTGCTCTGATGAAGGCGAGCGAGTGGTGATGTGGGGACGAGCGGTGTGTGGTGTGGCTTGTTCGAGAATCTCATCGGAACGAGCGGCTCGCAGATGGAACGACACCGAGCCCAACTCCAGTCGATCACCGGTGGCGAGTATTGCTTCTTCCACAAGCTGGTCGTTGTGTCGAACTCCATTAGCCCAGGCACGCACCAGAACGTGATAGTCATTCACAAACAATTGAGCTTCCACATCAGCCACATTCGGAGCTGCGAGAACGATTCGACATTGAGCCCCTGACCCAATCGACCATTCGCCGGGAGTCAGCACAACGGGAGCCAGGCCCGCTTCAGGCTGAGCTTCCAAAGCGAACACCGTTGTCGCGGTGCGTTGCGGCGTCGCCAATTTCGAAGTTAGCGGAGACAACATGAGCTTGTTTCCTCGAGAGCTGCGTTATGTCGTGCCCGAACGACACAACCAGCTCAATGGGAGCAGTCGGCAAACTCGGTGCGCACTCCGCCCCGATGCTTTCCCGACAGTCATCCAACTAGGTCATAGCTCACGGTCAATGGTCGGCAACCGCTTGAGTCGAATCGGTACTCACAACGCGACGTGAGAAGTCACCGCTGCTGGGCAATTCGCGCGAGTCGTTACAACCGTTTCGACAGAACAGCGGCAGAGCTGGATGCCATCGGCGGTCGAGGCATCAAACGACTCATCGAATCGGTACTCGTGGCGCTGTCGATTCGAGGGCTTGATAAGGCTTGTGACGACGCCGAGCCGCGTTACACGTACTGCAATCGGAGTTCCTCGGCGGCGGCTTCATCGAGTTGGTCCATGCGTCGGACTTCTTCAAAGCGTTCGAGCAAAGCTTCGGGAGTGAGTCGCCGTTTCTCTGCACCTTGGAAGTCGTGAATGATCTGGCCGCGCACCATCATGATCAGCCGGTCGCCCAGATAGGCCGCTTGGTGCATCGAGTGTGTGACCATCATCGTCGTCAGCTTGTCGCGTTGGATCATGTCGTCCGTCAGACGAATGACCTGATCTGCCGACTTCGGATCGAGCGCGGCGGTGTGTTCATCGAGCAGCAGCAAATCCGGCTTCATCAGACCGGCCATCAACAAGGTGAGCGATTGCCGTTGTCCGCCCGACAAACTGCCGATGGCATTGGTGAGCCGATCCTCCATGCCGAGGCCCATCCGGCGCACTCGTTCGCGAAGTTGATCCGACAAGTTCGAATCGAGCGCCCATCCCAGTCCGCGTCGTCGTCCTCGTTTGGCCGCGAGTGCCAAGTTCTCGGCGATGCTGAGGTTGGGGGCCGTGCCTGTGAATGGGTTTTGAAAGACGCGACCAATGAACTTGGCGCGGCGATGTTCTGGCCAGCGAGTGACGTCTTGACCGCTCATCTTGATCGAGCCCGTATCCACCAAGAACGAGCCAGCCACCGCGTTTAGCAACGTCGACTTGCCCGAGCCATTCGTGCCGATGACGACCACAAACGAACCACGCTCAATGGTGAGAGTCACTCCTCGCAATGCGCGGACTTCGTTCGGCGTGCCGCGATGAAACGTCTTAACCAACTGCTTGAGTTCCAACATGACGAAGCTTTCTCACGAACATGAACGCGGTAATGAAGCGAGCTGAAGTCGGCGAAGCGGCCATCCCGTTCAAGCAAACGACAGACGCTTGCGGGCGGCTTTCCAGAGGTCAGGAGCCACGAGCGCTACGAGCACAAATACGGCCGTCACCAACTTGAGGTCGTTGGGATTCAGTCCCCAACGCAGGGCAATCGCGACCAGCAATCGAAACAAGACCGAGCCCATCACTGCGCCGCAGATCAGAAACACGACGACGCGTGAGCCAACTAAGGTCTCGCCAATGATCACGCTCGCAAAGCCCAGCACGACCATGCCGATGCCCATCTGCACGTCGGCGAATCCTTGGTACTGCACCAACAAGGCTCCCGCGAATGCCGTCAGTCCATTTGCAATGGCGAGCCCCAGCGTTGTCATCCAATCCACATCCACGCCCAACGCGCGAATCATGTCGGAGTTATCTCCGGTCGCGCGCATCGCCAATCCCAGGTTGGTGCGGAAGAAGGCCACCATGCCGGCTCCGACTGCCGCAATGAGCAACAGCACGAGCCCGATCACGCAGACATCTTGAGCCGGGACTTGCCACAGCCCGATGTCCCATTTGGTGTTCTCTTTCGCCATCTGTTGAGCCGACGACAGGATCGTTCGCGAGTCCATCAGCGGCACATTGCTTTTGCCCATGACTCGCAGGTTGACCGAGTACAACGCCGTCATCACCAAGATGCCCGCTAACAGTCCGTTGATGCGGCACTTCGTCGCCAACGCTCCGGTCGTCGCTCCTGCTAAGGCTCCGGCCAAGATCGCCAACAACGTCGCCAGCCACGGATTCCAACCGCTCACCAACAAGGCTGCCGCGACTGAGCCTCCCAACGTCAGCGAGCCGTCTGCTGTTAGGTCTCGAAAGGCGAGAATGCGAAAGCTGATCAACACGCCAAACGCCAGCAGCGACAGGATCAACCCCATCGTCAGCGAGCCAATTAATAAAGTCATGAATGAACCTCATGGGTGTAGGAAGCAGTGCAGTGTGTTGTCCGTGTTTGTTGATCGAAGTCTGCCCGTCGAGAACCCGAGATTTCTCGTTGAGAGCGAAAACCAGAATCGATCAAGTGGAACGGGGCAAAGCGCATCTTGATAAGAGGTCGGTGTTGGGTAACTTGCCGCCTATGAAAACCATCTCCATCAACAACCTGGAACAGGACATCAACCGCGTAGAAGAGTGGCTGGCGCAAGGCGAAGAGATTGAACTCTCGCGGCGCGGACAGCCCTTCGCTCGGTTATTGCCCATCGAGCCTCGTCCATTATCGACGACGTCGGCCGTCGACTTCATGGACCAACTCCGAGCGAATTGGGGAGACCGACAACTCGCTGCGGATGATTTCGATCGAACTCGTGAGCTTGATCGTGAAGGCGACGAAGGATGATTGCTTTTGCTGACACGTCTTTCGTCTACGCGCTGCATGTCGCGCAGGAACACTCTTCGAGAGCCTCGGAGATCTATCACCGGCATCTTGGTCATGTCGCCATTGGCCGATTGACCTGCTTTGAGTTTCGGCAGTCGTTGAGATTGAAGTCCTTCCGTCATGCGGCAGATGCACGGCTGGGCTTGAGTGCGGCCGACGCTTCGAAAGTGCTGGCTCAGTTTGATGCCAACTTGCGAGACAATGTCTTTGCTGTGTTGAAGTCGGATCTGCCTCGGATTCTGGAGATCGCCGAAGAGTTGTCGTCGAAGTACACGCCGAGTTTCGGCAGTCGCAGTATGGACCTGCTGTTGGTGGCGAATGCCATTCATGTGCACGCCGAATACTTCTTGACCTTCGATTTGGCTCAACGACGGCTGGCGGAGTTGGCGGGACTGACGGTCGAAGGCTGAGTCCTGCCTCATAGGAACGGTCATGTGGCCCTCCGCGTCACCGACTTCAAAGGGCCGACCCAACAGGCTCCGCGTAGGAATTCGCTGTCGCCTGTGCCGGAGATCTCGCGTTGATCGTGGACGAGGTGTAACAAGCCTTGCAGTTGCTCGGCGTCGAACAGCGAGGTCACGGTTTCGGCGACGTTGAGCTGCCGTTTCTTGAACGGTCGGAAGGGGAATGCAGCAGCGTGGAAATGGCCCAGGATGTTTCCGTCGCGACGAAGTGGTCTCAGTAGCGGTGTAAGAGCTGTTGCATCGCCAGTCAGTGGTGTTTTGGCGGCGATGCCAGCCACGACGGCTAACGAGCGGGGGAAGGAACGCTCGGGGGTGAAGAACAACCAGTCGCGGACTTCGGGATGATCGAAACGCGAGCCGTTGGCTTTCGTCGCTTGTACCGGCGACTTCCTCAACGACGCCCCAACTAAGCCCGCTGTTTCAGCGACGATCACGACTGCAGCCGCTGACGAATTCGTTAATGACAGAGCTTGCTCGACGAGTGCATGCAGCTCGATTCGGCTTTCGGGATCGCGACCATCGAATCGCAACAGTCGCTCGTAACGACCGGTCCAAGTTGCGCCGTAAAGCATCGACGCTTTGGGGATGAACTCACCTCGGGCCGTTTGATAGTCCGGTCGACCGGAACCGCTAGTGGCGAGTTGCGCCACATTGCCTTGCACTGCGAGTAGCTCGCCGAATCGCGTCGAGCATTCTTCGAAGTTGTCACCAAAGGCACCCAGTCCAATGGCTCCGGTGTCGGGACTAAAGGGGATCTGGACGACGTCAGCGGATGAATAAGTTCCGGCTGCGAATCGCTCGGCGTCACCGAAGACTTGGCAGGTCATCGTGGAGTTGGGGGTGGGGTCATAGACGACGAATTCGATGTCGTCCGTCAGGGCGAGCTTGCCCGGCAAACTGATGGTGCTTTGGCCGACACCGCGCGTGATGCGTGCTTTCTCTAAATCCACCAGCAGCATCTTCGCCAAGCCGGTCAGTCGGATGACTTCCGCGACCGGACCTTGAGCACCTCCCACTCCAAAGAAGCCGCGGATCGCCCTGAACTGACCGTGTGCTCGAGTCAGCACGCCGAGTCCCGCCGAGCTGGCATAGACCACACCCGACAGATCGACGAGCAGCGAGTGGTAACCCTGTCGCAGCGCGTCATCGATGGCTTGATCGAGCGTTGCCGACCATTCGTTATCGAGCCGACCTTGCACATGCAGTTCGAGCAAGTCGTCGTGTTGTTCCGAGGTGATTTGCATGTCGTTCAATTCGAAAGGGCTGTGTCAGAAGTCTTACCGACCGCTGGGCTTCAATGTGTGTGACTGGTTGCTACGAGGTCAGGTCTCGTCGCTGTTTCGAGATTGGCATCGAAGAGGTACTTGCTGCCAATCGCTCAATTACTTCCCGATGACGTCATCGGCGGCTTTGAGTAACTCGGGCGGGATCGTGATTCCGCTGTCGCGGGCGGCATCGAGATTGATCAGCAGTCGATTCTTCTTCACCGGGCTGAGGGCGATCTTGGCGGGTGACTCGCCACGCATAACTTGCGCGGCCAGACCACCTGCGGAATGGCCCATGTCGTAGTAGTCACGAGCTAGAACCACCGCCGCGCCTTGTTTCGACATGCTGCCTACGAAGGCGAAGATCGGCTTCTTCGCCTTCTTGGCGGGCTGAGCAATGCTGGGGAACGAGGACGTGGCCAAGTTCGAGTTCGTCAGACAGATCGCATCGATGTCTTGGCTACACAACGATTGAGCGGCATCGGGGACTTCCGAGGATGTGTTGATGCCCACTGACACCAGAGGCACTCCGGTTTTCTGAATCGCCGCCGAAAGTAAGTCATGATTGGAGACCGAGTTCACTTCGGCTGGCGAGAACAACGTCCCCAACCGCTTTGCGTTTGGCAGAAGCTGCTTGAGGATCGGCATCATGCAGTCGGAGTCTTGTGCTCCATAAGCACCGGTGACATGCGCGAGATGGTCGGTGTCAGAAGTCGCCACTCCAGCGCTGAAGGGATTGGCTACCATCGTGAAGACGACCGGAGTGTTCTTGCCACGACGCGAGGCGGCTTGCAGTGCTTGCGTCGAGATCGTCAGCAGCATGTCGGCCTGCTCGTTGACTCCTGAGTCCACCAAACTTTGCAGAGTCGCGATATCGCCCTGAGCGTTTCCGGCTTTCCATTCGAAATCCTGATCGCGCTTGAGTCCAGCAGCTTTCAATCCCGCGAGTAAACCTTGCTCTGACTCTTCGGTCTCGACCGTATTGACGTAGGATAGCAATCGCAGCTTCCATCGTTTCGTGAGCGGCGTTGATGTTACAGCTGGAGCAGGTGCCGACTTCGCGACGCTCGCTCGCGGCTTCTCATGCTTACCGTCGGCATCGACGACAACATCGGCTGACTCCACCAGCTTCAGTGGAAACTTCCAATCGGCAGAGATTTGGTCGAGTGCCAGCTTGTTGACGAACAACTTCGGTGGAACAGCTCGCTCCCATTCCAGCTTCGAGATTGGTTCTCCATCGAGAACTTTGCTGGCGAGTTTGCCCGTCGTGCGACCGACTTCGTAGTAGTTCGCTCCGAGATCAAACAACGTGCCCTTGTTGCCGGGGATGCATGTAAAGACCGGGATCTTGGCTTGCTGAGCCGCCTTGATCACCACGTCGATCGCTCCCAATACCGTGACATCTCCGCCGACCCAGAGCGCATCGACTTGTCGATCAATCAATGAGGCTGCAGCTTCTCTTACAGCCGCCGTGTTCTCGGCATTGGCTTCCAGTAACTCGATCTTGAGCTTCTCGCACATCGCGCGAGCGGCCTTGGTGGCGATCTCGGAATTCACTTCGGCAGGATTCCAAACGACGCCGATGCGGGCCAGCTTCGGATTGATCTCGCGAGCCATCTCGATGGAACGATCAGCCGGGGGCAGCGTTCCAATACCGACCATGTGAGCGGGATGGTCGAGAGGTCCGGCGCCGACTCCCACACCGGCGATGCTGGGATCCGACACCATACCAAACACATGCGGCACGCCCGACTTCTTGTTGGCGTTGGCTACCGCTTGGAGGCACGGCGTCGAGAGTGTCACGACCAAGTCGTAACTTCCGCCACACAGCTCCTGCGCCATTGCATTGGCTGTGGCCATGTCTCCGGCGGCGTTGAATCGTTTGAGCGTGAGCAGTTGACCTTCGACATATCCCTGCTCGGCCATGGCTGCGATGACACCTGCCACACCGTCTTCCAAGATCGGTTGAGATGCCATCTGCAACAACGCCACCGTGACAGGCTTCTTGGTGGAAGCCGTTTGATTGCCATCTGCATTTGGTGCGGTGGTTGAAGCACCGAGTTCCGATCGTGGCTTTCGGGATGCGTCCGATAGCAGTAGCACCGACGACGCCAAAAGGATCGCAACAATTCCCGGCCCGAGATGTCGCGCCAACAACGAAAGTTTGCTCATGAAGAATGCTCAATCAGAAAGACGGCCCGGTCAAAGGCGGGCAGTTTAGTCGCTTCAATCGCGAGGCGTAGCGAGGGCGATAAAGGCTCGAACAGTCGATCGTCTCGATGCCCGGCTTTCAGTTACGTTGTCGAGCATGCCGTGTGGCCGAAGTTGAAGGCTGCGCGAATCCTTCTGTTGCGATGAGGTCCTCGGTGAGTCGTCGAGATATCTATTACTGGAAGTGCGATCGACCGGCTGCGTTTCACGGGACGGCGCTGCGCGGCTCACCGGATTCTGAGGTGGAGCAACTCTTGCACCACGTTTTGCAGCGACACTTCGGCACCGACCGCGTCTTGCTGACTCCCGGAGCAGGGCAGGGCAATCATCTGACATGGAACGCCAATGTCGACGGGCAGGCGATGTTTGTTCGAGTTGAGAATGGTCCCGAACGTGACTCGCATCTGGATGTCGAGTCGCAGTTGCTGAAGCTCGTTCGCGACGCGTGTGTCAGAACTCCGACAGTGTTCGGTTCCGACGCGTCGCGGACTGAGGTGCCGTTTGCGTGGCAAGCACTGGAACGCATCGAGTTCCCGGATCTCAATGCGTGGTTCAAGCAAGGGACGCTTGATGTACCTCAGATTGCGTTCGAGTTCGGCGTAGCGATCGCGCGCTGGCAACAGATTCATCGACCTGGCTTCGGGCCATTCGACGAGACGCTCAGCGGCTATCACGCGACCTATGCCGATTACTTTCATCTGCGACTCGACGAGCATCTGCAGTTCTTGGTCTCACGAGGATTCCTGATTCCAGACTTGAGTCACGACATCCGTCGCGAGATCGAGGTGCACGGCTCGCTGTTGAAGGTCGAGTCCGGCTGCTTCGTCCATAAGGATTTGGCGTTGTGGAACGCGTTGGGATCGACTCAGCACGTGGCAGCGTTCATTGACTTTGATGATTCGATCTGCGGCGATCCAACCGACGACTTCTCGTTGTTGGCATGCTTCCATGATGCCGCGTTTTTGCGTCGTGTCGTGGATGGGTATGTGACGATTGCCGAGTTGCCGAGTCAGTTCGAACGCCGCTTTTGGATGCACTTACTTCGCAACATGTTGGTGAAGTCGGTGATCCGCGTCGGGGCTGGCTACTTCGATCGCGACGATGGCTTCTTCCTGATTCCGTCAGGGCAGAGTGGTCGTAGCTTTCGGCAAGTCACCTTCGATCGACTGATGCTGGCTCTCGATGGTTTACGCACCGGCGCGACGTTGGATGTGCTTTGAGTCTTCGCAACCGAAGCTGTCGGCAACGATCGGAACGGTTCGATGAATGCCCTCGCTCGTCTGTGCCATCGTTAATACAGACGAACGCGGCCATCAGATTGAAGCTCAACAGACTTCTTCGGTTTACGTCTTCAGGACCCGACGAGAGCGTTGGCAGTGACTTCGACGCAGCGATTTGCGACGGCTCCGAGAACATGGCTGCCGTTCGACACCAAGATTTCAGAGGCGCGGCGGATCGTTTCCGAATTGGTCTGATCAGGACGCCAGACAAAGACTGAGCCGCTGGTGATTTGGGCCAACGAACTGCCGAACGTGGAAGACATCATGCTCGGAGTATCGAACAGCACGAAGTCGAATTCGCGTCGAGCTTCGTCCAAGATCGGTCGCAGATCCCAGGCGGCAACTTCTTCGCTCGACAACTTGGGATTGCCGGAAGTCAGCACATACAGACCGGGCACCATGGTCGGTCGCGAGGCCGTGAGAACATCGACTTCGCGAGTCGCCACTTCGAGTAAGCCCAAATCGTCCCGTAGACCGAAATGCGTATGCAGCGAAGGAGCGAAGACATCGCCATCGATGACCAACACTCGTTTGTTGAGCTGTGCCAAAGTCACCGCCAGGTTTGCAGTCAGCGTCGTCTTGCCATCGCCGATCTCTGGACTGACGACCGTAATCGTCTGCTTCGTGCCATGAGCTTGTTCGATCAGACTTTCAGCCAAAGTCCGAATGGCGTTTGTGGATGCAGACTCGGGTTCATTCAGGACTCGTAGCTGGCTGATGAATTCACCGTTGGGACCGGTTTCTGGCAGGAACCCAAACTCTGGGACTTCACAGAGCGAGGCGAACGGCGGATGCGTGACCGCTCTGCGTGGCTTCGCACGAACAGGCTTTTGTTCGACGACCGGAGCAACCATTGGTTCGGCAACAGGTGCGACAACGGGGGCGACTGGCAGAGGTCCAACCACCGTAGCCACGGGGACCGGTACCGCTTCCTTAAGTTCTTCAGCAGCCGGAGTCGCTCGGTTGACGACAATCGGTGTAACAACTTCGACAGGCTTGCGCAATGCAGACTCAAAGGTTTGAGTGAGTTCATCGCGTCGTGTGGAACTCAAACCGGTGATGAGTTTCTGGCTGCGTTCCGTGGCGAAAATGATGACGCAGATTGCACCGAGCACGCTGCCCAGTCCGGCTCCATACAACTTGATCATTCGCTTGATGGAGAGCTGATCGCGTACGGGCGAAATCGACTTCAGCGTGTAGGTGTGGTTGTCTTTCAGAAGATCGATCTGAGCGGCTTGCTTGCGGATGTCGCCCCACATGCCGTTGAGTCGATCAAGGTCTTCGTTCATACGGCGGTCTTGTTCGACGAACCGCGACAAGTTCTTGGCTTGCTCGTATTCCTCGGCATAGACGCGGTTGATCTCCTTCTCGCGGCGCAACAGCGCATCGCACTGCTGACGCAATGAGAAGGTGTAAGCGCTGACGAGGTCCACTCGATCTGGTTGCGGTTGAGCAACGACGCCAGGTGCTGCGACCTGTGGCGGCGGTGTTTCCAGCGGCAGCTTCAACCCCTTAGCTCGATAGTGCTTTTCAATGAGAGCCAACTGCTTGCGAATCGTCTGGAGTTCCGGCCAATCAGGTCCGTAGTCCAACGAGAGCTTCTCTTCCTGCATCTTGAGCACCATCCACTGCGAGTCCGAGGACTCGGCATGGGGTCGGTCGAGATTGGGAACGCTGAGAATCGAACCTCGTGATTCGTCGGTGCGATACGAGCCGGGAACCAGCAGATGAATGCTTGCCGCTAACTCTTCACGCGATCGTCCCGACGCCAAGGCACTTTCAAAGGACTGTATTTGCGATTGCAGTTCTGCCTTACGGAGCAAGAGCGTCTGTCGTTCTTTATCGAGGGCCAGCAAGTTGTCCTGATGCACGTTGGCAGCCACGGTGATGCGTTCGCCGTTGGGGCCGCGTAAGGGTTGCTTCAAATGAATGGGGGCGCCGCTGCGGAACTTCTCGTAAGCCGTCTCGACAGAATTGATTTGGCCTCGCAGCGTGACGTTGGCGTTGTCGACCAATCGCACCAGCTCGGCCATGTTCTCTTGATGGCTCTCTTTGAGGAACTCGTCATACGCCGCGATGATGGCTTCAATAACCTTCTTACCATCCGAGCGACTGGCGCTTTTGTAGGTGATGTCGAGCACGTTCAAGACTGAGTTTTCATCGCCCGCGCTGCGCTGCACTTTCAGGTCCGAAACGATGTCTTCAACCACGTCTTTGGAACGCGCCATCGTCGGCAGTTTGTCCAAGTGATGAAGTTCAACGGCGCGACCCACGATCAACGGACTCATGATGAGCGCGACATGCTGGCCGCGTCCGCCTGAGCCGGACTCTTCGCTTTCTCGGACCTTAATGTGACCTCGTTTGGAAACGAGGATCTTGCCGGTCGCCACGTATTCGGCACCCAATTGCTGATAGATCAGATGGCCGGCGAACAGGCCAATCAAAACTCCGCAGACCAGCCACAAGCGATACTTCCACGCGAGTTGCATGGGATCGAAATCGCTAGCCGGTGCGGATGACTGTGGAGCGATGACTGGCACAATTGCCATCGCCTGATTGGGGGCCGCAGGATTCAGTGGGAAGACGGTATTCGACATAACGCGACCTCAAACTAGGACCGGTGCCGCGAAGGAACGCCGAAACCCGGCCTTCTCTGCGTAGTAGTCGATCGTTGGTCCTAGTCCTTCTGACCAACCCACGCGGACTTGATAACCCAGCTCGCGAGTCGTCGCTGAGATGTCTGCCCAAGAGTGTTGAATGTCACCAGCTCGCGCCGGGGCGAAGATCGGATCAAACGGAACTTCAAGCCGACGGCAGATCTCTTCCAACAAGTCTCGAATGCTGAGTGCCTCACCGCAGGCCACGTTGTAGACGCGGCCTGAAACTCCGGGAGCATGCGCCGCCAACCAATTGGCTTCGACGACATTTCCAACGAAGGTGAAGTCACGAGATTGTGAACCATCGCCATAGATCGTCGGCCGCTTGCCATTCACCAACGCCGAGACAAACAACGGGATGACCGCTGAGTACGGACTGTTGGGATCTTGCCGAGGACCGAAAATGTTGAAGTAGCGGAGTCGCACGGTCTCCAAGCCCATCGATGATGCAAAGGCTTCGCAATACAGCTCGCCCGCAAGCTTGGCTGCGGCATACGGAGACAGCGTTTGAGGCACTTGGCTTTCACGCTTGGGCATATCGGGATCGTTGCCGTAAGCGCTGCTCGATGCAGCATAGACGAGTCGTCGAACGCCTGCTCGGGCCGCAGCATCAAGCACGGTGACGGTGCCCGTGGCGCAGGCTCGATGAGACTCCAATGGCTTCTTGACCGAAAGTGGCACTGATGCCAATGCCGCTTGATGGAAGACAACTTCCACACCCTTAACGGCTTTCGCACAGGCATCTGGATCGGCGACATCGCCATGCACAAACTCCACGCCAACATCCAAGTGCGCGAGGTTGTCGAGCGAGCCGGTACAGAGATTGTCGAGCACTCGAACGGTATGCCCCGTTTCGACCAATCGCGTCACGAGATGCGACCCAATAAAGCCGGCCCCGCCGGTCACGAGATACTTCGCCACAGATCAAACTCCCGTCGGAAAGGAGAAACGTCCCTTTGCGGCGTGGTTGAGAATGCAGCGTGCTCGGCTAATGCCGTCAGACAGGAGCGACAACAGATTCGCTCGATGCTGCATGTCCAACGCCCCAACAATGGGACTCGTGAGCAACTCTAGCACTCAGTCTGTAGGCAAGACGGAACAAGCTCAGCGATCAGCACGATTCGGAAAGATGTGCCGCGCCTTAAGAGGACTGATTATTTGACGCGATCGTTGTGATCGGACCGAAATGGTCGAGTCGTATCAGTCGACCGAATTAGGCGACGTGGCGCGATAACTCGGAGCCTTCCGAGAAGGTTCGGCCATTACGGTCGTGCGAGATGAGATGAACGGGCTGCTTGCGAGTTGGCGTCGATCCGACGAGGTTCGTCAGTGGCGACCTTCTCAAGGACTGCCGATGGTACCCCCGCCGCCAAACTGGCCGCGCCGAAACAGGATGTCACGACTGGCACTGACCAAGCGGTCGTAAGCTACGATATATTGTCCGTCTTCAAACATCGTGATGCTTGGCGCAAACGATCCCGTGACAAGGTTGGCTCGGCGTTCAACGACTCCCGCAGAAGAGACTTCAGCCACGATGACTCGCTCGTTGTTGCTCACGAACCCGACGACATAACTGCCGTTGGAAGGATGCATCGCCACCGTGGGCAAGTCTTCGTCGTACAATCCGCTTGTAACTGTTACGACACTGCCAAGTTGCCCAATCGAACTCACGGTCCGAGACCAGATGTCGCGATTGGTTGGGCTGCGGAAGTGCTCCCAAACAACGACCGAGTTTCCAAAGCGATCGACTGAAACGCTCGGACGCTCATCGTCCGAACTACCGGATGTCGCCACGGCATCGACTGCTTGCACGATGCCGCTCGGTGAGATGCGTGCAAGTTGGATGTTGGAGTCATTCGTGTTCGCCCGAGTGGACTCGTAAGCGACGACAATGCGGCCGTCATTGGCCCGGCCAACGCTTGAACGACATTCATTGAAGTTGCTCGCCGATGCGACGGTGATGTCTCGCTGAGTCGATCCATTGGCGAAGAAGAGTCTCGCTCGAATGTCTTGATTTGTGGTCGAAACCTGCGCGGTGTAGCTGATGACGAACGGGCCTTGCGGAGTCATCGCGATACTCGGATCAAATTCGTCGATTGATGAGTTCGCGACGATCAACCTGTTGCCCATCGGTGATCCGTTTGAGTCGAATCGTTGAGCGGCAATATCGATGACGTTGCGTGGCGGCGGATCACTTGGTGCCGGATTAACTGGCGTTGGGACTCGCTGCTTTGTCAGGCCATAGTAGACGACATCAACTGCTCGCGTGGTCTGAAGAACTTGCCAGGTCACCACGAAGTTACCGAGTGAGTCCATGGCGACGGCGGGTTTCAATTCGGACTTGGTTGTGTCCGCAACTTGAATCTCGGGACCAGTCTTAACGCCGTTGTTGTCGAAGAGCTGTGCTCGGATATCAGCATTCGTTGGTGAGGCCAGATGCACCCAAACTGCGACCGATCGATCGGTGCCGTTGGACGCTGTGGCAACATCGATTTGGTTGAGGACACGCGTGGTGTTTGCGACGGTCTCGGTGGAGAACACCGTGAGCAATTCGCGCGGCTCAAGTGCTTGAGCACTGCGATCAAATGATTGCCCGGAGCGCCGACGCGCGGGCGTCTCTCCGATCAATCGCTTCCACCAAGTTCTAATGCTCATGACCAGGTTCCCCGTTGGTATTCCGCAGCAGCGCGGAAACTTGGTCGCCGGAAAAACTGATGCACCGCATCGCTCATCGAGATGCGAGCGATGCTGCCATTCGGGCGTCGGGGTTCCCACGTCCAGCAACCAAATCGTGTTGTTGCTGAAGATGGAGACGAAGTGCGGCCGTTGTCGATTGCGACGAGCCGATGCGTTTCGGCAACGTCAAAAGAATGGATGGCCGCTGCTGGTAACTGACAATCCGTCGGGACATGACGAGTCGCAATTCGTCTCGCCAGTCCAAGCCGTCAGGGATCTGGCCGACTGCGTTTCGAGACTTATCGAAACGAACTTGCAGACTGCACTCTCACGGTGAGGACATCAACGCCGCGCTTGCGTTAGTAGTGGTTAGCGCGGTCACCGTCGCCGACAGAACTCGCAGACCAAGCTCGGTGCAGCTTGGAAAGACTTACGCTTCAGGGCGGGGCTCAACTCGATGAGCTTCTTCCGTCGATGCAGAGCGAGTTACGACGGCGCTGCCGAGCAAATTCTTAATGCTCGAGAACCGTCCGTCGTACAGAAGGATCAAGAACGCGGGCACCAAGATGGGACGCACTACGAAGGTGTCGAGCAACACTCCGAAGGCCAGTGCGAAACCCAATTGGTGCATGCCGACGAGGGTTCCGGCCATCAACGAGCAGAACGTGCCAGCCATGATGATGCCGCAGCTTGAAATTATGCTGCCCGTCTTGGTCAATGCGATTGGCACGCCGGTCAGTCGACCATGAATCAACTGTTCTTCTTGAATGCGCGTCATCAGGAAGATGTTGTAGTCCTCACCGACCGCAATCAGTATCGTGAAGAGGAACGTTGGCACCTTCCAATCCAGTCCCGCAAAGCCAGATGGATCGATTGCCCAGAAGAATGCGAAGGTCACACCCAAAGTCACCAAGTAGCTGAAGAGAACGCTGATGATTAGGTAGACCGACACAACGAATTGCTTGAGCAGCCATACCAAGATTCCGAAGACTCCAAGCAAGACTAAGGCGTCGACGACGATCGCATCTCGGTCAGTGGTCGTCTTGAGATCCTTCAAGCTGGCAGTCGGACCGATTGCATGGACCTCAATGTTCTGCTTCAGGTTTTTCTGTGCTTGAGTTCGAATCGTCTCAATCAGATTGTCGAACCGAGACATGCTGCCGCGCGAGAACGGGTCGTCGACCGAGACAAGGTCTAGCCGGGTAACGAAACTCGCGTCATCGCCTTCTCGTCCGATGTACACCTTTTGGATTTCGTTTTGCTGTATGCGTTCTTCCAAACGGATTTGAATTGCTGACTTCCCTTTATTGCCACTTGTAGCCGCATCGGAGTCGACGTTTGCGATGCCGAATGGATGGCTCAAACTTCGAATGTCAGCGAGTTGGAGTTCTTCACGGAGTTCGAACAACGACTCGGTCAGGCTTTGCAGTGCATCGCGACCTGATGGCGAGCTGAAATCGATTCGCTCTTCACCTTCAATGGGCTCGCCCTTCGGTGTGGTCAGCTCAACCTTCGGGCTTCGCAACAAGATGGTGACAGGGCCAGCTGTACCTGCTGCGTAGTGATCTTGGATGGCCTTAGCGCCGCGAACGCTGGTGTTGTCCTGAGGCAGCTCGGTTAGAAGTCCATAGCTCAGATGGCTTCGATAGACACCAGCGACAACCGCGAATGGCAGCATGAGGAGGAAGCTAAGCGAAAGCACAAACATCGGTCGCTTGATGATGAGCTCGCCGGTCTTCTGCCAGATTGATTCAAAGACGTTGCGGCGGAATAAAGACGCCATCAACCCTGTTGCAGAGACCCAGCCGCCAGCCTGACGCATATGTGATGTTGCAATGTGTGGCCAAAATGCCCAGCGCCCCGCTAGTCGAAGCAATGCTGGCGTGAAGGTCATTGAAGCGACCAACACGATGACCAGTCCGATTGTGATCGCGCCGCCCGCTTGTCGAAACTTTCCGAACTCGGCAAAGGTCATCATGAAGATGCCGCAGATCACCGTTCCGGCACTCGCAACGAGTGCGTGGCCGACCTTCGAGATGGAACTACCGACCGCTTCCTGCGGGCTCAAACCATCGTCGAGTTCTTCCTTGAAGCGAGCGATCAAAAAGAGGCAATAGTCGACTCCGGCACCGTAGCTAAGCACCTTGACGTAGACTTCGATGCCGTTGAACAAACCGAGGATGTTGTGCTTCGCAAGAATCGCCAGTGTGGCCAACGAGAATTCTGTTGCTACACCTACTGTCGCGAGCGGAATCAAAGCCAACACTGGAGCTCGATAGATCAAGAGCAAGAGCACAACCACAAGCAACGTGGTCCAGAGCTCGGTGGCCTTAGAGCTTTCAACCGCAGCTCGCATCATGTCGCGACCGACTGTGGCATCGCCGCTGAGTGCCAAGTGCAACCCCGGTGGAACAACCGGTTCTGTGCCGTTGCGTTTCTTGTAGAAGCTCTCTGGATCATCCGGATTGATGAGCTTCTCAATGCGATCGATCAGCGGAGCATTACGAGCGTCGAAGAATTCGGTCTTAAGATTGACCAACACCATCGATGCGGTGCCGTCCTTGCTGTCGAGCACTTTTTGGAATGATGGCGAAGCGAATGTCTTGATGTGTCGACCGGCTGAATCAGATTCCGAATCGGGTTCGACCGTCTTTGCGACAACAGCCTTCTTTTGTGGTTCAGGTAAGCCCAGCTCCTCAATTGCGCCTTCGATTCCCTTTCGAAGATCCCCCGAAATGAATTCGCGGTCGGCCTCTGTCAGTTTGACGTTTTCTCGACGTGCGATGATCACGATGCGAGCTGCTTGTGGTTCGCCCCATGTTTTCTCATAGAGCTGCTCAGCTTGGATACTTGGCATGCGAGACGGGAGAAACGCGAACTCACCTTGCTCGATGACATCGTCCCATTTGGGTTTTGTCACCAAGAGCACGCCCAGAGCGACGACCCAACCAACGAGTATCGCTGGCCACAATCGCATGACGAACTTCCCGAGGAGTCGATACATGAGCCGCCTGGGATCTGAGGGAAAATCGAAGAGAGATGATCGAGCCCGTAAATGATGAAACGGGCTGAAAATGAGCCGCGGAAGATATTGGCCCATCTGGAATTGGGCAATGCAGCGATGTCTTTGACACTAGCGGCTAGGCGTTTTTGTCGTTGGATCGACACACATTTGCCCGAGGTTGCCAGCCTTGCCTCGCCAGCCTCAGTTGCGATGACACAACTTTGACACAAGTTTGACGCCGACCTGACACCGATTTGATCGATATCTCCGTAGACTCTCCCCAGGTTTTGTCGGACCGCGAATCGAGCGTGGATCGAAGCGAGGTAGCGCTTCCGACCTGTATCAGAACGGATTTGGAATCCGGTTCGTCTCGATTCTTTCAGGTCATCGTTCCTGACTTACAAGGAGTAGCTCATGAGCCCTCTTGACGTTGCAGAGCCCGTTACCGAGATCCAGAGATACGAAGCTCTGGATAGTTCAATTCACGATGAATCCTTCGTGACTCAACGGACCAAGGTTCCGTCTAGGTTGCTGAAAGTCATTCCTCATCCTGTGGCGAAAGCTTTCCGTGATTGCATGCCACACGGCGTCAATATGCCGAACTTTGTCTGGATGGCGATCATCAACACCGGCGCGGTTGCCGCGTTTTGGCATTTCTCGTGGCCAGGTCTTGTGACGGCCATTTTTCTGCACTGGGTGACGGCTTGCCTGGGTGTGACATTGGGGTATCACCGACTGTTGACTCACGGCAGTTTCACAGCCCCGAAGTGGTTCGAATATTTCTGCTCGCTGTGTGCGATGATTGCCGCGGAAGGTTCTCCAGCATTCTGGGTGGCGACCCATCGCAAGCACCATGTGCTCTCCGACCAACCTGGTGACCCGCACTCGCCGAATGATGGTTTTTGGTGGTCCCACATGTTGTGGTTCAAGCCCAAGGTTTTGCGAGAGGACGAGGATGCCATGATTGCTCGTTGGGCTCCTGACATGTGGAAAGATCCCGTTCAGCGAGTCTTCCACCGAATCTTCCCGTTGTTCCCGATCCTATTGGGAGCAGGGTTGTTTCTGCTCGGTGAGTGGATGCACCTTCGAGGTTGGGCGACAACTGGCTGGTCCATGCTGCTCTGGGGCATGTGCGTTCGCATGATTGCCTGTTACCACAGCACATGGTTGATTAACTCTGCTTCCCATATCTGGGGTTACCGGACTTACGAAACCAATGATCGTTCACGGAACTTGTGGTGGGCGGCGTTGTTGAGCTATGGCGAGGGGTGGCACAACAACCATCACGCTCATCAAAAGTTGGCGATTTACGCTCACCGCTGGTGGGAACTCGACATCACTTACATGGTGATTTGGGTGCTCAAGAAGGTTGGAATAGCCAAGAACGTCTGTGATCAGTTGCCCGCTCGGCCTCACTAACTGAGGTTGAACTCAAAGTGCCGCTATGTTCTTTGCTGTTTTCAGCGGAGCGGCATCGCGGCTCTTCGCTTGTCTGGAGACCACTTTTGCCGGATCGTCTCCGTCTCTTTATTCCCGACCGCCTCATTCTGATCGCATAAGAGACTATGACAGCCGTTCTTCCTGCAATTCGCGTCGCCTCTTTGAGCTACGCATATCCCGGTGGGAAGTCGGTGTTGCGGGACATCTGCTTTGAGATTCCTCGTGGTGAAATCGTCGCTCTGGTAGGTCCCAGTGGTGCGGGCAAATCAACTTTGCTGATGCATCTCAATGGTTTGTTGCCCGAGCGAATTGAATCTGTCTCTGGGCCTACGCGAATTGAGATTGCTGGAATTCCTCTGGAAAAAACGAAGCTTCCGCAGGTGCGGCAGTTGGTCGGTTTTGTCTTTCAAGATCCTGACGATCAACTCTTTTGCCCGACGATCCGCGAGGATGTGGCTTTCGGTCCGCTCAATGTGGGGCTGCCTCGCGATGTCTTGCTTGAACGCGTGCAACGCAATTTGGCGAGTGTGGGCTTGGCCGGATACGAGCACCGCAGCACGCTGCAGTTGAGTGTCGGAGAAAAGAAGCGAGTCTGCCTGGCCGGAGTCCTCGCCAGTGAACCTGAGGTGCTGGCGCTTGACGAACCGTTTAGCAACTTGGATCCTCGAGCCCGAAAGGGGCTAATTGGAATCCTGAAACGGTTCCCTGGTACTCAACTGATTGCCACACACGACCTCGATCTGGTTGTCGAGTTATGTCATCGAGTTCTTGTACTCGATGCCGGAGAAATTCGAGCCAATGGTCCGGTGCGTCAGGTTCTCTCTGACCCCGTACTGATGGACAAGCATGGATTGGAAGTGCCATATCAATTGCGTTGAGTTGTCGGTTTCGGGAATTCGAAGTGCCATGCTCATCGAGAGTAACGTCCACATTGACGAGATTTTCAAAACGCAAATAGAGTCCCGGCTCTGCTCAATGGATTGAGCAACGATTCTGCCGCCGGACTCATCTGGATTTGGTTTCACATGGAAGTGATAGGCAAGCAATTAGCCAATCGCAGTCGAAGACGCCGCCGTATTGCTGGTGCAACTGCGTTGTCCTTGCTGCTTGTCGCTTCAGGGTGCGAGATGCTGTCGAGTACCGCGCCGATTAAGCCCGCTGCGTTCAAGTTGCCGCCGCTAGTCACGCCGAAAGAGGCCGTCGAACTAGAGATCGTGTTCATCGATCGCGTGCGCGACGATGGCTTGATGTCAGACCTACTGTGGCGAGAAATCGATCAGATTGCAGATATGCCACCGGAGCAGCGAACTCGCCTCCGCAAGAATGGTTGGCGGATCGGTCATGCTAGTTCTCGCCCGCCCAGGGCTCTCGAGCAGATTCTGGAAATAACCGCTGAACGTCCCGAGATCACGGATCGAGATCGTGGTTTGACTGCTCGAAAGGTGGCGCTGCTTTCCGGTACCGATGTGCCTTTAGAACTTACCGACGTGTTGTCGACGTTGGAGATATCGACGGAGCGGTCGAGTGAACCCTTCAAATACGAAAACGCTAAAGCTGTTTTGCGAGTTCGTGTTGAACGCGAGCAAGATGGACTTGCGCGTCTTCACTTTCAGCCGGAAATCCATCATGGCGATGCCTCGCTCCGGCCCGTAGCCACTCAATTTGATTGGATTGCTCGCCAGCAGCCCGAGATCGCGCCGCTGTTTGATCAGCAGTTCTCGCTCAGCCTTAATACGGGCGAACTGGCGATTGTCAGCGCGACCGACGGTGACGAAGCGACTCCCGGTCATTCGTTTTTTCGATCGCTAGAGAAGAGCGGCCAAATGCAGCGATTGATGGTGGTCCGCGTCGTCGGAATGCAGCGTCTGAAGCCTTTGTATGGCAAGTAGAACATCAGACGCGTTTGCGTAGTTGGCTCGACTGAATTGATCGAGTTCCGAGCGTCACATTCCGGTGGAATCTCGGACCGAATCGCTGCGATCTGCATGACCTGACAGCGGAAAATGCCTGAGTCCTACAGCTTTGAAAACTCGCGACAATCTCACGACCTACGATTCACTTGGCGCGGCGTTCTCTTGCCGCCAGTTGAGGAGCCACGGTCATGATGAAGACAATATCGAATACTGCCAGTACCTACTTCGACTTCTATGTCGACCTCTTTACGAGTACTTGGGACAATATCACCTTTTGGCAATACATCGGCCTTAGTGTCACTCTTTTCGCCGTCGGGTCGATTTGGATGACTAAAGGCGCTGATGGTCGAGTCTAAGTATTGCCACTTCTCTGATGCGAAGAGACCGCCGATCGTCGCGTTATGGGCGACAATCGGCGGTCTCTTGTTGTAACTACAAGTCTTAGATGTGATTGCTACCACTGCCAAGTTAGGCCGATGTTGAACGCATCCTGCTTCCAGGTCTGACGCTCAGCCTTCTGGATTGTCGGGAACAATCCGGCTGATGGGTTTCCTCGCCAGAGAATGTCTTCGTCCGGTCGGGTGAATTCCCCAATATAGGTCAGAGTATAACCTACGTTGACCGTTGCTTTGCTAAACAGTGATGAGCGTCGTAGGAGTGGGACATATCGCAAGAACGGCCCCTCAACGTAGAAGTTCTGTTCGAACAGGGGGGAAACGTGTGTGGAATTCTTTTGATCCGAGAAGTCGTTAGGACGCGGATCTGCGGCAGTTGGCTGGATGAGATTTGCGATATGAGTGGTAACAAAGATATTGTCACCGCTCAGTGTCATGCGTTCGTGGTTCGCCAGCAACGCGAAGGTGGAGCGTCCGCCCATGCGAAGTGAGTCGCCGCCGATCACATAATTCATACCGATTTCTGGTCCGGCGAGATACGACCGAACGCGACTGTGTAGAATCGATGTGATGGGATATAGAGCGTTGGTGGGAGAGCCAAAGACTGACGTTCCTGCTTGGGCACCACCACCGCCGGCTTGTCCGCCGAGACTGTCTTCAATAAGGCCCGCCTCGTCGACGATTCCGTTTCGATTGTCGTCGAAGAAGTTGGGAAGCGAGTGGACGAGCAAATCTGTGACCGTAGTTTGGTTATTATTACCGCCACCAGCGGCGCCGAGAGAATTATAGGTCCATCCGCTGTGTCGCCCGAAGAACGAGAAGTTCTCCTCGATGCTGGTATAGCGGAAGCCAACATTGGGATTCACTCGAAGCCAATTGTTCTTGATTAATGGCATCGTTTGCCATCGTAGCCCTGCACCGTATTGCTCGACGCTAAACTTGATTTTGAAATCCAAGTCGTAGACTGCTGAGGCACCGCCAACAGTCGAGCCGTCTGGTAATACTGTGATTGTTCCGTCATCGAGTGGAATGCCGCGCAGATTCAATAGGTTCGATTGCAGGGCTTCTGTGACACTTCGGTATGGTCCAATCGGCCCTGGAATCTGGGAAACGTCAATTGGTCCGTTGTTGATCAACAACTGCGGTGCTCGAGCATTGACAATCTGAAGAATCGTGTCGATGTCGGTGATAGACGGCATCTGACCACGACGCGGAGATATGTCATGCTTTCGCGAATCGTATTCGGTGTCGTCGTCGATAGCCCAACCGCCGAACAGCTCCATCCCGGTGCCGTCTGGATTGAGGTTATCAAGCGAGATTCGGAGTCCGTCCATTGTGGGGGACGAAATTTCGCCACCGTAAATTGGGTCATACCAATTAAAACCGCGGCCGTAGGTATTGGTGCCCTCGAAGCGGTTGAGCAGAGTCTGAAGCTGGCCGCCGCCGTTTGCACCGCCACCCGCGCCAGCTTGTTGGTTGATAAGCTGATTGCGGAGTTGATGCTTGTAAGTCGGAGCGGCTCGATTGCCGACGTAGCCCTGAGGCCGTTTCGTGGCGATGTAATTATATTCGCTTCGGAACTTCCAATGGCTCTCCATGCCTTCGTGGGATTGGTTGTCGTAGTTCCACAACCCACCCTCGTTGACGTGGCGACCATAGTCCATTTCGTAGGGCGAAATCGCCGGCCACTGTTGGAAACTGCCGGGTACCGCACCAGGGCCAGGCACCTGGTAGAACGCTCCCGACGGATCAGCAAAAGCCGAACCGGAAGCCGGCATCGGCGGTTGCTGTGCCGAAGCAGTGCTGGCGCCCGCGACTGCCGCGAACGCACCCAACAGCGGACCAAACCATCGATGGAACCGCATCATCAATCCTTGAGCATGCAGGGTCTCGATCGTCACTCTAGGCTCACACCAAGTCGCGCTAGATGATGACTCGACCGGATTTATCGACTTCGGCCGTTGGTAATCTGTAGCGATTATTCCGAGCGTATTGATTTTTCGGGTCAGGGGATGTGGCCACTGATCGACGACGTCTCGGAGTGCAATTCCCTGCCTAGGTCGTGTGGACGCTGTGTTGCATCGCCTGTGTATTTTCTATTTGAGCAGGATTATGATGGAAGCCAGTTGGACGAAGGCGAGGA
>OMIV01000217.1 GCA_900299185.1 Planctomycetaceae bacterium
ACACCTAAGCCTTCGTCGGCAGCGTCAGATGTGTATAAGAGACAGGATCAACAAAGACCAGCTCGCGCGATGCGGCAGCGGTGTCAGATGGCACCGCCGAAGAAACTGTCGGCGCAACTTCCACGGGCGTCTGGCTATTCCCGACCAGCACCGCATCCACTTCGCTCAGCAAGTCATCAAGCTGCTGCAAGACCGCAGCTTCGACAGTGGTCGTTGTCTGCGATGCTGAAGAATCAATCGTCGGAGAAGTAGCTGGCGCCTGCGGATCCAATGGCTGAGCCTCGACCGCGACAACGGCCACAGGCGCGGCGCTCATCAAGATCCGCTCTTCCAATTCAGAAACCTGCAGCGAGCGTTGGCTCGGCAGCGAGGCATCCGAATTCAAAGCCGACAAGACGCGATCGATCCATTCTTCCGCCGCCAGCTCAGCGCGGCGTCGAAACTCTGTGAGGTTCATCTCAGGTGCTCCACTGGTCGGAGCTCGAAGTTGCGAGCTGTTCTGCGAATGTCGCCGCGTTGGCAAGCAACGATCACACCATTTGCAGCGACCATGCCGATCGTGCGAACGATGCCAACAACAACAAGCTGCAACGTCGACTTTGTTGCCGCGCAAGGGCATCCCTCGGCGGCACAGACTCCGTCACCTTCGCACTCGACAGAACCAGCAAGCTGCCAAGAGCCGGAGCGGCGAACGGTCACGCGATGCGGGAAAGCACGAGCGAATGAGCAATCACTGCGGATGACTCGCGGCATATCGATCGCGACTGCAACTCATCCGACGCGGATGCTGAGGATCTTCCCGACGGTTGCATTCGTAACAACGATGCCGATGACAACAGCATGAGTCAGTGACGTCGCAAGCTCGGTCTTTGCACCGCAGAGAAACAGCAAGCACCGGGACATTGAGCTTCGTTGGGCCTTGATCAATTCACGCCAGCCGAGACGAGCAGTTTGGAGCCATCCGGGAACCACGTGCAGGCTTTGCAATCCAGCTTGGGATTCTGGCCAGGCATCAGCTTCGGAGCGTCGTCGCTCTCGGGATTGAGTTCGTACAACTGAATGCGACCTCGTTCAAGACACGACATCGGAAACACGATGCGATCGCCGCGCGGATTCCAAGCGATCGCTGCAGCGCTCAACTCTCCCGTGAATCGAACCTTGAAGCCCAGCTCGGCCCCCGCAGCATTCACAATGACCAGGTCTCTGCGTCGATCAGGTCGTACGCCTTTGAAGCAGATCTGCGTGCTGTCCGGCGACCAAGACGCCGTCCACATCACTTGGTGATAAGGATTATTCTCGGCTGGCATCACTTCGCTGATACGTTGCGTCTCGATGTCATAGACCTTGATGACGGCCGACTTCACCGACTTATCAACGAAGACGATCTTCTTGCCATCGGGAGACCATTGAGCCCCCCAACCTACTGCGATTTGTTTCTCGCGAGTGCCATCAGACTTCAGCAGCCACACGCCAAACGGATTCGCAGTCTGCAACGTTGCCGTGATCATCATCCCGTCCGGCGACCAGTTGGGCATCAGGCCCTTGCCCAGGTCTTTCAAGTTCGAGCCATCAAGGTCGACAACCACCATTTCGCTTTCGGCGAACCGATCGCCAAAAGCTTCAAACAGCAAGCGTTTGCCATCGGGCGAGACTGACGGCAATCCCACGTACTTCAAATGGGGCATTCGATTGAGGAACCGCCATTCCGTGCCGTCTGCGCTCAGCGAGTAAAACGCATGAGGCACTGCCGCTCTGAAAGTGAATTCTTCGTCGTCGAGCACTTCATCGTGGTTGCGATCTAACCGACGGAAGAACTCCCACCTCAGTAACGGGAAGTCCGAACGATTATCGAAACGAAAATCTTGGAAACGCAGTTTCTGGTCGTCGTTGTTGATCGAGATGATCTCGTGCCAGTTGCAGACCGGCATCCCGAGGAAGCTCATTTGAAACTCGGCAAAGCTCAGTTTGCCGTCCGAGTTCCCATCGAACGCCGAGAAGAAGTAGTGCGTGTAAATCTTCTGCCACACAGGCAGACCGGCGACGAATTCGTTGTGTCCGACGACTCCATCCAAGTCGGTGTCGAACTTTCGAAAGTCACCCAGCACATCTTGGATGAACCGGGTTGTCTTGATGGCTTCCTCAAAAGGAATTTGAGTGTCGCCATCGAGATCGAGCGACTTGAAGATCTCGATGAACTCATCTCCCGCCCCACCGCGCGACTTGAACTCGGCCAGCTTGATGCGGTCATCTTGATTCAGATCCACGTAAGAAAAGTGACCGAAGTTCGCGACGACTCCGTGAGGATGAACTAGCAATCGCCCATCGCTGCGACGGACTCCCAGCAAGATCTCGACATAGCGACGAGCCTCCGTCTCGGTGATCGCGCCGTTGCCATCGGCATCGACATCGATTGTCGGCGAGGGAACCGTCGGAACTTCGAATGCTCGAGCAGCCCCGCCGAGGAACTCATCACGCGGCACCGAACCCGCTTCAGGCTTCCCCAACACGGGCCAGCGTTTCACGAGCAAATCAAAGTAGCGCGCAACAATCTTCGCGATGGGATGCGGCACAGGTCCGCGTTGTTCCCAGGTGGTGACAAGTGGCACCGTCCAAAACTCGTTCAGACTTAGCTTGCCGTCGGCGTCCCAATCACACAGATGAAAGTCGCGTGTAGCCAACTTCTTGTCGGCGAATCCCACGACGAATTCGGCTTGGTCCAACGCGCGATCTTGGCTCTTATCGAGCTGCTGAAAGAGATCCGTGACCTGCTTGGCCGGCGACGCAGGAAGACTTTGGGCCATGACCGTCGCACCAATCATGCTCCAGCACATGGCGACAACAATCGACATCCAGCGCGACATCATTTCGGCCTCCGACCAGACGAAGAGAGAACACGAACCGGAGTGTTCTTCTCCTGCGCCCTGATCCGCAACCGAGCGATCCGCGCCCCGTCATCAAGCTCAAGCGCAGAGTGTGGAGCAGGTCTTGCGATTCCGGTCTTGAGTAGGGTGGGACAAGCGAGCGACTCGACTGGTGGGCCGGCGCTCGCCATTCCACTTTGATCGTCATTCTGGCTGCCATCGCAATTTGGCTTTGCTCGCGCCGGCCCACCGATCCGCGCGAGCTGGTCCGCACCCTACAAATCATAAACGCCGTCCGCTGACGGCGTGCGATCGCCGAGGTCACTTTGCCTTTTCGACACGCACATCCCACAGATGAAACAGATGGGCCGGGCGTCGAATCGTCTCCCACGGAAACAACCCCGTCTGAATCGCAGGCGCATTGGCCAGGCGATGATCGTAGCGCAGCAAGCCCAATGTCATGCCGTGGATGCTCCAACCAGCTGCCATGAATTGGCCGTCGAAGCGAGCCGTCGAGATTCGCTTCCGCGACTCGACCTGCCACAACGAAAGCACCGTGGCGATCTTCTGATTGTCGGGCTTATCCGCCAGGGAGTACTCAGTATTGAGAGTCAGTAGCGCGTCACTGTCGCGATGAAACGAGAGCGCTTGCACCAACGTTGAAGGCCCTGGTTTCGGGAATTGAATCGTTCCCGTCAGTTCCCGAGTCATGAGCGATCCCAGCTGCACTCCAGAGAAGCTCTTCGCGATGGCGAACGGTCGACCCGTGAAGCGAAAGAAATTGCCATAGTCAGGTCGCGTCCAATGCGAACCTCCAGAACTCTCCATAAGCGGCAGTGCGATCGTTCCTCCCACGTCATCCAACTTCTGTCGCCACACTTCAGCGAGCGTTCCAACATCGGAAACCACAACGTCGGAAACGAGTTCATTGGATCTCACCGGCATCGCGTGTGTTCCCGGCAGACCTTCGACCGTTACTGCTGGCTCATACGCCGTCAGTTTGTGACCACCAACCGTCATTAACTTAAGGCCGCCTTCGCAAAACTTGAGATCGACGACTTCGCCCTCATGCGCCTTCTTTCGCGCCAGCAGGCCGTACTTGCGTGAGGCGACGGGCACTCTTGCCCCTTCCGAATGCTCCTTAATCGCAATCACTTCTTCCGGTGAGTAACCAGACCCTTTCTCATCGACGTGTGGAATGCCAAATACATCTCGTCTCAGCCATTCCGGCCGCTCTAGGTATTTCAAATCACCCCACAGTTCGACGGTGCCATCCATCTTGCCGATTGCAAATAAGCACGACCGAGGCGACGCCGTAATCCGCCGCGCTCCGGTGTCCGAATACCGTAAGCCGCTGACATGCTGCTTCGATGACTCTTTCGAAATCGGCTGCGCGGCAATCGTCGGATGCTGATCGTCGATCGTCTCAATGAGCCTCCCGTTCTTGAGATCCCAAAACTGGACGACGGGAAACTCGCCGACTGTCGCAATCACTCCACCGCAGAACGCGGACCAAGCCACGTCGCCGCTATACATCATGCCGGCGTCGTCCTTGCGCTGAGGGAACTCCAACTCGCGCCGATCTTCTTTGAACTGCGGGTTCTGCAACTGAAAGACGCGCCCCTGCTGAAAGATACTCAGCAGCTTATCGGGCACATTGAACGACATCGTCATCCAGGGAATCGTGCCATCATCCAGACCTTGGAGCGCTCGACCGCTCAGCGACAACGTCAAATCGGGACGAGGTGAATCGACGTCATTCGCAATACGCGGATCAGTCGGGGTCTGCGCCTCAAGTGCCACGTCTGCAAACTTCTGAGAGTCCGCGTGATAGCGAGAGTAGATCCGCCCGAATTCTCCGACGATCAAGGCGATCGACAGAGTGATCAACATGACCAACACGAACCGAAATGGTTTCGGCAACATGAGTAACTCCTGCAAACAGAGTTCACGCTCTTCTTTGACACGGATGACTTCTCGCAGCAGCTCAAGAGGAAACCGCTAAGGCAAATCGACACGGCACCAACGTCGAAACGCAATGCACGTGATGACCACACCGACCGCGGCGCCGAGCGCCGTAATCCCGAGTATCAACTCGACGTCTAGTCCGTTCTCACCCGGCATGAACGCCCCTGGAATCATCAAGCACGTGCTGAGCGTGCCCATCACCATGCCCATCAGAATCACAGAGCCGTAGGAAGACACGAGAGCGAAGATGCCAAAGGCCAAGACTTGCAGGCCGGTCGACCATAGCAACACCAACCACACGCTTCGTTCATGTAGGAATTCTGGCAGTACGATCCCGACGATGACCAACTGCAAAACTGCTGCGATCGAGTGATTCAGCGCGATGTTCTTGAAGATCGCCACGCCGTTTTCCCACACCCACTCGCGACGACTGACGGGCCGCAGCGACTCATAACCCAGTCGCGACCAGCGCTGCACCCACATGAACCAGAAGCCCCACACAAAGGCCATAATGGCGACCAAGAAAATCCGCATAAGCAGCGACAGCTCATGTGCCGTGCGAATCGAACTTCTGCCACCGATGAGCACCAGGAAAAGAATGGCAATCCCGGCCACGGCTACTTGATTGACGATGATCGAAGACGGCCAGTTGTCTCCCAGATCAAACAGCGCCACACGCTGAGCTGACGTCGTTGCCGGACAAGATGTCGCACGGTCCAGACGTCGGTGACTCGCCCAACTGATTAATCGTAAGTAACCACTATCACGTTGGGACATGTTGCGAATGAGATTGCGTTGAGCCGGCGCCCGCATGTCCCAGGCATTGAAGTTGACCACGATCTGATAGCTCGGCGAGTCCTCATCCAACTTCATCATGTCATCCATCAACAACAACAAGCCGCAGACATGACTGACCAAGATCGCGATCGCCAATGTTGGTTCATGTCCCATTCCAATTTCGACGACGAAGCCCCTCCCAACCGGGGTCGTCATGCCAATCACTGAAGCCGCGAAGACCCACGCAGCGGAGTTGGTCGGACTACTGCCAAGTCGATGGGCCATGAAGTTCACATGCACCGCAATCGCCATGACACCCAGCCAATGTGCTTCTCTGTGACGTGACGCAGCCCAGATGGTGATCGACGTCGCGACCGATGTGATTGCGATCGACACCAACAAGTGCGGAGCGGAAAACGTCGGCAGCAACTTGGCTCGAGGATTCGCAAACTGCTGCTTGAGATGCACGCCCAAAATGAAACACAGGTAGGCACCAAAGAAAAGCGCCTGAAACGACATCCCCAGGCTCGCCGCGTCGCCGCGCTCTCTCACCGAAAACCACATGGCGGGTAGCCCAACGTAGCCTGCTGCGAAAACCCAGAACAGCTTCCGCGAGAAGTACGTCATCGCCACAGCTTGCAGGCGGTTCCACATATCGAACTCCTTGAAGTTCTTCGTCGAATTGAAGGACTCCGCGCGAGGGACTAGTCGGCATACATCTCTAAGAAGATCTCTTCGAGGTTGAGGTCTTCGACACTGATCTCGGCGTTCCAATCCCGAGCCAACCGAGCTGGGAGATCCGGTTCAAAACCGCGCAGACTCAGGACCGCCGTCTTGCCATCGGCTTCGCACTTCACGATTCCCGGCAAGGACTTCAGGTTGCTCGGCAATCCCGACGGAGCATTGATCCGCAGGCGCTTCACCGAGTCTTTCAATGCTGCCAGTTCGTCGGTGTAATCGATCTTCCCGTTCCTCAAGATCGCGACTCGATCGGCCACTCGTTCGAGATCCGATGTGATATGAGTCGATAGCAGCACAGTCCGATCGCCAGTCAGTGCGATCTCCAGCAACGTCGCCAGGAACTGCCGCCGCGCTGCCGGATCAAGGCTCGCGACAGGTTCGTCGAGAACTAGAAGCTCGGGTTCATGCCCTAGCGCCAACAGAATGCCGAGCTTTTGCAACTGCCCCGTCGACAGCGGGCCGATTTTGTCATCGGGATTGATCTCCCAGTCTTTCATGACTCGCTCAATCAGCACCGCATTCCAGCGCGGATAAAAAGCCGCCGTGTAAGCGACGACCTGCCGGATTCGCATCCACGGATAAAGGCTGACTTCTTGCGGCACATACGCGAGCCGTGCTTTCGCGGTACCGCTTAGCGTGCGCGAGTCTTCTCCCAGCACGGTGATGGTCCCTGACTGCGGAGTCTGCAAACCGAGCACGCACTTCAGCAGCGTCGTCTTCCCAGTCCCGTTCTTGCCGAGCAATCCCGTGACTGATCCGCGCTGCAACGAGAAGTCGAGCTGATCAAGCACCGTCTTGTCCTTGAACCGCTTCGTAACTCCGCGAGCTTCTACGACAGTTTCACTCATGACTTTGCTTTCCGATTCTGAAGATCTGCCATCTCCTCGATCGCGCGATGAGTCGCGAATCCGATGGCAAGAACCGACTACATACGTCTGGCTGCGACAGCGTCAGTCAGCGCCTCGTTCTTTGAACAACGGGGTCAATGCGGCGATGACTTGGTCGCGAGTCAGCCCCAGTTGAAAGGCCTTGGCGGCGACTTGTTCCAACAGCGGAAGAATCTTTTCGCGGCGATCTTTCACCGGCAGCAGCCCCTTAGGTGCAGCTTTCACGCGCATGCCTTGCCCACGCACGCGTTCGATCAAGCCATCTCGTTCTAGCAGTGAATATGCCTTCGAGACGGTCATCGGATTGATTTGCAGCTCTTCGGCAATCTGTCGCACCGAAGGCAACATCTCATCCAACGGCAGCCGCCCCGCGTGAACGTGAGCCTGCACCTGATCCATCAGTTGCCGATAGATCGGCACGCCCGATGTTGGGTGAATCCGAAAGAGAAAGTTTGAAGGCATTGGTCTCACCACTCCCGATTGCAGTGTATTAAGACTATAAGACACCGATGCGCATCGCAAGAGGATTCTGGAAAGTTTCTCAATCAATCATGGAGCGAGGACAGGGCTTCCAAATCACGCTGCTCTGAAGCAGACGCAGCGAGTGGGCCCTGTCGGTCTGACGAGGATCCTCAAACGCCAACCTCGATCGCGAGGAATCTCTCTGACAACGTCGCGGCTCACACGGATGTTTCACACACGGATCAGAAGCCGAATGGACTCAACATCGTGAATTGCCGAGTTCATTTCCGACGGTGATTCGCTCGATGAAACTTCTCAGTAATTTGAGACCACGCGGCATCCAGGTCGTCTCGAAATACGCAGACCGATACCGTCGCCATCCGGCTAAATTTCAGTCAGCCACGTTTCATCGTGAGACTTGGATCTTCGGATTGGCAGTCTTGAAGTCGTCGACTGCTTTCTGGCTGATGTTGTTGTTGTAAACGGACAAGTACTGGAGCGTTCGGTTACTCGAGAAATGCTTTAGGTCGTCGTCAGTCAGACCAACGCTGTTTAAGTCTGCCATGTTTAACGGCAACTTGCCGATGTCATTGATGGCACCTTCATGGAGCTTAATTTGGCCCAGACGTAATGTTTGAAGTACTGGCAGTCCTTTGAAACTCGTCCCGTCTGCCAAATCGACCCCGGAAATCTCCAGATTCCGAAGCACAGGGCTGGACTTCAATCGCTTCAAATCGAGCAACACCCTGGGACGATACAACGACAGAAGCGTCAGGCTCTGCATGCCGTAAATGGCATCAACTCCTTTCGCATCAAGAGACTGGCAGTCCGAAAGTCTCAGCGAACTAAGAGGAACTCGCTGCCACGCCAACAATCCCGAGCCGGTAACGCCTTTCACGCGTCTCAGCGTCAACTCCGTCAATTGCGGTGACGCCAGCTTTGCGAGCAAGTCATCGGTCAGTTCGGATTCTTCAATCGTCAACTGCGTGATGGTTCGTGACCCAGCGATAGCGGCGAGTTGCTTACTGTCAGCCCCAATTAAACTCAGGCTGCTGACTTTCGAGTTTCGAAACGGTTCGAAATCTCGAGCCTCCACATCGGGGCTGACCATGACCGTCACCGTCCGCAGATCGGGAAGTGACGCCAATGCCTTAAGAGCTTTGGGACCAAGCGGGGTCGAGCCGCGATAGAAGAAAATCTGGAGCGATTTGAACTTCGCCAGATCAGGCGCGTACTCCTCGCTAAGACTGGTTTGGTTCATCACGTAAAGACTTTGGATGTTGGTCGAGGCGGCCAACGCGCGCAGGGCGACACCATCACTGCCACCACCAGAGACGGAACACGATTCCAACGTCGTTAAACCGTCTAGAAGTTTGAAATCTTCCACCATCGGATCATTGAAGCTCACGGAAATCATGCGGAACGGTTCAGTCGGAATCTTCCCATTCCTGTTGATGCTTAACGTGGAGTTGTTGGCGGTGCGGTACATGCCCATTGAACTCTTGGACTGCACGAGCCACTCGGCGAGCGCCATCGTCAACTTGATCTGATCCTTGCCCATCGCAGCATTCTTGGGACCACCGGCATTATTGACGGTGCCGGGCCGCACGGCGGTGCCATTTGGCACCGTGACTGGTTCGGGATCCTTCTTGGCAACTCGCACAACCGGCGCGCCCCGTTTCAGATCGAGTTCACCGATCTCCTTCAGCTTCTTTTCGACCTTGGTCTTATCCAGTCCGCTGACTTCCGACGCCACTTGTTCGTAGCGATACCTGGCTAGCGCTTTGCTCCAAAGAGGCTTGGTCTTCTTCATCGGCAGCGTCCAATCGAACCAGCCTTCTGCCAGTTCTAGACGCACCTTGGTCGACTGTGGATTTTCAAGTTCGAGCTTGCTGAGGGCTCGCAGTTCTGCGTCACTGCTCTTGGCCAAATGCTGGAGCCCGGCTTCCCACTCTTGTTTGCGAGTTAGCAAATAGACGCCGCGATCAAAGTTCGCCGTGGGATCATCTGGCTTTGTCGCCAGGATTTCTTTGGCCCGTTCAGCGGCTTCAAATTCCTTCTGGTGGGCAGCAATCGCCGTCTTGGTTTCGAGGTACCGTTTGCGTTCTGTCAGATCCTTGGCCGCCAACGAGAGCTTGTCTCCAATCAAACAAAACTTCGTCGCCAACACGAACTTGTCTGCTGCCACGGCTCGATCAATTGCAGCCTTGTTGGTCTCGTTGAGTACCTTCAATGCCTGAGACGTCTTCGCCTTCTTGCTGAGATCATCCAACGTGTCATGCAACAGCGCGATGTCATCAAGCTGAAACTCCTTGCCAAGTTGCTCAATACAGGCGAACGAGGTCTCGGCATCGCCACCGTCCATCGCCAGCCGTTGAGCTTCCTTCCGCAACACATACCGCGCGATCTCGTCGTCCTTCTGATCGTCGACTTGCTTTAGCAGAGTACGTGCAAGTGCAACTTTATCGTCGGGCTTTTTGGCCTTCGCGTAGTCGTCGGCGAAGATGCTTTTGATCTCGCCCAACGTCTTTTGCTGATCCGCTGCCATCGGCACCGGCGCCCGAGAATCGGCCGCAATTTCAGAGTTAGTCTGTGCCCAAAGCAACGAGCTACTGCTCATCAAAACAAGAGTCAGCACAGCGCAGCGACTGCGATTAGCCAGCCTGGAAAGCTTGAAACTCAGCACGGCCATTCTCCCCCAAACGCCAACCAGAATTCGATCATTGGGGAGTTTTGTAGTAGCCAGAATCACTCGCGTCACGAGCGTCCATATCTCTCAACTTCAAGTCGTTGGGAGTGGTGTGACTTCCATCGGCGGGAGGTGAGGCTGACGTTTCGAAGACGCATTCAAGACTGTCTTCAGATTCGTCACGGCGGTTCGCACGACGTGCGGCGGGATGAACGTGAAGTTCGCGAGCAGCATCGCGCAACCGAAGGTCAGCATTCCAAAGCACGCTCCGATGCCCAGATGCACGGCGACGGCTAAAGCCAACATCACCGGTCGCGTATGGCGGTTCCAGACGAGTGCCGGGTAACTCACTTCCCACCAAACCGAGACTTGAGTCATGAGGTTGATGATGATCGGCCAGCTCGCCAGCCATGTGAGGTCGACAGTTTGGTACTCCTGATTAGCGATCGCTCCCCAAATCGCGAAGCCATTCCACCAGGTGACGCCTTTCAATTTCGACACACCGGCAAAGAAGTAGAGCACACACAGATGCAACTGCATCAGCCGAGTCGCGACGTTGGCTCCGATGCTCGATCGAACTCGATGCCGCGTCGGCGTCAGGTACTCATCCAGCGAGAACGTGGAACCGCTCGGTCCAATCGCCAGATAGAGCGTCATGAAGCCGATCACTTGATCGAAGCCGTAAAGCGCGGCGGGGTTGCGATGGGCATAAGCCAGGACGAAGCAGAACGAGACAATGGCTGCGGCTCGCGTCAGCAGACCGATCGCCAAACAGATGGCGGTCACGAACGCGGCCATGTGAGTGAGCCCCAGCAGCGCCGGTGATTCTTGTAACCACCACAACGGGCTTGTGGACCAGCTCCCGTTGCCGATGGCCGTAACCGCCGAGGCATTGAGCCAGCTTTGTGATCCGAAGAACGCATCGCTGCCAATGGCCCAGACCAAGTGCGAATAGGCCAACATGCACCCGATTCCAATCCTCACCACGCCCAACGTCGCCGGATCTATCGGAGTGAACCAGAACTGGTTCCATTGCTCGATCAACGTCGGCTGGGCAGAAGATGAAGACGGAGTCATGAGAGGCCTTAGAAGTAATCCCAAGCGGCGTTGAAGAGCGTTTTGGTGTCAGGTCGGATGAAGTCAGAATGAATGCCATCGGGTACTCGCGAGAGACCCGATCGAGCTACCTACCGAGTCACCTTCACCGCACGACCAACTGCGGTGGGATGTCATCAGCCGGCTCGAACGCCAACCCGTCCAAAGACTGTTCTGTGATGGGAGCTGATGGCGATTCATTCTCAGCAGGAGCCGTTACTACACCGTTCGCAGCAAAGGTGCCTAAGGGGCGTTCGTGAATGAACTGGGGATCGTCGAGCGCCAGTCCCGACAAGACATGCTCGGGAGTTGGGATGTAGTGACGTCGCAAATGCAGGGTTACTCGCGCGGCGTTATGAGCCGTCAGCAGGTACTCTCCGAACGACTTCGTCAGCGCATCAAGGTCGGCCTTGCGACTCTCGTCGACGGCCAACCGATTGGCGTATTCGCTCAACATGAAGTGGCGGTGATAGAGCAAACGCGGCGAGTGTTCGCGCGGATTCGGAAAGAGTCCCTCCGACTTCGAGCCGTCGGCAAACTCCAGCTCATAACGAATGAGATGGCTGGGGCCTGGATCGGGCGCGAAGAAGTGGAAGCCGTGATTGAGATAGAACGCATCGAGGTACGGTCGAAAGCAACTCCAGATCGACACCATCAACGGTGACGCTGGAGACATTGCCAATGGCGCGACCACGATGGCCATCAAATGCAACGCGATCAAAACTGAAGCCGCAGTTCGCACTCCTGGTCGAGTCCAAACTTCTGATTGAGCTGCTGTCGGTGAAGCGAGCGTCATGATGGATTCCTGGAAGCCCTCTGGCGTGACAGAGAACTCAAACTGGTGGCGTGCGGCTGATCTCGATGAGCCTTACTTCGAACTCTGTAAGGTCATGTTTGAGAGATAACCGCGTTGCGTGGAACGACAGAGTTCGATCAGTTCGTACGCAGATTCCAAGACGTCAACAGCGTCCGACGAATCGCTGACGGACGCTTCCAGCGCGGCGGCTTGATTCGTGATTTGATCAATTCCGTGCTGAGACGCCGTGGATTTCAAACGCGCCGCTAGAGCCTTCAGCAAGTCGACATCCTGCTTATCGATCGCGTTGACGAGACGTTCAATCTGCGAGCCAATGTCGCACGCAACGTCGCGAGAAACTCGCAGTTCCAGGCTGTCATCCGAACTGCGACGACGTGCTGATACCGCTTGAATGAAGCGTTCAACAACTTGCGGATCGAATTGCGATCCGGCGCACTTACGCAGTTCCTCAAATGCTTCGGTATCACTTCGGGCCGAGCGATAGACACTGTCGTGAGTCATCGAGTCGAAGGCATCGGCAACAGCGAGGATCCTCGCGCCCATGGGAATGTTTTCGGCGGTCGGCAAGTGTGGCTTCTGCGGATTGCCCGCGAAGAATGCTTGTCGGTTTTCAACGATGGCTTGAAGCGTGTCGTTAGCAAACGACGCACTGAGAATCTCTGCTCCAATCGCTTCGTGCTGCCGCATCATCTCCCACTCGACGATCGAAAGCTGACCGCGTTTGAGCAAGATCGAATCGGGAATGCCGACCTTCCCGATGTCATGCAACAGAGCCGCCATTTCGAGTAAGTAGCATTCGCGCATCGACATCACGGACTCAGCGGCAATCACGCATAGATCGGCCACTCGGCGACAGTGAGCTGCCGTCGGATAGTGCCGACAAGCGAGTGCTCCCAGGAGCGCGTTGACGGCTCGGTACGGAATCGAATCTTCCTTTTCGGAAGTCTTCTTGGCGGCGTTCTCGGTGGGCTTAGTGCGCGAGATCTTGGACTCATCCACGATGAGATCTTCCGGCACGTTATCGAACCGAACCACTTGATTTCGGCCATTTCGCTTCGCGACGTACAAGCACTTATCAGCTTGATCAAGCATCGCCTGGGCATCATTTGCCCCCAACGATTTGGACGACACGCCGATACTGGCGGTGATAGAGAGACTCGGAAACTGGAGCGCGGCGATGGCGACTCGAAGTCGCTCGCCGGTAACGGCTGCTTCATCGATATTGGTATGAGGCAAGAGGACGGCGAACTCTTCACCACCGAAGCGGCAAACCAGGTCGCCCAGTCGCACCGTTTGACGGAGCGACGCAGCCACGCCCTTCAACACTTCATCTCCCATCGCGTGGCCGTGCGTGTCATTGATCGACTTGAAGAAGTCGATGTCGACCATCAAGCACGCCAACGGATGCTCGTGCCGATTGCATTGCTTCCAATTGGCTTCGAACTGATTGAAGAACGAGCGGCGGTTCAAACACTCGGTCAGAGGGTCCGTCGTTGCCAAGCGTTCGAGTTCCAAGTTTTGATGTCGAATGGCATCACTGGTCTCGCGGAGCTGCTCCAGCGCGTAATGCAGCTCCTTCTTCTTTTGCTCGAGTGGCGTGACGTCTTCCAAACTGGTCAGCACACCTTGGCAACGATTCTTGTCATTGAAGACCGGGGCCGAGTTCACGACGAACGTGCGACGGATGTCGTCGCTGACTTGCAAATCAATCAGCACACCCAGCTTGGCCTGTTTGTCTTGGTAGGCTTCTCGCCACGGTGACGAGTCCAACTTGCGAGCCGTCATGTCATCTTTATTACGCCACGGCAAGTCTTCGATGTATTGGCCCATCAAGGCATCTGACGTTCTGCCGATGTGCCGCGTAAAAGCTTCATTAGCCAACACGATGCGTTGCTTGTCGTCCAAGATCAACAAGCCTTCGGTCAGTGCATCGAGCGCGGAACGCACGCGAGTCGGCACGACCTTCGAGGGATCAAGCTGCCTCAACACACGCTTGAGGAAGAGGTAGTACCCAATCGATCCAACGCAGCCCATGTAAGCCACCAGGCGGATCAGCGGATCTTCCAACCAACCCCAGATGCCCGGTGAAACCACTGGTTTGAAGTAGACCTCAACCGTGCCCCACGGCTGATTGCCCGCCGCGATCGGCACGAACATATGAGTCTCGGTGGACTTGCCATCTTACGGCGGATGCCACAGCGCGTGATGGTCACCGACTTCCAGCTTCAGTTGGCCAGCGACGGTGCGCACGCCGATGGATCGGATGTCGGAATTCCGCGAGGCGACGGCTTTCAGTCCGGCTTCCAGCGTCTTCGCATCGTCCTTCATGACCAGCAACGAGAAGTTGATGGCGATGGACTCGCACAACTTCGCTCGTTCGGACATCACGATATTGCGAGGGTCGACGATAATGCCGAACGCGCGGGCCACCAGCAGACTGCTGACGGTCAGACTGACCAGGCACAGAACGACTCGGACGGTTGTTGAAATGCGTTTCATGATAAGGCTCCAACCTTGTCTATAGGTCGGAACCGACATGAAGGACCGAGAAGTCAGCTCGTCAGGGCCGAAGGTGCCGCGAGTTGCTGAGAGCTTGTGACGGTTGTGTGGATTGCAAGCACAGCAATGACTGAGTCAGCTGAGAGCGTTCTCACTCTGAATGACGTCTCACGCCGAGGCGCAGAGAAGAACGAGACGACTCGCATTCTCTGCGTTCTCCGCGCCTCGGCGTGATGCTCGCTGACTTCCCTCGTCGCGGCTTAGGTCATCGGGCCGATCCTCCACGGAGCGAACTCTTCGTCGCCGATTCCCTGAGCTTCGCTCTTGGTCTTCTCTCCACCCGCGACACTCACGATCTTGTCGAAGATCTCCTTGCCAACTTCTTCGACCGAGGCGCCGTCCAAGATCTTGCCCGCGTTGATGTCCATGTCATCGATCATGCGGTCATACATCACGGTGTTGGTCGCGACCTTGATGGTCGGCACAGGCTTGATGCCCAAGCAGCTTCCTCGACCCGTTGTAAAGACAATGACATTCGAGCCGCCGGCCACCAGACCCGTCACGCTGACGGCATCAAAGCCGGGAGTGTCCATGAACACGAAGCCCTTTTGCTTCACGATTTCGGCATAGTTCACGACGCCCTTCAGCGCCGTGCTGCCGCCCTTGGCCACCGCTCCCAGAGACTTCTCATAGATCGTCGTCAAGCCGCCCTTCTTGTTGCCGACGGACGGGTTGTTATCGACGGTCGCTCCGAACTTGCCGCAGTAGTCCTTCCACCAATCGATAAGGTCCACAATCTTCTGTCCGACCTCTTTCGAAACCGCGCGGCGCGTCAGCAGATGCTCGGCGCCGCAGATCTCAGGCGTCTCGGCCAAGATCGAAGTGCCGCCGTGCGCGACCAACAAGTCACTCGCAATGCCCAACGCCGGATTCGCAGTGATGCCGCTGTTACCGTCGCTGCCGCCGCAGTTCGTGCCCAGCATGATTTCCGAAACTGGCACCGGCACGCGACGCACGTTGTTGACCTCGGGGAGCATGTCACGAATCACCGCCGTGGCTTTGTCGACGGTCTTGCGCACTCCACCCACGTCTTGAATATTCATGACGAGCGGCTGAGCGGGCTCACCTTCGCCCGGCATCCTCAACTGAGCGAGCCCGTAGTTCTCGGCCAAGAACGATGCTTGCCCGGACTCGCAGCCCAAGCCCAGCACCACATACGCCGAGATGTTGGGATGCTTCGCAAAGCCCGCGAGCGTTCTCGACAGCAGCAGATGCTCTGGCCCACCGACATCGAAAGCACATCCGCCTTTGTGAGTCAGCGCGATCACGCCGTCGATGTTGGGGTACTGTTCGAGCAACTTCTTTTCGAAGTTCGCCACGACGTACTTGGAAGTCGTCGCCGAGCAATTCACGGTGCTGATCACGCCGATGTAGTTGCGAGTCGCCACTCGGCCATCGGGTCGCCGGTAGCCCATGAAGGTCCGACCCGTGATTGGTGTTGGATCAGGCGGCACTGCGGTACTGAAAGCGTAGTCGAGCGTCAGTTCGCCCAGCGTCACGTTATGAGTATGCACCCAACGTCCCGGCTCGATCGTGCCCTTCGCATAACCAATGACCTGACCAAACTTGCGAATCGGCTGCCCGTCCTCGATACGGATCGTCGAGATCTTGTGACCTTGCTCAATCGCTTCGCGAGCCACGAACGATCGCCCATTGGAAGTCAGCTCGACACCTTCCGGGACTCGACGCTTCGCGACGGCAATGTTGTCAGTGGCATGCAGAGTCAAAATCAAATCAGCGGTCGCAGTAGTCACAGTGAGTCCTTTTGGGGTGATGTCAGAGAAAATACTCAGGCTTTGAAACGATCGTTAACGAATGGCTGCGGAGGACGCGGCTCCGCGATTCACCGGATGGTCGTCCTTGCCCTTGTAGCGGTTACTAAGCGATACGAGGTGATCTCCTTGGAAGACGAGTTCGGGAAGATCTTCTTTCGCGTACCTCCAAAGCTCGCGATCGGCCGCGTCCTTTGGTGAGAGGGCATCGACTCGATAGGGCTGCCCCATAATCGTGAGCACTTCGTTCTTCGTCATATTCCATCGAAGCTGATACGACCTTGGCGCGGGGTTATCGAGACGCAGGTAGATCCAAATGCAGAACAATCCGACGATGACACCCGTCGGTATCCGCAAGAGAACTCGCAGTGAAGACAGCCAAGGCACTTCAACTCGGGGAATATGGCTCGCGGGAGTCTTTCGATTGAGCAGAGACATAACGATTGCTTCGAAAGTTTGGGCATTCAGTAACCAACAAGGCGGAGTCGCTCGGCGACGAATTGCCGAGTCACTCACCAACAAAGGATGAAATAACAGGGAGCGTCACCTCGCACGTCATCGCATCCTGAAGCTCGCAGTTCAGATCGGCAATCTCACCTTTCGGCGGCAACTAATTGCTCGTTGGTGAAGCCGTCTCCTGGATGTCGTCAGCACGAACCAACTCGGTCGCTCACGTTCGAAGACCTCTAGGGTTTGGGAAGAAGACGCCCCTCCCTCGGAATCGACAACGAATGGAGGAGAGCCGGTTCTGGCAGCGGGTTGCGGCGAGTATTGATGAAAGGTCTCAGCGTTCTCTGCTGCTCTGCGGTGAGGAATTCTTTCACCACAGAGCAGCAGAGAACGCAGAGTAAAATGACTGCCACCGCAATCGACATACGGCTTGTCTTGGCAGTTGCCTCTCTCGCCCAAGAATCAACTTGAATGGCGGAGAACCCAAAGAATTCCGTGTCGCTCCAGAATCAATCAACAAGCTTTCAAGCAACCAGTCCTTGCTCGCTGCTTAATGGGGCGGGATGCTCTGCAACCCACTTCCTCAAGGCATTCTGCCTTGGTACACAAACTCATTTCGCACCAACCGATATGGCCATCCAAACCAAATGCCCGCATTGCGACAAAGTCTTCACCGTCAAAGCAGCAGATGCGATCGGCAAGAAGTGTCGCTGCCCGAAGTGCTCTGAGCCGTTCGTGGTTAAGAAGTACAAGGCTCCGCAGCCCAAAGAAGAAGAGGCTCCGGCGGACGAGTACGACTACAGCTATGACGACGATGAAGAGTACGACAACGGGGCTGACGACTATGAGGAAGTTGAAGAGGCGCCGCGTCGCAAGTCGTCCGGTGGTTCGCGCTCTAAGGGTAAGAAGTCTTCCAAGAAGGGCGGCGGTGCTCCGAAGTGGATCTTGCCACTGTTGGTGGGCGTGGTTGGAGTCCTGGGATTAGGCGGCCTGGGTTACGGCGGCTTCGTGCTGATTTCGAAGTTCGCGGGAGGCAACATCGTCGACATGAAATACTTCCCGGAAGAAACCGAGATGATCTTCCACGTCAAACCCGGCCAAATCTGGAACGCTCCGCTGCTCGCCGACTTGAAGAACAATCCCGTCATCGCAGCTCAGATGAAGCAGCAACAACAGGGCCTCGATTTGGAACCAACCGACATCGAGAGCGTGACAGTCGGAGTGACCAACATCTCCGAACGCCGCATGTTTAATCGCTTCAGCGGTGTCGCCATGGGACCGGCGATGAGCCAAGGACCTCAGCAGAGTTTGATCGTTATGCGTCTAAAAAAAGACATTTCAGATGCCGATCTCACCAAGCAGCCCAACTTTTCATCGAAGTTCCATAAGGAACAGAAAATCGTTGAGCGGTGGGAAGCTGGAAGGCAGATCTGTCAATGGTTGGCAAGTCCTCGACTCGTCGTGTTGGGGGACGAAGCTGCGGTCAAAGCCGCTATTGATCGAGGCCCCAAAGAGTTCCGGTTTAAGCATTTCGACATTGGCAACACCAAGCATCAAATCGTGATGGTCGTCGGAACTCGTGGTGAAGCGAAGCCCGGTACAGCGACTGGCAGGTCGGGCATCGATGCCGCCATGGATAAACACTCCAAAGGCATGTACTTCGGCGTGTCGTTGAACTCTGACGTGACGTTCGATGCCAAGATCTCTTGCTTCGACAGCACCGGTGCGACCTCTATCAAAACCGAACTCGACAAAGGACTGGCTGCCGCCAAGAACGGGCTCGCGTCGCTCAATCCGCTGATCGCGAACCAAGTGCAAGCCATACTGCCGGTAGCCAAAGAGACGCTGGACTCGGTGAAGATCGATGCCAGCGGCTCGAACGTCAAAATCGACGGTCGCATCTCGAACAAGATCTCGGATGCGTTTAAGCAGCTCGCCAGCAATCCGTTGTTCTCAGGCGCGTTTGGCGGAGCCGCAAATCAACAACCGATGCAAGTTCCACAGCAACCAATGCCGACTTCGCCCGGCGCGACCAATTGAGGTCGCGCCAGCAAGATGCTGTCTCAGGATATCGTTGTCTGAGTTCTTACAGATTCATGCCGCCGTCGACGGACAGCAATTGCCCGGTCGTGAGCGTTGTGCCGCAAGCGAGATAAAAGACAGAGTCGGCGATGTCGTCCGGCGTCGCGGCTTTGGGGATCGGTAGCTTGGCCACCATGCCGGCAATTTGTTCGTCGGTCATAAAGCTGTGCAGCCACCGCGTGTCGATAGGGCCGGGGCAGACGGCGTTCACTCGGATGGGAGCCAGCACGCGCGCCAGCGACTTCGTCATCGTGTTTACGGCGCCTTTGCTGGCACAGTACGCGATCGACGAACCAGTCCCGGCAATGCCCGCGATCGAACTCACATTCACGACAGCGGCATCATCGGACTTTCTAAGTAGCGGAGTGGCCGCGCGAGTCACGAAGAACGTGCCTTTTACATTCACATCCAGAATGCGATCCCACTTGTCCTCGGTCATGCCGTCGAGGTTCTTGTGCTCGACCGGGAACGTGCAGGCGGCATTGTTGACCAACACATCCAACCGCCCGAACTCCGTTTCGATCTTGGCCAGCATTGCCTTCACGCCTTCGTCATCGCTGATGTCGCACGCAATCAGCAACGCCTTCGCGCCTGCCGCTTCAACTTGAGCAACGGTCTCACGAGCTTCGGCTTCGCTGCGTGAGTAATTCACGACCACGTCGAAGCCATGCTTCGCGAAGCGGATTGCGCAAGCGCGACCGACTCCAGTTGCAGATCCAGTAACAAGGGCGACTCGGCGTTGTGACATCTTGATGCTCACGAAGAAGAAGACAGCGAAAAGAAACGGCTCGGGCACTCGGCCCCAGCTTCATCATCAAGGACTGAGTAGCGCTTTGCTCGCCACCATTCAAGCCGCTCCCACGCGCGGCCCTGCGAATGGTCAGTCCTCAAAATGGGAATCACCCATGCGTTGCCGAGTGAAACTTGCGAATCACCGAGTCAGCCAACAGCATCTCGCTCAATGACCTGCGACATGCAGGCGCTTTGAGGCTGTGAAGAATTCACGTGGAGCATGTTTCCAACGTGCTGTCCCTTCTCGAATTGAGGCACATTGAAAACGTGCCCCACGAGGACAACTCAGCCACTTCATCACAACATCGGTTTCGATCTTTTTAGAGGCAGCAGCATGGCAGTTCGGCGATCCATCAATCTTGCTGTGGGATCAGCCTTGTGGGCGTTGGTTTCCGTCGCGGTGTGGTATTCGTGGCGTCACTCCGGCGAGACCGTCGTGGCTGAAAACTCGGGCGACTCGACCAACTCAACTGCGACCGAAGAAGAGGACGACGACAACGGGCGCGTGACTCAGAAAATGGTGTTAGCCAGTTGGAGCCCTGATGGACTGCCGGACTTCGAGTGCTTGAACCAAGCCAATGAGAAGGTCACGAAGAAAGACTTCCTCGGTCAGCCGTGGGTCGCGTCCTTCATCTTCACGCGTTGTGCCGGGACATGCCCGCGCGTCACGACTCAATTGAAGGTGCTGCAAGATCGGCTGAAGAGTGTTCCCGTTCGGTTGGTCTCCTTCAGCGTGCAGCCCGACAAAGACACTCCCGAAGTGCTGGCTCGATACGCCGAGAACGTGAAGGCCGATACGACGAAGTGGAGCTTTCTGACCGGCGACATCGATGTCATTCATCGCGTGGTCGCGGAAGGTTTCCGTCAGTATGTCGCACCGGCGAGGTCTCCGAATCCTGAGCCCGGTTGGGAAGTCGAACACTCCAACAACGTCTGCTTGGTGAATGCCGAAGGCGTGGTGATCGCGAAGTACAACTCACTCAACGACGGCGAGATGGCCATGCTTCGCAAGGACATCAACAAGCTGATCGCTAACGGCGGTTTGGAGTTGAAGAAGGACGGTGCAGCCGACGATTCGACCTCTGACGAACCAAAGTCCGAGACTCCGGCGACTGAAGAACCGAAGTCGGCGGAACCCGAATCGAAGTCCGACAAGTAACGCTCGAACACAGCGCGACCGCATTTAGATAAGTAGCCATCATCGCTCCGCGTGATGAGCCTTCCTCCCAGCGCCTTCACCTGCCAACGAAGATCGCCACTTGTTCGAACTCAAACCTGGAAGGCACGTCACGCGGAGCGATGACGGCTACTTTGACCGAGGCAAAACTTGACTCACCTGTGAAGTGTTTCATTTCTGAAGTATCGAACGACCGCGTCTTGTTCCTCTTAATGGTTACGTCCTGATGAATGCTTTGATTGCTTGGCCGGGATTCGCAGGCTTATTGGGGGCGACGGAGATTCCCGATTGGTATCTCAAGCTGCCCGCTGTGAACGCCGGTTTGAATGCTTTGGCTGGCCTGATGCTGATCGTCGGCTTGGTGTTGGTGAAGCGGCGGCAAGTCGATTGGCATCGCCGCATCATGGTCGCGGCCTTCTTCGTGTCGGTGATCTTCCTGGCGTGCTACTTGGTCTATCACGCAGGTCTTTCGCATTACACCGGCAGCCACGGCAAAGCCTTCGGCGGAGTCGGAGCGATTCGCTATGTCTACTTCGCCATCTTAATCAGCCATGTCCTGCTGGCCGTCGCGGTGCCAGTGCTCGCGATCATCACGCTGCGACGAGGCTTCAAAGCTGATTGGGTCGGCCATCGTAAGATCGCCAAGATCACGTTCCCCATTTGGCTATATGTGTCGATCACCGGAGTCGTGATCTATTTCATGCTCTATCACCTGTAGTCCACGGGCTCTGTTGGCTGTTGTCAGCAACTCGTTGAGATCTGTGGCTATTCGCCGTCTAAGAACTCATCAGCTGGATCGAACTTGGGGATCACGATGTTGATGATCTTCATGCTGCCGATGGCTCGATGACGAACGCCTGGAGGAATTAGCACACACATCCCGGGCTTCAAGGCGATGAACTCTTCGTCGAGCTGCATCTGGGCGTCGGCATCGCATTCCAAGATGAAGTAGGTCTCGGTTTGCCGCTTGTGATAGTGCAGCTTGGCGTCTGTCGCGATCTGAGTGACATGCACAGTCGCGGGATAGTCGGGCACGTCGGCAAACGCACGCTTCGCTGTCCCACACGGACAGGGAACTCCGGGGATCGCGTCGAAATCAACAACCTTCCAAGGACGAATCGCTGCGGTCATGTCGTGTGCTTCCTCCTACATCAAGAGCCACCGTCGGCAGAGTTCACTCGGGAAACTGATCGCTTACGAGACAGCTTCTACCAAACGATTCACGAGCAGGGACTCGGCTTCCTTCAGCCAACTCGCCAACTGCTCGGGACTTTCGAAATCGAGCGACTCGCCGCGCGGCGCGTCTCTCAAATCTCCCGACACTTTGGTCACGAGCGGTTTGAGTTCATCGGCCAACGACTTCAATCGCTCGGGGTCGCGTGCAATCTCAGAGATCAACCGCAGCAATTCGCCGACGTGATCGTTCCGCAGCCGCAGTTGCTCGACATCCAGCGGCGATTGAGTGCGAAACTTGATCTTCTCAATCCACACATCGTCGCCGACTTCGCCGGCTAACGCTCGAATGTCATTCATCGTCTGCTGACGAGCGGCATCACTGACTAGCTCGGCATGCAACTGGCAGCGGCCAGCGATCTCCAATCTCACCGCAGCCAGTCGTCCGTCGGCAGCGGTTTGAGCATCGGTCAGGCACTGGCGAATCGATTGCAGCATGTCATCGCGCGAATCTTGAGGCTGCAGAGTGACGGTCTCGTGAAACCAACGCAGTACGTCGGTGGATCGAAACTCGATACCGGTCACTTCCGAGTCCTCGAACTCGACCAACACGCAACCCTTCGGTCCAAGCTCTCGGACATGCCGACCTTGCAGGTTGCCGGAATAGACCACATGCGGCCGCTCGTTAAGCACAGCGATGTCATGCACATGCCCCAGCGCCCAATACGAGTACCCCTTGGCCGCTAGCTCGTTGACCGAGCACGGGGCATAGCTGTCGTGATTGGGGCTGCCATCGGCGTTCGTATGCAGCAGCCCCAGGTTGAACCAACCCGGAACGGGACTGGGATAATCAGGCACCCAATTCTCCAAGACTTCGCGTCGAGGAAAACTGCGACCGTGAATTGCAACGCGAACCGAATCGAGTTTCATCGTCTCGGGGCGTTTGTGATCGAAGACTCTGACGTTGCTGGGCCACGGAGTCTTCTTGCTCATGCCTTCGACGGAATCGTGATTGCCGAAGATCAAGAAGACGGGGATCTCGGCTCGCTCAAGTCGTCGTAACTCGCGTGTCACAAAAAGTGCAGTTTGGAAGTCCTTCCAGTCTGCATCGAACACGTCGCCCGCAATAACCAGGAAATTGACACGCTCAGACAAGCACAGATCGACCAGCTTCGTTAAGGCTTGGCGAGTGGCACCGCGCAGTCGTTCGATCGGCGCACCTTCGTAGGCTTCGAGTCCTCGCAGCGGGCTATCAAGATGGATGTCAGCAGCATGAATGAATCGAGGCACGAGCAGTTCTCGGATGAGTTCAAGGCGAATGAAGCACAAGGTGCGGCGCAGCTTCGCGGCGAGTTTCGTGAAGTTCCAGCGTCGGATTTGATGAGTTCTCACAAGGGCTTCATCAACGAGGTCGCGAGCCCACATTGAACTCAAGGCCCATGACCTTATCCTTCCTCACCGCCGCAACGGTTTGCTTGCGCGAGGAGGAGCCTCAATGAATTGCATCTACTGTCGCCACGACGAAACGAAAGTGATCGACTCGCGTTTGGCCGATTCCTTTCTAATCCGCCGTCGACGCGAGTGTCTCCGCTGTGGCCGCCGCTTCACGACTCACGAGACCGTCGAGCAAGGCTCGTTAAAAGTCATCAAGAAGGACGGGACTCGCGTGCCATTTGACCGCGAGCGCATTCGCGCGGGTCTCGAAAAGGCTTGCTGGAAGCGTCCCGTCTCCGACGATCAGATCGACTCGATCATCAACGCCGTCGAAGCCGACATTCACGACAACTACGACCGTGAAGTTCCCTCGCGATACATCGGCGAGAAGGTCTTCAACATGCTGCGCGATATCGACCAAGTGGCCTTCGTGCGCTTTGCGTCGGTCTATCGCGAGTTCAAAGACGTGAACGACTTCGTGGAAGAACTCGGCCCAATGCTCACGCGACCGAAGACGTCTTAATCACCAAGCGGCTGCACTTCGAACTTCCTCACGAACAGCTCGAAGCCTTCGCTCTGCAGCAAGATGCGACCCGCCGCCGGAAAAACTTCCGAGCATCGATTCACGATTTCGCCATTCACCTTGATGACCAGCGTCGAACCGCGACACAAACATTCGACTTTGGTCCATTCGCCGAGCGGGCTTTCAACATCATCCTTGCCGCGCGTGTCGAGCAACTCTGCGAAGTCCCATTGATGCTTGGACCACCACAATTGGCCGCGAGCTGGTGGGAAGGTCTTTAGCTCGCCACCCGCCTTCCAACGATGTCGCTTTTTGTCGGGACTAAGTTCCGTTTCGGTGGTGACTCGAACCGGGATCACTTCACCGCGTTCGTCCTGACCACGAATGACGATCAGATCTCCAACACATCCCTGAGCCAACTGGCATTCGATCGACGCTGCCCAAGTCCCACCCGCTCCGCCATCCGGCCCGGTGGAGTGCAACATGATTCCCGAGTTACGGACATACTTGCCGCCGTCGGTCTTCTGTCCCCAGCGATACTCGACGGTCAGATGAAAGTCGGCATACGGCAGCTCGGTGCCGACATAGCCAAACCCGTCGCCGGTGATATGCAGCAGGCCCTCGGTGACTCGAAAGACGCGACGATGGTCCGCGTGCTGAGTGTCCTTCAGCCAAGTCTTCAGACCATCCAGGTCGCGACCGTTGAAGAGCTTCGTGACTTGAGTCGGTCGACGTGGCTCAACCGCTTGAGCGCCGCACGCTCCGCAGATGACGAACAAGAGACAGACGACATATCGAGTCATAAGCAAGTCCTGTCGAAGCCCGCAGGGGCTGTGAATGTCGCCGCTCGTGTCGTGCAATTTTGTGTTTCGGCGATTACCAGCTGATCTCAGTCGCGGAGCGACTGAGCTACGTAGGCGAGTCGCTCCGCGACTCGCCAAACCAAAAGCCGTAGCAAGACATTCGTGGTTGTCGCTTGGCTTACGGCAAGTCGACCGTCTTGAGATTCACCACTCCGCCTTCGCCTTGCAGCAGCACGACGGCGTGCGAGTCATTCAACTTGTCGAGCTGCACAACTCCTTGCCATGCGGCAATGGTTTCATACGGCTGACCGGCCAAACCGCCACCGGTCACGGGAGCCGTAATGCCGTCTGGACGCTGAATGTTTTCCGTGCTGATCTTCATCACGCCGCGAGCGCTATTGGCCATCAACAAGAAGTCCTTGCCGTCCTTCTTGTAAACGATCATGTCGAGCGGCTTATTGCGATTGCCCAATTCAGCGACCGTCGTGCCGCGCGTCTTCTGACCTTTCTCCAAGCTGCTCAGCGGGAACTTCACCAGCGGCGTGCAGGTGAAGCCGGCCAGCAACGAAGGCTCGCCACCAATGGTGAACGGCACAAAGGTTCGAACGACCGCGTTGTCTTCCAGTCGTCCATGAGCCCCATGATAGATCTCGATCGGCGTGCCTTGATCAGCCTCTTTGAACGGGAAGACAATCTCACGCACCGCTGATGGAGCAGTTCCACCGGTCAGTCCCGACACAATCACCTTGCCCTCGACATAAGCCAGATCCGTGATCGACTCATTGCGACGATTGGTCTGACGCGGACCTTCTCCCGTCACCTTGTCTTCCGGTGGATTGGGCAGCGCCACTTTCGACGAGCGAGCGTTGCTCAAGTCCAACTTGCTCAACGCGCCCTTGGCATCGACGCGCACGATGGCGACATCGTTACCTGCCGACACCGACAGATAGACGTTCCCGCTCTGCGGATTCACGACCATGTCACCGATGCGAATTTCGGCCTTCGTGTTGAGCAACCCAGCGATTTGCTCGTTGAGCTTGTCGATGTTGATGTTCGTCTTAGCGGGCTCGCCCTTCAGATCGTCTGTCGCCACAGCGACCACCGCAGCCGCCTTCGTATCACCTACCAACAGAATCCCATCCGGTCCGAAGGCCATCGGTCCCGCCGACTTCAATTCGACTTTGCCTTGTGCCAGTCCCCATTGATCCGCAGCGCTCACCGTAGCGCCGCTTAGCAACATCGCCACGCTCAATGCCCATCCGAGTCGAGAAATCTTTCGCATGCCGGTCTCCTTCAGATTGGAAATCCACCGTCGAGGTTTCGCATCGAAGCCTCAGGTGAAGTCGGTGTCGTTCATTGCCACGAGCCATGCAAGCGAGGCGATCTTTTCTGTGTGCGATTCTGGGCGCGGTGAGCGCGTAGTTTTCTTTCGGAGTGCTCCGGTTCGACGGAGCCCTCCAGGAAGATTCTCGCGCCGCCCGATCTATGCGACCGAAGCAGTCAGGCATGCTTTGACGTTTGGCTGATTGTGCCTCGTGTTGGGGCAAGGAAGCTTGCAGGGATCGCATTGCATGAGACGGGTTTGGTTGACGAAATCTGGCCCGACTTAGCCGATGGAAATGCCTTAATCTTCGCGGAATTGACACAATTCGCGACGAACACAACGTGCCTGAAGCGTGGTTAATCGGGGTATCCAATCATGTGGCACCGGCATTGCGTAGTAAGAGCGTTTGGGCCGCGCTTTTCGAGTCGTCGGGAGCGTTCATTGTTGCTTGACGTTCTCGTTTGATGAACGGTTATGCCATCCGTAGATTCGAAGACAGATGTCATCAGACACCTCTTGTGTCACAGAAAACACACATCAAATTGCGGGGTTAGAGACATGGTTTGTAAGCATCACCGGAGACAAGCAGGGTTCACACTCATCGAACTGCTCGTCGTAATTGCCATCATTGCAGTACTCGTCGCTCTGCTGTTGCCCGCCGTGCAGCAAGCTCGCGAATCAGCTCGTCGCAGTCAGTGCCGCAACAACTTGAAGCAACTCGGCCTGGCCATCTCCAACTACGAAGCGAGCTTCCGTGTCTATCCCCCGGCTGGTCTGGGATATGGTTGGTGCAATGCGTCTGCCTCGAATCCTGCCACGCCTCGGATTCAGAACTTGAATGGTTGGACGTTGTTGTTGGCAGACTTTGATCAACAAGCGATCTACGACCAGTTTGACTTCAATCAAGCGGCTCAAGGTTTGAATACAGGATGTTGCTGCAGCCTCGTCGGAGCAGTGGGCAGCACAGTCGCCGGTAATCCCGCAGTGCATTCCGCAATCCTTAATCAACAGCTTCCGGCCTTCACTTGTCCTTCGGATCCAGGCAATCCCTTCCAAGGCGTGGGTACTTGCTACGGAACAACAAGTGGCACTGGCGGAGCAAAGACGAATTACGACTTCATTACGTCGCGCAGTGACTTCAGTTGCAACAACTGGAGCGTCAACACGGGCACGAGTCGCAGGATGTTCGGTGAGAACAGCAGTTGCCGCTCGTCGCACGTCACCGACGTTCTTTCGAACACACTGATGGTCGGGGAAACGACGTTCAATGTTTACAACGGGCGCACGGCCTCGTGGGGTTATCGCGGCTGGGTCATGACTGGCGTCGATGTTGAAACTTCCGGCATCAACAACTGGTCTTAAACCGGCATTACTCCCATTCCTGGTCGCCTCGGAAGCTGGGGATACGCGGGCAGCCTGCATGCAGGAGGAGCCCAATTCACGATGGGTGACGGCACCGTCAGATTCATCAGCGAGAACATCAACCTGGCGCTGCTTACTGGTCTCGCCAAAATGGGTGATGGCAGCACCGACACGATTCAGGAATAAGGGGTGCCTTTATGCGGCGACTGATACTGAGCTTGCTAGGCGCGGCCTTATTGACTGGTTGCGGTTCGGACAGCGGTCCCCAACTGGAATTCATTCCTGTAAAGGGCGTTGTGACATTTGACGGCAAGGGATTGCCCAATGCCGACGTCACCGCGATCCCTCAAGGAAAGACGATGGGCCAAGGTGGCTCTGCCCGAACGAACGAAAATGGTGAATTCGAAATCGCCTATGCCCGGGGCGGGAAGGGACTGCCGGAAGGCGAGTACTTGGCGACGGTCAGCCGACGACTGAACCCCGACGGAACGTCGCCGCCGCCGAACGATCCGACGCCACCAATGGACTCACCCGCCGTCGAAAAGCTGCCGCCGAAGTACGTCGATCCCACTCAATCGGCGCTGCGCATCAAGGTGAGCAAGGCCGGCGCTGAAGCCAACCTCACACTCACCAGCGGCAAGTGAGCCCGGACGAAGAGTCATCGTAGTTCTCTGATCCAGCGACGCCTTTCGTGGCGACAACCAGTCAGACTGCGTCTTCTGACAATCAAGATCTGAAGTCTCCGCTTCGACTTCTCAGGCAGGCACAACTCACCAGGCTCGTTCGCAGTCGGCGAACGGCCTCGTGAGATGTGCCTGTTGCTTTTGGCGGCCTACATTTCGACGTTGTGGCAGCCTATCGTCCCACTCATTGATCTCCGGTGCTTGCTCTACGAGTGCCGCTTTTCGTTGCGTTTGCGTGGCAGTTTTGACTCAGTCACTAAAGCCAACGCACGTTCGTTTCTTCGTCAGCAGGATTCTCATGACAGCACGACGCATCTTGGTCACGGCAGCGTTGCCGTATGCCAACGGTCACATTCATCTCGGACATCTCGTCGAGTACATCCAAACCGACATTTGGGTTCGCTTCCAGAAGCTGCGCGGCAACAAGTGCGTCTTCGTCTGTGCCGACGACACTCACGGCACGGCGATCATGATTCGGGCTCGGCAAGAGGGCCGCAGCGAAGAAGCAGTCATCGCGGATATGCGAGACGCTCACGTTCGCGACTTCGCCGGTTTCGACATCGCCTTCGATAACTACGGCTCGACGAACAGCCCCGAGAATCGCGCGCTGTGTCACGAGATCTGGGCCAAGATCCGCGAAGCAGGTCTCGTCAAAGAAGAGGCCGTCGAGCAGCTCTTTGATCCGAAGGAAGGCACATTCCTCGCGGATCGTTTCGTGAGGGGAACGTGCCCGCGCTGCAAGGCCGAGAATCAGCCGGGCGACAACTGCTCGAAGTGCGGTGCGACTTATACGCCTGCGGAACTCATCAATCCTAAGAGCACGCTCTCGGGCGCGACTCCTGAAGTCAGGTCGGCTCAGCATCTTTTCATCGAGTTGGAAAAACTACATAGCTTCCTCGCTGAGTGGACTCAGTCGGGCGAGCACTTGCAGGACGAAGTGGCGAACTACCTCAAGGGCCACTTCCTCGGCGACACGTTGCGGAACTGGGACGTCTCGCGACCGGCTCCGTACTTCGGCTTCGAGATCCCCGACGCTCCGGGCAATTACTGGTATGTCTGGTTCGACGCGCCGATTGGCTACATCGCTTCGACTCACGAGTGGTGCAAGAAGCACGGCGAGCAGCTCGACGATTGGTGGAAGAATCCTGACACCGAAGTGCATCACTTCATCGGCAAGGACATTACTTACTTTCACACGCTGTTCTGGCCGGGCATGCTCAAGACGGCGGGATTCAATCTGCCGCACAAGGTTCACATTCACGGCTTCTTGACGGTCGGCGGCGAGAAGATGTCGAAGTCGCTCGGCACGTTCGTGATGGGTTCGACCTATCTCAAGCACCTCGATCCGGCGTTCATTCGGTACTACTACGCCTCGAAGCTCGGGCCGCGATTGGATGACCTCGATCTGAACCTCGACGAGTTCATTGCGAAGGTCAACGCGGACCTCGTCGGCAAGGTTGTGAACATCGCCAGTCGCGCGGCGAAGTTCGTCGCCGAGCAAACGCTCTGCGAGTCGTACCCGTCCGACGGCGGTCTCTTCGAAGCGGCCGCTGCGAAGGCGGATGTCATCGCCGATCTCTATGAACGCTGCGATTACAACAACGCCATGCGCGAGATCATGCTGCTCGCCGACGCGGCCAATAAGTACGTCGACGAGAAGCAACCGTGGGTGCTCCGCAAAGATCCAAGCAAGGCCGCCGAGGTCCGCGAGATCTGCTCGGTGGCTCTCAATCTCTTCCGGCAGTTGGCGCTCTACTTGAGCCCCGTGTTGCCGAAGTTGGCTCAGCAAACGGCTGAGCTGCTCAATGTTCCGATTCAACGTTGGGACGACGTTCGCTCGCCGCTGGTCGGCACGCGCGTCAGCCCGTTCAAACACATGCTGCAACGAGTCTCCGTAGAACAGGTCCAAGCCATGACAGAAGAAAGCAAAGTTGTTGATCCCGCCACTGCCGCTGATGCTCCTGCCGCTCCGCAATGGAACGACGGACCCGAAGCACTCGCCGCCGAACCGCTCGCGGCTGAATGCACGATCGACGATTTCGTGAAGGTCGACTTGCGAGTCGCCCGCATCCTTTCCGCCGAAGACGTTCTCGAAGCGAACAAGCTGCTGAAGCTGACGCTAAGCCTCGGCGGCGATTCCAAGCGACAAGTCTTCGCGGGCATCAAGGCTGCCTATAAGCCGGAGCAACTTGTCGGTCGGCTCGTGATCTGCGTCGCGAACCTGAAGCCGCGCCAAATGAAGTTCGGTCTGAGCGAAGGCATGATCTGCGCCTCCGGCCCCGGCGGCAAAGACGTCTTCCTATTGGCCCCCGACTCCGGAGCCGTCCCCGGCCAGCGCGTGCATTAAGACAATGGTCGGCTTTCGCTCCGAGGCTCTGATGAATTGAGTGGGATAGACTTCCAGCCTGTCGTTTCGTGTTCTCATGGAATGAAAATGACAGGCAGGAAGCCTTTCCCACGAAAAGATCACAGACTCTCTGCGAAAGGCGACCACGATCACTCGTTTCCAAGCTCTGCTTGAGACCATTGGCTCAAAAACGCGGGCTATCTCACGTACAAGAACTCGTTCGACGATAGCACCACGTGACACAACGATTGCCATGCGGACTTGCGCTTCGAGGCGGCGTCGGCACTCTCGGCGTTGCTGGCAGTGACGGCGTCGAGATAGCTCAGCATGCGAGTCTTCTCTTTGTCGGTGATGGGACGACCGTAGGCCATCAAGTTCAGAACTTGCAGGCGCCGTGCGTCGTCGGCATCGGGTAAGCCCACGAGCTGGTTCGCCAATGCCGTCGCAGCGTCATGCATCAGATCGGCATTCATCAGGAACAACGACTGAGGAGCCACGGTCGACGAATTGCGGTCTCCGTTCGAAACAGTCGCGTCCGTCGAATCAAAGAGCTGTAACACGTCGTACAGATGGTTTCGCACGACGGGCAGATAGAGCGTGCGTTTGCGCGAGTCGTACTTCGTTGTGTCCTTCGATGTATGGTCGAAGAAGAACTCGCGGTTCTTCACGTGCAGCAACGAGCCGCCCATCGTCCGATCCAACAAACCCGAGACGGCCAACACGCTGTCTCGCAAGGACTCGGCATCCAACCGCCGCACGTCGATGTGACTGAGCAATCGGTTCTCGGGATCTTTGTCGGTCGCGGGGCCACTGGCTTGCTGATAAGTCGCCGACAGCATGATGCGTCGATGCAAAGTCTTCAGAGACCAACCGGACGACATGAAGTCGCTCGCGAGCCAATCCAGCAATTCGGGATGCGACGGCGCTTCACCCAGGATGCCGAAGTTGTCGACGGATCGCACCAAGCCTTGCCCGAAGTGCCAACGCCACACTCGATTCACAAAGACTCGCGCTGTCAGCGGGTTGCGAGGGCTCGTCAGCCACTTCGCCAATTCCAATCGACCACTGCGATCCGTGGTGAATTGCGATTGCTCCAAATGAGCCAATAGCTCGGGCGTTCGACGCGGGACAAGCTCACCCAACGTTAAGTGCGAGCCTCGAAGGTGAATCGCCAGCTCGGTGACTTTGCCTTCGGTCGCGCCCATCGACATTGGAATCAGCGATGCACCTTCGGCTTCGAGTTTCTTCAACTGATCGCGCAGTGAGGCCAGTTCTTTCTTCGTGTATTCAGGCAGTTGCTTTTCAAAGTCTGTCGGCAGTTTGCTGTCCGCAGGCAGGCTCGCGACGAGCTTCTCTTTCGCTGTCGCCAACACTGAGTCGATCTTCGCTTTATGAGCAGCAACCTTGTCGTCGTGCTGACTTTTGGCCGAGAGGTCTTGCTCGGTCGGAACAGCGTTCTCGTGCCACTTGGCGATCTTCTTGTAGTGCTCCATCACGCGAGTACTTTTGAAGACACCCGCCATGCCGTAATAGTCCGCCATCGAAAAGGGATCGAACTTGTGGTCGTGGCAGCGAGCACACCCAAACGTCATGCCCAGGGCGGCTCGACCGAGCGTGTCGATCTGCTCGTCGATGATGTCCATCTCCATTTTGACTTCATCAACTTCCGCGAGAACTTTGGGACCGATCGCCAGAAAGCTCGTCGCGATCAAGTTCTCATTCCGTCGCTTCCGACCTTCCGACGTGGTGTCATCGAAGGGCAACAAGTCGCCGGCAACCTGAGCCGTCAAGAATTGGTCATACGGCAGGTCTCGATTGACCGCGCTCACGGCCCAATCTCGATAACGCCAGGCATTTCCATGCGCGATGTTTTCATCGAGCCCATTCGAGTCCGCATACCGCGCCACATCGAGCCAATGTCGACCCCAGCGTTCTCCGTAATGCGACGAGTCGAGCAAGCGATCAATCACTTTGGCGAAGGCATTCGGAGAATCATCAGCCACAAAGGCTTCGACTTCCTCAGCCGTCGGCGGCAGCCCCAATAGGTCCAAACTTGCTCGGCGAATCAACGTGCGTTTGTCGGCTGCAACTGATGGATTGAGTCCCGCAGCTTCCTGTCGAGCGAGAATGAAATGATCGATCTCGGTCTTCGGCCAAGACCCTGATTTCACACTCGGAACGGTCGGCTTCGTCACCGGCTTGAAGGACCAGAACTGCCGAGCTTGTTCGAAGTCGATCTTCCCTCTGCGAGGAGTGATCGCACCGCCCTTTTGCATGTCGGGATGAGGTGCTCCCAATTCGATCCAACGCTTGAGGTCCGCGATCTCAACGTCACTGAGCTTCGCATCCGGCGGCATCTGCAAGTCGGGGTTGCGATAGCTCACTGCGATCATCAGCAAGCTCTTGTCGGCCTGCTTGCCGACATACGCCGGGCCGGACGCGCCGCCTTGTTGCATGGCGTTCCAACTATCCAACCTCAGCTTGCCTTCTTGCTTCTCATCGCCATGACACTTCACGCACTTGGAGGCGAGCAACGGACGGATGCGCGACTCGAAGAACTTGAGGTCCGCATCGGACGGCTTTGCATCGTCGGCCTTAACAAAAGACGGAGTCAGGCACAGGGCCGATAGAAAGCTGAGGAGATGAAGTCGCAACGACATGGGACACCTCGGGAAGGAGTGAGTGAGGCAGGCGGGCGAGCTGACGGAGTTCTTGCATATACGAGCCCGAAGCGCTCGCGAGTGCCATCTTGGCGGGACTAAGTCACGCACTCGCTGGTGCTTTTCAGTCGCGGAGCGACTGAGCTACGTAGCCGAGTCGCTCCGCGACTCGGACTCGTTCTAGGGCCGGTATTTAGCAAAGCTAGTTCGATCAAGTATTGCCTACTTCAGGTACTTATCCAGGAACTCGTAGGCACGCTGTCGAGCATTCGCCGGAAAGGCATGCGGGCCGGGATAGTAAGACTCTTCGAGCGCTCCGGATTGGCCCAACAGTTCGTAAATCGGTCGAGCAGCTCGCACACAATCACGGACGCCGTCGATGCGGAAGTCGTTGTCAGATTCAGCGGCGGATGCCAGAAACGGTCGCGGAGCAAAGCACGCGATGAGTTCCGAAAAGTCGAACGGCACCTTCGCCGCGTCTTCATCAAAGACGCTCTTGATGCGCGGCATGTAGCGCGGACCGGTCCAACTGGGGACGTCATCTTTTTGAAAGGTGCAAAAGCCGCAGTTCGAAACGAGTACCTTCAAGCGCGGCTCGAAGACGGCGGTAAACATCGTGTTGTGACCACCGAGCGAATGTCCGATGCAACCAATGCGTTCGCCATCCACGCTCGGCAACGACTGCAACAAGTCGACCGCTCGCATGTTGTCCCAAACGGCCTTCATCGAACCGCTGGCATAACCGCTCGCTGGCCCGAAGTTGAACTTGTATTCGCCAAGCGACGGATAGTCGGGAGCCAACGTCACATAGCCTCGTTCAGCCAAGTGTAAGGCGTATTGCATGTTGGCATCACCCGCGATGCTAGCCGGTTCGTCCTTCCCCACGTCGGTGGTTTGCTGCAAGCACAACACCGCTGGCAACCTCTTGGTGGCAGCCGCTGCGGGTAAGAAAAGATACGCCGGAACTCGACTGAGAGAGTCCGACTGATAGGTCAGCTTACGACGAATGATCGTCCCGACTTTGACATCCTCGATCGTCTTCACATCAAGCGGCACTCGTTGCAGCGGCCCCGGCAACTGGCCCAGCACGGACTCCAAATGCCGCTGAACGTGCCGTCGTCGCGTCACCCAGTCGTTGATGGTCTTCACCGCCTGACGCTGTCCGTCCGCGTCGATGTAGTAAGTCAGATCGAGATGATCCGAGTATCTCGGCGGAGCAACAGCCGGCTCAAAACGTCCGACCGGATAGCCCTCTTTGTACGAGACAACGAATGAGCCGTTGCTCGTCGGATAGCGCACGTCGTCTCGACGTTCAAAGTCCGTTGGACCGGGCCGACGCAGCGCGGTTGCTTCGGTCGCAGTCAGCCATTGTCCCGCGACTTTGAAAACAATCTCGGTGCGATTGCCCAGCGAATGCCCCGTGCTCAAGAAGACCTTGCCATCGAGATCTTCTTTACGAATGAAGTGCGGCTGAATGTCGAGCCGCGCGGCTCGCGCGTTAGACACAAATTCCTCAGCATCTTCGAAGGGGCACGTGCGATCGTCGACGCCATGCACGCTGATGATCTTTGTCGGCGTGCCGAGGTCAGCCATCGCTTTCAGGTGCGCCGGGTTGGCGAGCCAACGCAGCTCTTGATGATCGCGAGTCAGCGCGAAGGGATGAGCCGGATCGCGATGAAACCGAGCATTCAAATCGCTGCCGCCAGGAACATTAAAAGCGATGTCGTCGCTGAGCTTCTTCATACCGCAAAGATCGACCACCGCCGTGAAGGTGCGCGGTGCAAGCTTGCAAGCCATCAACGTGACGTTGCCTCCACCGGAACCCCCGGTCGCAAAGATTCGATCCGATGCAAACGGCATCGACTTCGCCTTCAGACCCGCGAACAACCAATGCAGAGTTCGCAGCGCGTCGAGCCCTTGTAGATATCCAAAGTCATAAGGCTCGGGTCCTTCGATCGAATCCTTCGGACCGCTCTGCAAGTAGTTCACGCAAACTGCCACGACATTCAAACGCTGAGCCAAGATATGCGGACTCGCGGTGCCCACGCAGTCGGTGCCACCCCAGTTATGCAGCGTGAGCATCAGCCCCGTTTGAGCAGTCACGTTGGCCAACTTGCCGCCGGGATAATGCACGAGCACCGCGAACTTGCGCGGTCCCGGTCGCAACGGCCATTCCTGGCCCGGCAGCTCAACGCGTAGATCATGATCAGGCACGCTAGGCCATTGATCCGCAGCAGCAGCAATCGTCGGCAGTCCCACCACCAGCAACCACGCCAACAACGGGCAGATTCTGAGCAGCCTCATGGGAAACCTTTCCAGCGAAGATGAATGGCCCGCCGGAGAAGACTACGTCGCCATCAGAAACACCAGAAGGCACGAAGAGCAGAGCTCCGTCAGGAGCCATCGCTCTTCGTGCCTTCTTGAGTTCTTCGTGACCGCTCGTGTCCAGGCAGAGCCTGGGCACGAGTGGGAATTATTCCACAGCCGGTTGGGCTTCAGCTTCCGTCGCGCCGCCGGCATGTTCGGGCTTCATCAACGGGAAGTAGATGATGTCGCGAATGCTGCGGCTGTTCGTGAGCAGCATGATCAGCCGGTCGATACCGATTCCCAAGCCGCCCGCTGCTGGCATACCAACCTTCAAGGCTTGCACGAACTCGTGATCCATCTTGGCCATCGAGTCCTCTTCCGCGAGACCTGACAACTGCGTGCGGAAGAGTTCTTCCTGCAGGCGCGGATCGTTGAGCTCGGTGTAAGCGTTGGCCAACTCCATGCCCCACACGAAGCACTCGAAGCGCTCGGCAATATCCGGCTCGCCCCACTTGCGCTTGGTCAGCGGACACATCTTGGCGGGATAGTCAGTCACAAAGATCGGGCCGATCAAAGCATCCTCGACCGTCGCTTCAAAGACGTCGTTGATGATGACATCGGGATCTCGACCGGCGACTTCGATGTGCAACTTCTTGGCGACAGCAGCCACCGCTTCTTGATCGCGCATGTCGCAACCAGCGTGCTCTTTGAAGAGGTCTCCATAGCGAGCTCGCTTCCAAGGTCGCGTGAAGTCGATGGCCTTGTCGCCCCACTGCACTTGCAGCGTGCCGTTCGCGACCAGGCAGGCGTCCGTCACGATGGCCTCGGTCAGCTCCATCATGGTCTCGTAGTTGCCGTAAGCCTGATAGATCTCGGTCATCGTGAACTCGGGATTGTGAGTCGCATCGATGCCCTCGTTACGGAAGACTCGACCGATCTCGTAGACCCGTTCTACGCCGCCGACCATCAAGCGCTTCAGATGCAGCTCCAGCGCGATGCGCAGATAAAGCGGAATGCTGAGCGCGTTGTGATGCGTGATAAATGGTCGCGCCGCAGCACCACCGGCGATGGCATGCAACACGGGCGTTTCAACTTCAACGAAGCCGCGCGAGTTCAACGTGTTGCGTATCGAGCTGATGATCTTGGTGCGGCGCAGCATGCGATCGAGCACGCCTTCGTTGTAGATCAAGTCGAGATACCGCTGACGCAGCAACATCTCGACGTCTTTGGCTCCGTGGAACTTCTCCGGCGGAGTCGCCAATGACTTGCCCAGAATGCAAAGTTGCTTCACGAACACCGAGATCTCGCCGGTGCGCGTCTTCTTAACGAGACCTTCGACACCGACTTGATCGCCCAGATCCAGACAATCAATGAGTGCCCAAGTCTTCTCGTCGACGTCCTTTTGCGAGATCCACAATTGGATGCGACCGCTCCAGTCTTGGATGTGGAAGAACTTCAGCTTGCCGCGATCGTTCTGCAGCATGATGCGTCCGCAGACGCGAACGGTATCACCATCAACGCCCGACTCTTCCGGGCACTTTTCGCGGGCGGCACCGATGCCAATGTGGTTGTCAAAACGCTGGCCCCACGGGTCGATGCCCAGGGCCTCAATGCGTTGCAGTTTCTCGATACGAGCGGCTTCGAGACGATCGGGCTTGTCTTGCATGAGAGTGTTGAAGTCCTGATGAAGTTGAAATCGCAGCTACAAAGAGCTGGCCAGGCGGTGGGAAGCGTCTCGACTCGAATTGTCGTCGACGTTGTGATGCAATCCTGGGCACAAGGCGGCGGATCTTGCGGGATGGTCTAGGGACCGTCAACGAACGCCACGAAGGCTAAGAATTCGCACCGCTGTTCGATGAAAGGAACTTACGAAATGGCCAAGCAAGTCATCGCGGAAGGCCGCTTCCTGCGCTTCGTCAACGATGGTGGCTGGGAGTATGTCGAACGCTGTCGAGTCTCCGGCGTCATCGCGATTGTCGCTATCAGTCGCGATCAGAAGATCATTCTCGTCGAGCAATACCGCCCGCCAATTCAGGCTCGCACCATCGAAACTCCAGCTGGTTTGGCTGGCGACATCGCTGGTCAAGAACACGAAAAACTCATCACGGCTGCCGAACGCGAACTCGACGAAGAGACCGGCTATCGCGGCGGCGAGTGGCAAGAGATGGGCACGAGCGCGTCGTCCGCGGGACTGACCACCGAGATGATCACGTTCTTCTCAGCCATCAACGTCGAGCGACACGGCACAGGCGGCGGCGACGAGTCTGAGAACATCGTCGTGCATGAGATCCCGCTGACCGAGCTGCGCAGTTGGTTGGCCACCAAAGCCGCCGCAGGGCTAATCGTTGATCACAAGATCTACGCGGGTCTGTCGATGGCTGGAATCACTTTCTGAGATTGGATTTTCTATGCCTGCCTCGTCTCATTGGTTGGCCGCACGTCCGCTGTTGATCGGCATGCTGCACGTTCCGCCGCTGCCGGGCAGTGCGCGGTTTGCCGGTTCTCTCGACGCGATCTCCGAGCGAGTGCTTGCCGACGCAGAGGTCTTGGTAAGCAGCGGCTTTGAATGCCTGATGCTCGAGAACTTTGGCGACTTGCCGTTCTTCCCGGACGTGGTGCCAAACATCACTGTCGCGCACATGACCGCGATCGCGGAACGAGTCCGAACCAAGTTCTCTCAGGCCCGACTGGGGCTCAACGTGTTGAGGAACGATGGTTGCGCCGCGCTCTCAATTGCTCATGCCGTGCGAGCTGACTTCATTCGAGTCAACGTGCTGTGCGGGGCGCGCGTGACCGATCAAGGACTCATCACCGGTATCGCTCACGACTTGCTCCGATTGCGAGCCAACCTGCATGCCGAGAACATCGCCATCTTGGCCGACGTGGACGTGAAACATTCCGCGCCGCTGGGAGTCCGCGAGATCGGCGTCGAAGTCCAAGACCTCATCGAACGAGCTGGAGCTGACGCCGTCATCGTCTCGGGGACAGCGACGGGGCAGCCGGTCGACTTTGCGAAGTTGCAGCGAGTGGCCGAGGTTGCCGGTACAACGCCGGTGCTAATTGGCAGCGGCGCCACAGCCGACACCATCGCCAACATTCTGAAGCTGGCTTCCGGTGCGATTGTGGGATCGTCACTGAAGGTTGAGGGCTGCGTCACCAATCCCGTCGATCTGCACCGCGCTCGTGAGTTTGTGGCAGCCGCTCGATAGTAATAGTTCCAACAGCGTGTGCTCCGCGCCTCTTCGGCGACAAGTTCCAGATCATCCCTGTGAGACCACGATGCGAAGTCTTCTCACGTTGCTGTGTGTTGTGCTCTCGATCGGTCAGACGATCGCCGCGGAACCGCGCATCGACTTTCGCAAAGATATTTACCCATTGCTCGAGTCCAAGTGCTTTGAATGTCACTCGGGCCGCAATCCCTCTTCGGGCCGCAGGCTTGATGATCGCGAAGAGCTGCTCGGCACGACCACCGGCGAGCCATTGGTTGATCTCAAGCAGATCGATGCCAGCCGCTTCATGAAAGCCGTGTTGGGGCAGACCAAAGACAAACGCATGCCGCCTGAAGACGAGCCTCTGTCCGCTTACGAAGTCAGGCAACTCCGCGACTGGATCAGCACTGGACTCGAATGGGACGACAGCTTGCTGCCGCCCGTGAATGGTCGCTCGAACCATTGGGCCTTCGTGCCGGTGAAACGACCGGCTCTTCCAACGATTAAGCCAGACGAAAGCCCAGCAAATCCCATCGACGCGTTCATTATCGCCAAGCTCGAGGCACACCAACTTCGACTCACTCAACCGGCTTCGCGGGCCAAACTGTTGCGACGTCTGTCGCTCGATCTTCTCGGGCTGCCGCCATCGCGCGAACAACTGGCAGATTTCCTCGCGGATGACCGACCGAACGCGGTTGAGTCACTGATTGACGAACTGCTGGCATCGCCTCACTACGGCGAACGTTGGGGTCGGCATTGGCTCGATGTCGCCCGCTGGGCCGAGTCCGAAGGTTTTGAGAGCAACCATCCGCGACCGTTTGCTTGGCGGTATCGCGACTACGTCATCGACAGTTTCAACAGCGATCGGCCTTACGACGAATTCGTGCGGCAACAACTGGCCGGCGACGAACTGACGCCGTACTCGGATGAGAATCTCATCGCGACTGGATTCCTGGCGGCAGCACGCATCAGCAGCAACGAAGAAGACAAATGGCTGCAACGCAACGACGTGCTGGTCGACATCGTCAACGCCACCAGCAGCGCGTTCCTCGGTCTGACGATGAATTGTGCTCAATGCCACAATCACAAGTTCGATCCGCTGACGTTGCGAGATTACTACCGCTGGCAAGGCTTCTTTCTCAGCGGCCAACCTTTGAATGTTGAGCTGCAAGAACCATTACATCGCCGTGACTTCGATCAGCGTCGGTCCGCAGAGTTCGATGACGTTCTGGCTCGGAAGCAGCAGATCTTCGAGAACGCGCGGCAACGCATGATCGCTCAGGTGCGCGAGTCGCTGACGACCGCTGAGCGTGCGGTCTACGACATCCCCAGCGACCAACGAACGGTCGCGCAGGAACTCGAAGCACGGCGCATCGATCTCAAGTTTCAATACACGCAACTGGGCATCGAGAAGTTCATCACTGCCGACGAAAAGGCGACTTTCGAAGATGCCAAGAAGAAGGCTGCGGACTTCGAGAAGGCCGGTCTAATTAAGCCTCAGACTTTCGGTTTCTATTCGCCCATCACCAGTCCGCATCGGCTCGAAGTCTTGCCGCAATTGGGCTTCTATCCTCTGCCCTATCAACCCGACGAACTGAAGCGAGCGCGTCCGTACTTGATGATTCGCGGCGAGGTTCATGCGATCGGACCAACGGTCTCTAACGGCTGGCCAGAGATCCTCGGAGCGTCATTCGACTTCAAGCCGACGAGTTCCGAACCGGCTTCTTCGAGTACAGCCGCGAAGCCCCTGACTCGGAAAGATCTGGCTCAATGGCTGACCGATGAACGACACCCACTGACGGCTCGCGTGTGGGTCAATCGCATCTGGCAGCAACACTTCGGCAAGGGGCTTGTCGAAACTGCGGGCGACTTCGGATTGAAAGGGGCAAAGCCAACGCATCCCGAACTGCTCGACTGGCTTGCGGCAGAATTGGTCCGAGCGAACTGGAGCACGAAGCACATTCAGCGATTGATCCTGACGTCGCGGACTTATCAGCAATCCGCCGAGTGCTTGGCAAAGACGATCGCTGCCGATCCCGACAACGCTTGGCTGTCTCGCTGGCCTATTCGGCGATTAGAGAACGAACCACTGCGCGACTTCCTGTTAGCTGCTGCCGATCGGCTCGACGTCACAATTGGAGGCCCCAGCGTGGCGACCGACAAACGCGAAGCCTCAACTCGTCGCAGCATCTATCTCTTTCAGAAACGAGGTCAGCCGCCGGAACTGCAAGCTCTCTTTGACGGACCATCCGAAGCGAGCGAAAGCTGTGCTCGACGTGTAAGTTCAACGACATCGCTGCAATCGCTCTTCCTGCTCAACCACGACTTCACGCTGTCCGCCGCGCGCGATCTAGCTGCAATCGCCAAGCAATCATCGCTGGACCGCCGCCATCAAGTGGCCTTCATCTTCGAACGTGTTCTCGCGCGAGTCCCGACTCCTCAGGATCTGTCAGCCGCCGAGTCATTCTTTGAACGACTCACGCAAAGCGGTGCCGACGACGAACGGGCTTTGGTCCAATTCACGCAAGCTGTGCTGAATCTCAACGAAGCGGTGTTCGTCGAGTAGCTCGCCCTTCGCCATCGGCGGGAACGTCACTTGCCGTGATAGCTCAAGCGGTAGCCCAAGAGTTGCTCGGCCAGCAGCAACAACACTAGCGCGATCAACAACCACTCGCGGACTTCCTGCCCCGCATCGCGCCCAGCGATCCAATTGAATTCGCCGGGCTCTTGAATGGTCACTCGCAGGTTCTCGCCAAGCTGTTTGCGAACTTGCTCGTTCGTTGCGAGTTCCAATTCGCCTTCGTCGCTGGGAACGTTGAACGTCATCCAACGTTCCACCGGAGATTGGTTCTGATCCATCAACCGAGCGATGTAGAGACCAGGCTCATCGGTGTCTCGGAAGGTCGCCAGATACTTCGCGACAGTGGATGACTCGTTGTTCGCAGAAGTCTCGGCGTCTGGCTTGGTCTCTCGTCCAGCCTTCAATCGAGTGACCTTGCCGCTGGTCGATTCCGGGGCAATCACTTCCAACTCTTCAAGGAACTGAGCAGGTTCGAGCGTCACTTGAATGGGCTCGCCGACCGCCCGCGACTCCAACACACGATCGGGTCGCGCTACGAACTTTTGGAGGTCGAGCATCATGGCCACGAAGCTCGGATAGCGTGCCCAGTTATTCCACTTCGGCCCGCAGCTCGTGAGGTACGTGATGACCGAGCCTGCTCCGAACTTCGAGCTGAAGACCAGCGGTTCTTTGTTGGTCAGCGAGGCCAAGGTCTGCACGCCATCGCCGCGAGCTTGATCGTCGCGAGCCCAATCATCGGACACGGTGAAGTGCTCATAGACGCGGATCAACTCGGTGAAGGGATTGTCTTGCCCTTGAAAGACTCCGAAGACCGGATGGTCGGCGAAGTTGGTATCGGGCTCGCTCTCATTCGTGCCTTGCGTCTTTGTGCTGGTCAGGCCGAGCTTCACTGGGAACAACCCCTGCCCGCCGCGATACAGCTCCTTCAGATAGAACGCCGGTCGAACTTCATTGCCCAGGAACCAGACCAGCCCGCCCCCCGCTTTGACGTATTGCTCCAGCGGCTCCAAAGCATCCGGCGTCAGATCGGAAACGTTGAGCATGTAAACCGCCTGGAACTCATCCAGCGGCTTGCGACGCAAGAAGTCGACGGTCTCAATCTGCGGGGCGTAGCCGGTAATGCCCGGATCAGCCGCGAGCGCATCAGCGAGATAGTCGCCGTCATCTTGAGAAGGGTTGCCTTCGATGATCAGCACGCGATTGATCGGCGTGACATCGATCGCCATGTGCCGCGAGTTATCCGACTGCAGAGAATCCGGCGGCAGTTGCAGCTCGATGCGATGCTTGCCCGGCGCGTCGAAGGACAGATCGAACTCCTGCTTCACTTCAATGCCCGCTTCGATCTTGTCGAAGTTCACGGTCAGCGGCAGCTTCTGCCCGTCTTGCAAGATGGACAGCGCGACGTTGGGAGCGACCTGCTCTCCAAAGTTCTTGATCGTGACCTCTAAGCGAACCGGCACGCCGGTCGAAGCAATCTGCACGTCGCCGGTTAGCCCGGTGATGCCCAAGTTGCTGTTACGTCGGCCAACGGTCTTCACAAAGTTCAGTGTCACGCCCGCCGCATCAAGTTCCTTCACCACCTTGCCGAGCGACTGCTGATCCTGCCAATCCTTGATGCGGAAGTCCGAGAGCACATGCACGTGCCGCACGGCGACTCGATCTTCCAGCAGCATGTTGCGAGCACCCTCAAAGCCACTGACGAGGCTCAGTGATTGATGCGTTGCTTTAAGGTTCCTTAGCTTGGTATCGAGCTCCACGAGGAACTCGTTGTTGACCTCTTGCTGAGTGAAGAGTGGCTGAGCCGGATTGGACAGCGCGATGAGTGTGAATTTCTGAGTGCCCGGTCGCCGAGCGCCTTCGCTCGCCAGCTTCTGAATGACTTCCTTCGCCGATTCAAAAGCCGTTCGTTCGCCCAATTGGTCGCGCATCGAACCGCTGTCATCGAGCAGCACGACGTGATGTGAACGAGCTCCCTGAAAGAGCTTCAGCTCGGTGGGATCAAGCACGAACCGCGCGATCAAAGCCACCAGTCCCAACACCGCCATGCACCGCAACAGCAGCAGCAAGAGTTGCTCGATCAGAATCCGTCGGCGGTTACGTTTCTGGCTCTGGAGCAAAAACTCCATCGCCGCAAAGCGAACTCGGCGAAACCTCAAGCGATTGATGAGGTGAATGATGATCGGCAAGGAGACCAGCGCAACTCCGCCGAGCACAAAGCCGGGATTCAGGAAGTGTTGGGCGATCCAAGATTCCATCTGAGCTGCTTGCCTGCGGAAGTGAAGCGGGGTTCGAAAGACTGGCGGCGAGTGTAGTCTGAAGCCGATCGAAAGCGACGGACCAACAAGACTTCAGCACGAAGCCCAGCAACAGAATAGTCCTGCCCCCCACAAGCCCGATGCGCCGGCGAGTGCGTGCCTCTATGACGCAACAAAAGACACGCACTCGCTGGCGCTTCGGGCTCGTATTCTCAGCCGACTCGGCATCTCCCCAAAAGCCGAAAGCCCGAAGATCACCGCGCGGCGTTTAGACCGCTCGGTTCCTTCGGGCTGTGGCGATGCAATCAAGCTCTCGTCATTCGGTGCTATCGCGTCTGACCGACACGAGCACGAATCAATCAATTGCTTAGGCGTAGCTGGGCTCGAGCAACTGGCTGACCTTGGCAACCAACTCCTCGCTGGAGAATGGCTTGCGGAGATAATCATCAGCACCCGCGTTGCGAGCACTCTCGCCTTCAACACCGGTCTCAGAGGCCACGAGGACCACCTTCACACGCTCAGCACCATTGGCCTTGCGAACGAAGCTGACCACGTCGCGAGCACTCAGACCTGGAATCTTCAAATCGAGCAGCATCACCGTGGGCTTGAAGGTGCCCAACAGCGAGCCGGCATGGAAGCCGTCCGAAGCGACCGAAGTCGCAAAGCCCGACTGCTGTAAGGTGCCTTCCACCTGACGAGCCAACGTCGGATCGCTTTCAACGATGAGGACTCGCTTGTCCTTCTGTGAGAAGTCTTCCGGAACCGGTATGTTGTTAATGCGCAGGAACTCCAAGAAGTCCTCTACGCTCACTCGGTTATCGCCACGACCGGGAAGCTGGTACGCCTTGAGACGACCACGCTCGATCCAACGGATGACCGTGCGAAAGTTGACTCCACAATACTTGGCAATTTCACCTGTCGTAAGAATCTGCTTTGGTTGCATGACGCCGCCTTCGTTGCGAGATGAAGCCACACTTTCCGCGCGTCGGTCTAGCCCAGCAAAAGCGACCGGACGCATTTACAAATGCGGAGTGCGGGTCATCTCAATGAGATCGAGAAGCCCAGAACGAGTTAGTCCACAGGCAGCAGCCACCAATGCCGGCTGCCAACGTCTCGCGAAGTCATCGACGCTACCTAAGCCCAAACCATGTGCGTCGTGAGGAACGGCATCTAGGAAGGGGTTCCAGACGGCCCGCCTAGCCCGCCGAATCCCGTCCACTCAGAACTCGCACCTTTAACCTACGTCACACATGAGGGATGTCAAACGGGCTTGTTCCGAGTGTCGTGAAGCAGAGTCGTGGGAGTTGAACTCGCACCGAAATGTCGCGTCAGTCAGGCGCCGGTGACTGACAATGTTGCCAAAACGCAACGACACACAGGCTTCTCTGCCATCTCCAGCCAATTCGAACGCTCTCCTTCAGTTGCTCGGCTCGTTCTAGTGATCAGTTGGCCAATGGCTCTGATGGTCTATCCGTGCGGGAGATGTTCGTGTGAGGACGGATGGGCGAGAGCCGCGTCTCTTGGTCCGCCCTCTCTCACACGGATATGTCTCACGCGGATGAAATCACTAACCGACAGAGTCGATCTGGGAGTCGAGTCCCGAAGAGCTATCGCAGATGCTCAATAAATGTCGCGCCGCTGTGTTTCATCTCGGCCATGAACACTTCACGCAACCGCTTCAACAGCGCGGCATCAGAGCCCACCAAATTCTTTAGCTCCTCGGGATCAGCCTGCAGGTCATAGATCTCCTCAGGCATGTCCTCGGCCAGGTTGCGGATGTACTTAAAACGACCTTGCCTCACCGCGAACCACCACGGCACGTTGCTATGAGTCGCGTCGCCATGCTCAGCCAGCAACTTGGCCACGTCGCTTCCAAAGTGATGACCGGTATGTTCGAAAAGCGCGGCGTGAGGCCAGTCCGCATGTTCGGGATCTCGCAACAATGGAGTCAGATCGCGACCGTGCATTCTCCACGGCAGATCGAGACGACAGTGCCCGAAGAACGTGGCAACTAAGTCCTGACTGGTCACAGCTTGCTGACACACCCGGCCCTGCGGCACATGGCCCGGTCGGCTGATGATGAGCGGCGAGCGGACGTTAGCGTCATACGGTGCGAGCTTTGTGCGGAAGCCATGCTCACCCATCGAGAAGCCTTGGTCAGCGGTGAAGACCACCAATGTGTTCTCAAGCTGGCCGGTCTCTTTGAGTGTCGCCAGTACCTGTCCGATGCCTTCATCCAACGACAACACGCACTCATTCACCTGCCGAACAAAGTCCGCATAAGTCTTGGTGCTCTTCCCGCTTTCATCTCCAAACTTTTCACCGTTCTTGCCCATCAGCGGGATGCCGTTGGGACCAGCCGACCACGCTTGAGTCAGATCGAGATACTTCGGCTTGCCGACTCGCGGAGGAAAGATGTCCGCTGGAACGGGCACCGGAGCATCGCGGTACGCTCCCAGATGTCGCTTGGCTGGATGAGACGGTCCATGCACTCCGCCGTAGCACAGCCACAAGTACCACGGCTTCTGAGGATCGCGCTGCTCGCCCTTGATGTAGTCGCAAGCCCAGCGCGTGTAGTTGTCGGTCGAGTACCCCTTAACCGTCTTCTCTTCACCGTTCACGGCCAGCAGTTGGTTGTCGTAATAAGCACCGGCGTTCTCAGGATGCTTCGGTCGATTCCACACAATCTGATGGTCCCAATCACGACCGAACCCGGCATCGGTCCCTGTATGCCACTTGCCGATCTGAGCCGTGTGGTAACCACGCTCACGAAAAATTTTCGGCCAGAAACGAGCTTGCTGAGGGTCATACGTGCTGCCCGGATAAGTCCCTTCCATCCGCATCGATTCAATGCCATGCGGAAGATGACCGGTCAACAACGTCGCTCGTGACGGCATACACCACGCCCCGAGGTACGCCGCATCAAAGCGGACTCCAGACCGAGCCAGCGCGTCGATGTTGGGAGTCTTCACCCACGGATAGCTCCCCGGAAAACAACCCACCGTCTTGAATGATTGATCGTCCGTAAAAATGAAAAGCACATTCGGTCGATCTGCCGCGCTAACAATGGCCCCCGACAGAACAGCGACAAGCAGCAGCAAGTTTCGAATCATGGATATCTCAATGATTTAAGGGCGACGGGAAGTTATCTCGACCTCAAACGATACTCGGATGACTTGCCAAATTTGATGTCACAACGCTTCCACTTTTTATCTCAATAAAAGCGCTGCCCTAGGACTCTGCTCGCGATGTCGTAGCATGAGCAACGCTCTCGCGAGAGACTGACGATTTCAGAGTCTTTCGAATGCATCCCGCAACTGTGCTTCATGGAAGCCGCATGAATCGCATCACGCCACTCACCGAAGCAGTCGCTTGGTTCGACGTTTGTCGGAGAGCGAGCACGTTGTGGCTATGCGGCTTACTCATCACGTTGCCAGTTCACTCACGAGCCGCCGACCCAACAGCATCCAGAATCGGCCCAAGCTTCCAAGCTCGCTTCGCCGATGGTCGCTCTGAGCCCGTGCATTTCGTCGCATCGAGTGACCGTCAGCGACTCGTACTATCGAACGGCAAGGCTCTGGCAGACGTTGAGCGACTCGATCGACCGAACCGCATTCAAGACGCGCTCTCCCCTGCCCCGCTGAGTGTTGTTGAGTTCGCGAACGGCGACCGTCTCACCGGAGCAATCATCCGTGCGGACGAGAAGAAGCTCGAACTCCAACGTCCCAACGGCGGCTCGTTGTTGCGGCTGGATGTCGGCTCGCTGGCTCAGATCGAACTCACTCCGGGCCTGAGCACGCTCGCTGGTGATGAAGACATCGGAACGACTTCGAATCTGTGGCGCGATGCCAATCACAAACCGCTCGCGCGACGAGTCGACTCCGCGCTCGGTCACCTGACACAGCTCGATCGAGCCGCGCGATTGAGTTGGGACCAACCGCTCTCGCGCGGGCAAGTCGTTGTCTGGCTAAGCGTGCCAGCAAAGCCTCAAGAAGTTCTGTCCTTGAGCTTCAACTTCGGAAGCAACGTGCCGCGCTGCGAACTCGAATTGCGTCGAGCTGGGCCGGGCCACGAGCTACTCGTCACAACTCGATCAGCTTCGACATCCGCAGCGCGAGCCCCCATGAAGCTCGCCGTGCCAGATGCTCGCTTCTGTCTGCGAGCACTCCTGCACGGCGATCAATTTCTAGTGGCGATCAATAGCGATGTCGTCTCGCACGGATCGCTTTCGCAGGGCTTGCTGGAATTGAACTTACAGCGAGATCTCGGCCGTGAGTCCTCTTACGAATTCGGTCCGACCTTCGTGCAAGCCGTCGTTCCCAAGCCCGCGCCGCTGCTCGTGACCGAGCGGCAGCATGATGCATTGCGCCGAGGTTCCGACGAACTGCTCTTCGGACGTTTGAAGTCGTTGACGCCCGGAACGGCGGTCTTCGAAGTGCGACGTTCGGAACTCAGCGTGCCCGTGCGAGAAGTGCCGAGCATTCATTTCAACGACCGACAGCGCGGCAGCGAGTTCCCCTGGCTCGTGGGCAC
>OMIV01000218.1 GCA_900299185.1 Planctomycetaceae bacterium
CGGCGACATCCTCGAAGACTCACGTCCCTCACGGGCGAATGATTGGAGGAAATCTTACCCCCGCTGCCAAGCCCACTTCGCCAATCTCCGGCAGAATTCTCGGACAGGCTCCTAGCCAAAACCGCCTTTAATAATTTCCCATCTGAGTAAGTCACTGCACTCAGCCGTATGGACGTTGAAAGGGCTTGATTGAAAAAACCGGAGACTCAGATGAAGTCGGTTCGGTTGACGGGCTTATTCTGGATCATCTCGACACGATGGGAGTAACTATTTCGAGTTGATCCAAAATCCCCGTGCTGATGCTCAATAAAACACAATGCCCAAACAGACCCGAGACTAGACTCATTCGCCTGAAACGCTGACGCTCAGCATACTCGCGGGCTGAGTCCTCACCTTAGTCAAGTCCCCAAAACACAAACGAACCGACTCGAGCACCCTGTTGAAAAACACGTGAAGCGCGATCTACTATGAGAAACACTGCAAATTCGGGCACATTGGAAACGTACCCGACGAATTTCAATAGGCTGCTAGTCTTGCAAACAACACATCCCTGAATACCGAAGCGGGACACAATCACTTCTCAGGAGACTGTCGATTGTTCTTACGACTTACCGAAGCGGAGTCCTTAGTAGGACTTTTCGCCCTCGGTTTTCTAGCAATCGTCAATCTTTCGCCCTTTCGACGGTGCAAGGCACCAGTAGCAGAGGCCGAATCACCACTTAAAGCCGCCTGAAGTCTATTGGGTGCCGATTCAAGCTCTCCAATTGCCTCGCCAGATCCAGCGTTCGCTTTCCAGACACGCACAAAATGTTTAGACACGGAAAAACTTTTAATTAAAAAACAAAAATTCACTCCATCAGGCTTCTTAACCAAAGGTTTCAGCAATTCAGACGCGTCATCTTCCCGTACCCCTACAGGAATTAGCCCTAACCAAACAACGACATCCAACATGCACCGATCAAAAGGAAGGACGTGTGCTGCAAGGCCAATCTGAATAGCATAATTGCGAACAAATGGCGTCAAATATTTAATCCGGGATAACTGCCGATGTATCGACTCAATCGTACGCTTTCGCACGGAATCCATAATATAAGAATATTGATGATCGTACACGTGCATCAGCAAATGCTTAATGCGCAAACTCTTAGCGGCACCGTCAGGAAGTTGGCCAAGAACGTTCTCCAACTCTGCAAGAGTGGTTACGCGGACCTCGTTCCAGTCCAGAAAACTCCTTCTTAACCGTTCAAATGCGCGTTGGGCAGAGTCATGATCAACGTTTTCTGCGCAAATCGCATAAAGGAGCAACTCCAAGAACGGCAGAGAGGACACGTTTTGAGGCGTCTCAAACGCCCGCCCGAGAGCCTTCGTCAACTTCACCACCACAGATTGCTTGTCGATTGCTGATACAGGTTTCGTTGCCATTTGAATTCATGATAATTACAGAGAGAGAGCCAATAAAAGTAACCAACATCTAATCAATAGTTCGCTTTACATGGTCCATTTTAAAGGCTTCCAAAAGATCTCCGTCCTTAATGTCATTAAATCCCTCGAGCCGAAGACCGCATTCCATGCCTTCGCGAACTTCTTTCGCATCGTCTTTGTGTCTTTTCAACGATGCAATTCCATACTCACCAATTATTCGCTGATCCCGAATAATGGAGATCCTATGATTTCTTTCGATTTGGCCGCTCAAAACCCTACACCCAGCCACCGTTCCAACTTTAGTAATGCCAAACGATTGAAGCACAATTGCCCTTCCAGTCGTCTGACGAACTATTTCAGGCTTCAACATCCCCTCGAGAACACTCTTAATATGATCAGTTATTTCATAGATAATACTATAGCGACGAATCTCTACCCCTTCTTGTTCAGCTAACTGCTGGGTTCGATCGTCCATAGAGACATGAAATGCGAGTATCACTGCATCTGAGGCAGATGCGAGATAGACATCACTTTCGTTAACACCCCCGACTGCATCGTGAATGACACGTGCTTGCACTTCAGGATGTTCAATTCGCCCGATCTCGTGCCGGAGCGCCTCGATGGAGCCAGGAGCATCCGCCTTGATAACAAGGTTCAGTTGCTGCGTGATACCTCGCTTGGCGGCATTTAGAACGTCATCAAGAGTATGTGGGCGACGACGACCTGCTAGTAAAGCATGACGCCCCTTCGATCGACGATCGCTCGCAATTTCCCTGGCGAGGTCAATTTCATTTAGCACAAACAAACGATCCCCAGCTCCAGGCACATCTAGTAACCCGGAAATCTTAACCGGAGTTGCCGGTCCCGCTGAAACGACCGATTCGCCCCGATCGTTATAAATAGAACGAATCTTACCATATGTAGCCCCGCAGAGCACTACGTCCCCTATTCGAAGTGTACCATTTTGGATTATCAACCATGCGATAGGCCCAACTCCCTCATCGCGAAAACCTTCAAGGCATACCCCGACCGCTTCGCGTGAAGGATTTGCAGAGAATTGGTTCAACTCAGATGTGAGCGAGATTGTCTCCAGCAACGTATCCAAACCCAGTCCGGTCACACCGGATGTTCGAATAACTTCTACATCGCCGCCCCATTCGTGAGGTTGCACTCCGGCATTTGCAAGATCAGTAAGAACCTTTTGCTCTTTCTGGGCTGCGCCGGGAATATCGCATTTATTTAAAGCGACTATTATCGGTGCGCCAGATGCCTTGGCGTGACTAATGCACTCAACAGTTTGAGGCATGACACTATCGTCGATTGCGATTACGAGCACTACAATATCAGTTACGTTTGCTCCGCGAGCTCTCATTTCACCAAACGCTGCATGCCCTGGCGTATCCACAAAAGTAATCAATTGGCTGTTGTGATTAACTTGATATGCTCGAATGTGCTGGGTGATCCCTCCGGCTTCGCCAGCAGCGATATTTGTCAATCGCAACTTGTCGAGCAACGTAGTCTTTCCATGATCAACGTGCCCAAGAATGGTGACAATTGGCGGTCTTGGCTGGAGTGTTTCGACCGGATCCGGTGAAGAATAGATCTCTTCTAGATCCTCTTCGTAAGAACGAGCCTTTGTGATTTCAAGTTCAACACCCAGCTCAAGACAGACCTCCCAAGCGTTATCATCCGATATCACATCGTTAATGGTAAGGAGCGATCCCTTCTTTAACATCGCGGCCAAGATCGACTTTGCGGGACGTCCAACAGCTTCTGAGAGGGTACGAACTAGGATAGGAGACTCAATCTTTGCTGTTGCTTTTAGTTGAGGGGTCTTTGACTTAACCTTTGGTTTAAATCGAGGAGCCCGATTTCGGCGCGATACGTCTTCGTCTTCCGAGTCATTGGCCGTAGCAGCATTCTTTCGTGCGCGTCTTTGTCGTGGCGTTTCGTCAACAGGATCCTCACCCGCAGTGAAAACTGCTTTTGTGCTAACATCCGGAAAGTCTGTTTTCCGTTTTTGGGAAGTCTTTTGTTTTTCTTTCGATGCGTCGTCGTTGCCTTTTTCTGCCTGTTTCATTCGTGCAGCGAGAGGGCTGTGTAGAGAACCTCCGCTAGCATTCCATTGATCCGGAGTCAGCTTAATCTCAGGTCGTTGAACCTTTTGTTCAACATCGACATCGCGTGACGGGGCCTTCGCCTTAAATGCCGGCATTTCAGCTAGCGCTGGCAAACTGGGCTTCGCTCGACTCGGTTGCTTTACGCCAAATCGCGCCGCCTCACTTCCTGACCCAACTGGACGCATTTCGCGCATTCGCGAGGCAATCGGGGCAATTGTAGACACCGCTTTTGGACGTGGCATCGCGTTAGCGACAAATGAGGCTTGTGGCACTTCATGTGCAACAGCATCGTCAACGGCAGATTCTTGCGACACCTCAATCGCGGATTCTTCCGGCTCCTTACTCGGAGCTATTTCGCAGGGTGCAACATTATTCGCAACCTCAAGCACAGCCGGATCGCTGTCTATACTCGCGGCGATTAATTCAATGGGAGTTATGGAATCGGAATCAGGCGATTCTTCATTGAGCGACCGACGAGAACGATCCCTGTGGATATCTCTAACGTCACCTAGGACTTGATTGAGAGTCGGCCGTTGAACCGCGGGGGCGGCTGGCGCAGGTAGTCTTGTCGTACCACTCTTAGCTTGGAGATGGCCCAGCAAAATTTGCTTCTCTTCAGGAGAGATCGCTGCCAATGCGGAACTCTTTACAGGGATACCGGCCTCATTGCATTGAGCGATCAGCAGTTTACTGTCTATTCCCAGCTCTCTAGCTAAGGAAAAGATACGGATTTTAGTCTGAACGTCCCCCATTGAACCCCAATCGCCTTGAATTTGCTTCAACAACCCAGATCAGCATGCCCAGCTCCGCCCTTCGACAGTTGATGAGCCCTTAACACAAGCCTCTTGCAATCATCGACTTCTAGTTTTTGCGAGCTAGTCATCGATAGAAGAAGCTTCATGTTTTACCCGCGTTTCGTCGCGTTCGGCTTTGGCGGCTTCCTGATCGGCGTACTCAATGATTGATTCGCATTCTTCGGGAGTCAAGCCACTCAACTCAGCCAGATCAACTGGTTCTATTACTGATAGGTCGAAATAGGTAAAGAACCCTTGGGAAACTAGACTTTCCGCCAACTCCTCGGAGATTCCTGTGATCTGCGAGTATGCCCCGACAGATTTAACTAATTGCTCATCTAGCTCTGCCTGAGTCATCACTTCTATGTCCCAACCGATAAGTTTGGAGGCAAGCCGAACATTCTGGCCTCGCTTCCCTATCGCTAATGAGAGCTGATCGTCCCGGACTAACACGATGACGCGGCCAAGCATGGGGCAAAGTATGACATCCTCAACTTCCGCCGGTTGCATCGCGTTTGGAACTAGATCTCGCAAGGAGTCGTTCCAGCGAATAATATCAATTCTTTCACCAGCTAATTCGTCAACAATTCCCTTAATTCTTGCCCCTCGCATGCCAACACAGGCACCGACGGGGTCAATCTTTGCGTCAAGACAGGAGACAGCAACCTTAGAGCGGTAGCCAGCTTCCCTAGCCAAAGATCGCACTTCAATAATCCGCTCAGCAACTTCCGGAATCTCAGACTCAAACAAGCGAAGTACAAACTCTGGATGTGTTCGAGATAGCACGACACGAACTCTGGCTCCCGCCTTTCGAACCTCGAGAACAACTGCTCGAACTCTCTCATTCGTTCTTAAGGTTTCGCCAGAGATCTGCTCGCTCCTCGGCAGAACGGCTTCAGTTTTGCCGATATTGACAATTGCTGCTCCAGATTCGATTCGCACGATCTGACCAGAAATTACCTGCCCTCTGAGTGCGTCGAATTCTCGAAGCAGCGCATCGCGTTCAGCTTCTCGGATTTTCTGAATCATTACTTGCTTGGCGGTCTGCGCTGCCACGCGTCCAAGAATATCGCCGATTACTTCTGAGGACTGCTGCACCCCGTCTGTGGACAAAGATACATCACCCGATTTACGATTTATTGCGCACGAAATGGTCGAGGATTCACCGAAGTGCCGACGAGCTGCCGAGAGAATTGCTTGCTCAATCCCCTCGAAGACGATTTCGGACTCAATGTTCTTATCGCGATGAATCGCATCGACGACACGAAGAACTTCACTGCCATCCATTTTGCTCTCCCGACTCCGCAAACACGACGCTTATATTTTCCCGAGGAATGCCCCGTTCCGACGACTCGCAGACGTCACGTCACCACGCATTGTTGCGGATTTGCTGGCGTCGTCCAATCAGTTGAGTCTAAAGCCGAGATTTGAATGCGTGGCTGGCCACTCGCCACTTGCCATCCATCGGCGATTTGAATTGCCACAAACTATTGTGGAATCAGGTTTTATCATTCCTAGGAGATTGCCATCAAACACACTGCGGTAACCGAGCCATTCTTGAACCCCTAAACCGCGGAACGAAGCCCAAAATCACAATCTAAGGCATCCAGGCGGTTCGATTCACAATTGAGGGTTCGAAAATTGGGCTCGAATGACTTCAAGAATTTGCGACGTTTCGCTCATTCTTCCGGCTCCGACCTGCCCGCAACTTAGCCAGCCTGAGCCCGGTTGGATAATATGAACTCCATCCAATTCTAACTGTCGAATATTTCTTGCCACAGACGGCTTCTTCCACATTTCAGTATTCATTGCCGGAGCTAGCATAATAGGACACGTGACGGTTAGACCAAGTGTAGAAACCGGATCATCCGCATGCCCGTTCGCCAACTTGGCGAGAAAATCTGCCGTCGCTGGTGCTACAACGAACAATTCAGCTCGCTTGGCTAACCCGATATGTTCTCCGCGAAAATGTTCGACTGGTGAAAACAAGTCTGTGTAGACGGGACGACCGGTTAAAGCTTCAAACGTTGCTGGTCCAATGAACTTGGTTGCCGCCATGGTCATCACCACGGAAACACAAGCCCCGGCCTGAACGAGTTTGCTAGTCAAATCAGCGATCTTATACGCAGCGATCCCACCAGTGACGCCGATTAGTATTTCTCTATTTTGCATGTTATTACCTAATTCGAGATCTCCACGATGCCGTTTTTTCTACGCCTGGATTTTCTTAATATTACTTTCGGACGAGTCGAACTATTCCATCCCATTCCGGGGGAGCCGTTCGGTTGTTTTGAACAATTGGCATTGAGAGAAAATCAGGGGCTCTGTCCACAGCAGGCATAGCGTGTAGGCATTGCCACGCATCCTCCCACTGTCCGGCAATAAAGAGGTCGACTCCGCGTTCAAACTGTTGAATATGCTCATCCGTTAGGAGCGAATATTCTACACTTGAGGGAAGAAGTTCGCTTACCATGACCGGGGTTTCCATGCCAACCGGAAGAACGCGAGCGAGCTTTCGAAGCCTTCCAACAGAATGCGCTAGCCTAGGACGCACGAGATTTGCGGTCGTCTCGTCTAAGAGTATTGGCACTCTAAGTTGTGATGTCATCGTTTCGAGGCGGCTTGCGAGGTTTACCACAGGGCCGAAAACCGTCACTTTTACTTGGTCTTGAGTACCGATTTTACCTGCCACAGCGCGGCCATGAGCAATGCCTATTCCCATTCGGAAATCTTGAAGCGGATGACCGGGGGTAGAAGCTGCTAGCTCAAATGCACGCCGAATCCCTAAAGCAGCCTTGCATGCATTTAAGGGAGCATCGCTGGATGCTAATGGCCAGCCCCAGAACCCAAGTGCCGCGTCTCCTTGGAAATCTCCGGTAACTCCCCCGAACTCAAGGATCTGCTCCGTCATCACGCTTAATGCTTGACTAACTCTACTGAGTAATCCTTTCAGGTTCGCAGCTTCGATCTCAGCTTTCTGGCTGAAACCGCGAAGATCGCAAAACAGAACTGTGACATCGCATTCACGTGGTTCGAGGAAGTCAGGATTTAGATCTTCTCCGAGAGCCTCCAGTATCGGGGGGGCGAAGAATTGTCGCAGCCCGGCTTGATGGCGTTCGAGTGCGCGAAGTCGCCGGAGAGAACTAATAATCTCGGCGACAAGCTCGGTGAATCGCACATCTGCCTGTAATTGGGCACCGCATCCCGATGCTGAAATGACACCACTATCAAGCCCGTGACTGCCAGCGACGTACAAGCCACGTGGCGGTTCACCCGGAACAAGAACCGGAGTGCAGAACGCCCAATTAAACTCAGCAATGACGGTGTATCGGGTGTCAGATTCCGTTGGTTCCCAAAGATGCAAAACGCTGCGTCGACTCGTCAGCACGGCCTCACGGACTAGTCGAGCACTCGGACGTATCGAACCCGCAGTCTCAGTTCTGCGTTCTCCACTCAAGACGTCAATTCCTGTCGCTGTAGGCTCGACGATTGCGACCGCTTCAGCACGCGGTATACCCGTCAGCAGAAGCTGCGCGACTCGCAATTGAAAGTCCTCGTTCGTGCGAGTTCCAAGAATGACGCGCGGTAGATGAGTGAGAACCTCAATTCGTTTTTCTGCATCCGAAAATGGAATTGCTCGCAGAACCCGAGGATCGAAAGTCATCTCTTCGAGCATGTGCTCGGCCGATGATTCTTCCGCAGTTCCCGACTGAATCAGCCGAAAGGTAGTCTCGCCAATCGCGAAATGATCGTCCGCTCTAAGCTCAAACTCAGATGCCTCGTGGCCATGGAAATAGAGTGGATTGCGAGCCGCTGGATGTTTCTTTATGGCGACATAGTCTCCAAGGTCTTCCACCAAGACATGCTGCTTCGAAAGCTGCGTATCGCCTTGATAGCTAATTTCGCAGGATTCAGATCGCCCCAGCGTGCTGCGCTCGGCACGCAGTGGATGCCTCGCGACTTCTTCGCCATTTGATTTGACGATCACCAACTCGAACATTGAAGCCTCGCTCACTCGCTCAACTTTTGAGGCCGGTTGCGTTTTAAGGGTTCACTTATCGAATCCGAGGTTTGCGGCACCAACACCGGCGACACTCCAGGCTGCTGAATCTGTTGCTGAGCTTGCTTCAACAAAGACGAACCAGCGACCAAAGCAATCAAGACTCCGACAAGCACTATTCCAATTGTGATTAGCTTCTTGGAGTCGACAGAAACATTTACCGATTTGTGCCGCTGCCGGCGTAAGTTTCGTAACGATGTCCCGTCGCGATTTGGGCTCTCAACCGAAGTCGTTGCGTCTCGTTCCGAACGAGTATCTTCGTCGTTCGATTTGCCGCCCCGTCGAGTTGAACGTTCGGCGTCGCGACGTGTTTCGCGGTCATTAGATCGAGAACGACGTTCGGGACGATCGCTGACTTTGCTTGTTTTCTCAGACCGCCCGCGAGCGCCTGTGCTCAAGACGCGTTCTTCTCGCCCTTGTGTTTTAGACCGGCGTTTGGGATTTCCGTGACCATCATCGTCATCACCCTCAGAACCCAATGAGGCGATCAAGTTGTAGTTGATTTCTCGCTCATCGAGGTTGATGCGTCCGAGGTCATCGAGCAGGTCGCTAGGCGTCTGGTATCGGTCGCGTTGAGCTTTCGCCAGCATCTTGTGAATGACATCCACCACTCCCAACGGAATGTCCGAGTTGAACTTGCGAGGGTCTGGCGGTGCATCGTTCGCATGCTGATTGAGCTTGTTGAGAACATCGCCTTCAGGAAACGGCGGCTTGCCAACCAGCAAGAAATACCAGGTCGCACCGAGTGCGTAGACGTCGCTCCGAAAGTCGGCATCTTTGCTGTTTCGAGCCTGCTCCGGCGGCATGTAATCGACCGTGCCGACAGTGGTTCCGGCTCGCGTAATTCCCGTTTCTTCTTCCTCGTCGAGCGAACGAGCCAACCCAAAGTCAGCGAGTTTGACGTGCTCGTTTGAGTCGATCAGTAGATTAGAGGGTTTGATATCGCGGTGAACGATGTGGTGCTGATAAGCATGCTGAAGCCCCTTCGCAACCTGCTTGATGATGTTCAACGATCGCTCGACCGATAGGGGCCCATCGCGAACCACGAGCTCTTGGCCATCGATGCCCTGCACGAACTCCATCGCGATGTACAAAGCCCCGCTCACTTCTCCGGTATCGAAGACACAAACGAGATTTTCATGCCGCAGAGCGGCTGCAGCTTTGCCTTCGGACTGAAACCGCTTCACAAGCAGTTCATTCTTCGCCTTGTCCTTCGGCAGAATCTTCAAAGCTACGACGCGATTGAGCTGCGAATCAACCGCTCGATAAACAGTTCCCATACCGCCAGCACCGACTTCTCGCTCAATGCGATAACGACCGAAAGACGCAGCGCGTCCGGTCTTCTTGGTATCTGCAGTGCGAGTCCCTTTGTCGGGGCGTTCTGGCATCTTGTTTTGCGTGATTTAGAAGAGAAGGAGCGATCTAACTAAAACTGCCAGCGAGTCTCTTAACGGCCAGTCAGCTTAGTTAGTTGGAAACACCAACGCGGGGCGGACTTGGCAAAAGCAATTCGCCCAAAGCCGCTGAACGACTTCCTGCAAGTGGCGGATTGTCTGCTCCACGGAATGTAAAGACGACGGAGAACTTTGGCACATCAGTGTGATTCCGAGAGGCCGCATGCAAGGTCTTGGCATGAAAGAAGAGTACGTCTCCAGGTGCGAGTTCGACGGGAACAGCCTGCTCAATTAACGGTTTGTTTTCGGGATGATCAGCGCGGAAGAAGAGCAACTCATCAATGCGCGACCGATCTATGTTCATTCGATGCGAGCCACGAATCACCCACAAGCAACCATTTCGAGGCATCTCCGTCCCAAGCGCCAACCAAACACTCACCAACTCGGGCTTCGTGAAGGACCAGTAGCGGGCATCTTGATGCCAACCCGTGTCGCTGCTGTAAGCCGGCTGCTTGGTCATCACACAGTTGTGATGAGCCAACGGCATATAGACGCGGTCGCCTAGCAATTGTTCCAAGCGAGTCACAATGTCGGGGCGACTGACCCATTCTGTGAATACGATGTCGCGTGACAAAGCTTGCTTCAGTCGCCGAACTGTGTGCCCGCCAGGAGAATCGAGCGATTCTGGCGAGCCTGGATAATGAACCTCGGCTTCGAATTCGACCGGTGGCAATTCGCGTTCGAGATGCTCGCGAGTCACGGTCCGCATGCGATCGATCCAGTCGACGCCAGCCAAGCCTCGAACGATGGCGAATCCATCCCGTTGAAACGCGGCGAGTTCTTCTGCCGAGAAGCCCTCAACGTCGGAGAGAGACTCGGTCAATGTCGCCGACGAACTCATCATGTCAGGAATCCAGTGGGTCACTTGAAGTCAGTAATTCGGCGACATCTCGATGGTTCGCCAATAACGACCACGAGACGCCGACAGCCTCAAGTCTAAGACCGAACCGACACTCCGTGAATTCACCACGGTTCGGATCGTTACGGACAAGTCAGCTTCAATGAGTGACGTCCGCAGACCCACCTTCGACATGTCGATCGGACGTCGACAAATCATCGAGCTCACCGGCGCGTGTGTAATTCACCGCCGAGTTATCGTCGTTCGAGAAATCTCCGTAGCCGAACGTTGCCGCAGGAGACGTGACCTTCGCTGTTCGCCGATTGACTCGCACTTGATTCAACGCAAACAGCAAGCCCATTCCTAGCAAGAACGCAATCGAGCCTTGCAGCAAGGTGGTGCCCGTCGCGAGTTCTTTGAATTCAGGCAGTGCCACGAACACATACCCAAACAGCAAAGCTCCGAGCACCACAACCACAACAGCCCACCAATCTGCGGCTGTCATTCCGCTGCCACCAACATTGCGTTGAGCATCAAATCGGACGACAGCGGGAGCTGGCCGAACCAACTTCGAACGCAACCGATCGGGATTAGTCGCCGACTGCAAAACAGTCGCCGCAAAGAGTTCGTCATTCTTCAAGCGGTCAGATGCAAAGAGCACCGCGAGATCAGCGTTAACGCGCGCGGTCGCTTCCATCACCTCGTGATTGTCTCGCATCGACTTCGAAAGGTGCTCGATCGTTGCCGAAGCATTCTCTGAGACGGCTATCGCTTTGACGCTAAACTTCGGATCAACCTTCAATCGAGCTGACGCAAACCTCGCCAATGCCCCCTGCTCTTTGATCGCGATCAGCATGACGTCTTCGTTGTCACGAACGCGATCCGGCAAGAACGACAGCAACCGCTCACCGATCCGATTTCGCAGCAGCGAATAAGCAGCCTTGCGAGCGAAGTTTGAAATCGCATCCGCAGCGAACTTCGTGTCATTGAGCAGAGACGGTCCGGTGCCTTTAGCAAACCCGCCGACTTCAAGATTCGCCATCGCCACATCGCGATCGACTCGTAATGAGTCGGCCAAATCGATGATCATGATTTGGTTTCGACACGACGCGAAGTAGCGATCGTCAGATCCATCGGCACTCGACGGCAAATAGTCGCCGTAGTGATGCCGAATCAGCGTTAGAGTCTCGTTGAAGTTCTCTGCCGACGCTGACGCATTAATAGCCTTAACGATGAACCGCTTATCGGATTGCAACTTGGTCGCGGCCGCTTGAATCGCGCTGCCATCAGTCGCCAGCGCGGTCATCACAATCTGATCGTCACCCCTGAGGTTCATCGACGCAGCGGCGAGTAGCGGCTTGCGATACAGACACAGTGTTAATGCTCTCAGGACGAAGTCGCGGTTCGACAAGAGCCGCTCGGACCAACAATCCATCGCCATGCGGCCGCTCGAGGCTTCGATAGCAAGAATCGCGATCTCATCATCATCTCGCAGACTCGGATCAAGCAGCGAGCACATCGAAGAGACCGACTCTTCCAACTGCTCGGGATACTGTTGATCGGACATCGTCGAAAACACAGACGCGACAAACTGGCGCGACATCCTCAGTCGTGCGGACGCAAACTGCATCGCGCGACCGTCATGTAGCATCGCCACCATCATGACGGCTTCGTCGTTGCGCGGCCCCTCCGAAACGTTTTCGAGTATGGCTTGCACCGCCGACCAAGCGTCTTTGCGACTTGCAATTCGGAAGCGAGAGTTTTCGCGCCGCGTCACACGCCAATCGAAGTTAGCAGCACCGGCAAAGCGAGACTTAGAAATCTCGCGCCGAGCGGCTTCCTCGCAGAGCGCGAACGAAGCTGTCAGCACGTCATGCACGAAGTCACGATCGGCCTTCAATCGGTCAGATGCGAGCTTGATCGCCGGAGGGCACATCAATGTCGCTGTCGACATCACGAAGGCATTGTCACGAGCTTGAGGCCCGAGCCAATTGACTGTTTCGAGAACGTCTTGATCGAAGTACCGCAGCGCTTTCAGAGCGAGTTCAGGATTGTTTCGCAGCTCGGGGCCAGCGGTGTCTCGAGCCGACCGCCAGTTCTGTTCGACCAGTTTCAGGACAAAGCCCGGATCGCCTCGAAGCGTTTCCGGCAACGACTCCGAGACGCGTTGCGCGAGTGCTCCGCCAGCTTCCAGCATTTGCAGCGCGAACTGCGGAGCAGCCAACGTCGTTCGGGGCAGGTAGCGCATTTGATCGGGATACCGCCGCAGCATGGCTTTCCAAACTTCTGCGTCCGAGTGCATCTCGGAGGGCAACAGCGTGCGACAGTCCGTACTCGATTTGCCGCTGCCCGCGAGTTGTTCGTCATAACTGCCGGCCTCGATCGCTTCGACCAGGCGTTGTCGCTCCCGAATCAAATCTTCGTTCGTTCGCGAGTCGACGACTTTTGTCTCCACGGGCTCTTGAACTAGCGGCACAGCCAATCCCGCAGGATCGATCAACAACGCCGACAATTCTTCGGTTGTTGCTGCCGGAGGCAGAGCGACACCACTTTGCTCGCCACCAAAGTCTTCGCTTTGCCCAATCGTCTGTAATTACTCTTCCAACTCTTCCAGTTGCTTCAGCCGCAACGCGCGGTCGCGACCGAGGTCATCTAAATGACGCTTCGATTCGACAAACCGAGACCAGACCGTTTGCTTGCGGAGCCACAATAAGTTCTCAGCAGTTGTCCCTAAATCACAAAGCCCACCCAGGCAGCGTTCAGTGGGATGCGTTTCTTGGTCCGCACCAAGCTCCGGGTCATATCACACGAAGTACTGGCGAATGTGCTCGAAGACAGTGTTCCGCGGGCAAGCCGTTGAATCGACTCGCACCAACGAGGCACGCTGCAGCTCATCAAGTCCATCAGCAAGAGTCAGCAATCGCTTGAACGTCTCGGCAACTTCGGTGTTGTAGCCCTCGATGACGGCATCTCGGATTCGCAATAGCGCCTCAGCCGGGTTCACAGCTTGATCGTCTTCCGAGATTTCGACGGCCGAGACTTCCGCTGCGTCAGCAGTGACCTGCTCGGGTAAAGAGGGCTCCGAACCCATCAACGCGCGAGCCTGCGGATCTAAGTCCGACAGGTCTGCATCAATTGTTGGAGTCGCGACGTCCGCCACTTTTCGCCCTTCAAATACCCAGTTGAGATCGCACTAGCCGGCTCTCATGTCGTGCCGCGCGCGACGAGCGAAAACGAACCGATGTCATCACTCGAAAACCCACACGTCGCGCGATCGAAGCGCCGTGTGATGAACTTGCTGTCAATCTAGCCATCAGCCACAGAACAATCGACTTTGATGCCAGAACAACGATGCTATTCAGCCTAAGATGACATCGCGACTGCTCATCACACCCGATTTTGCGAGAGTCACCTAAACGAAGCACCGCAGCCGTCGCCTCGAAATCTCAGAACGCGAGAACTCGACGAGGATTGTGAATCAGCATCATTTCGATTTGCTGGTCCGATACTCCCACAGCTTTCAGGGCCTCGGGCAAACTCGTAAGCGCGATCGTGAAGTCCGACTCTTCAAACTTCCAACTACTGGCCTTCTTTTTCTCAGCCGCATAGTCGCCGAAGAAGTACGGCACATGATCGTGAGCCAAGAGAACTTGCTTGCCGAATCCCGCTTCGACCAGTGCGCGGATCTGGCGGGCCAGCTTTTCATGGCCGTACTTGGTCCCGCTACCCACTCGATCGAATTGCACATAGCAACCCGACTGAGCGATGCGACGATGGTACTCGATCTCTTCGTCTTCGGTGCGATCGTCCTTGTTACCTTGATGACCGATGATGATCTTCTCGGGACGAACCTTGTGCTTGAGAAACAGTTCGGCCTGCTCCAAGCCACCGCCATCCGTTGTATGAGTCGTGATCGGGCAACCGGTTTCGCGACTCGCGATAGCGGCCGCTTCGTGATTGCGTCGTTCGCTCGGCCTGAGCCACGTACTCGTCGCGCACTTGATGATGCCCGCCTTGACCGTCGTAAATCTCTCTCCCCATTTGCCGTGTGGGTCTTCCATGCCCTCCGTGATTTCGCGAATGAAGAGATCTGCCAAGCGCTGAACTCCATCTTTCTGTCGCCCAAGTTCCAGCGCCCACGGATGCTGAGGAGCCATCGCCTCGCACCAAAAACCAGTGCAGGCGATGAGATGAACTTGAGCTTGCTTCGCGAGCTCGACCATCAACTCGGGATAGCGACCCACTCGGATCGGAGTGCATTCCACGAGCGCGACTTGCCCTGGATATTTTTTCTTCGCTGCCACATCTCGAAACGCCGCCAGCAACTTGGTTGTCGCCGTGAGCATCTCATCTCGCTTCTCGGCATAAGGTCCAATTGGGACTTCATACAGCTCCGACCAATCCACCAGCGGCGCGTGCTCGTGCATCAAAGTCGCACCGATTGCCTGAGGGTCGACTGGCCCCAGCACGGTCCTCACTTTTCCAGATGATTGCTGAGCGACGCTCGGTTCAACCCAGACAGTCGAACTGGCCAGCGCGAGCGTAGTCGCCAGGAATTGCCGTCGATCGACAACAGACGACGAGGAAGATGGGATCGAGCTGCCAAGTTGGATCATCAGAAAACCTCCAGGGCACGAGCATGAAAGCAAAGCGAGAACATCTGCGAACGGCGATCAAAGCTCACGGCGAGCGGTCACGTAACCAACATCAAATGTGGGGCGCGTTGAACAACGTAACGGGCTTATGCTCGAGAGACGAGCGGCTGACTCACGAGGCAATTCTCGCAAACACGACTAAGACTTGCTGGCGAAGATGGTGTTGAGTCCGCCAAACTCTGGACGAGTCCGACTTTTTGCAACGCTCCGAATTGCGGGACTTGATGTCGTCTCTAGAATGCCGAAAACCCATTTCGGCAATTTTCGCAAGCGATACTGTCAAAACTCCTCCGATCGACTCTTCACACAACTCTAGAGGTCGACCGAGGCCCCAACATCCCGACGAACTTACGCTGTATCCGCAGGAGATCCTCATCGTGACATTGGCTTTATCCATGACGTTGGACGACCTGATTGAGGAATTCGACGAGCTCGGTGATTGGGAGTCGAAGTGCGAATATCTCATGGACTTGGGCGATGACTTGCCAGAGATTACTCCCGAATTGAAGTCCGAAGACAATCGGGTGCATGGCTGCCAAAGCAACGTTTGGATGGCTGCTGAATTCTCTGACGATGGGTCGATCGATCTCATCGCCGATAGCGATGCCAAGATCGTGAAAGGGCTCGTCGCAGTGGTGCTGCTGGCCTATTCCGGGCATACCGCTCAAAAGATCCTCGATACGAACATCGAAGCGATCTTCACGCGCCTCGGATTGAACCGTCACCTGAGCATGGCTCGACGCAATGGGCTTTCGGGGATGGTGAAGCGAGTCCGCAACATTGCGATGTCAGCCTTGGCCGACCGCTAATTCCACAAGTCGAATCGCAACTCATTTCAGAGAAGCGAACAGTGAACGCCGTCCATCCGGCATGCCCCGCGAACTTCGGCTTGCTTCCATTCCATCACTCGCGAAAGCGGCTCGCGACTCCTGGCCGCCCAGAACTCTGAGTCTCATGACCGAATCGTCGACCGCCACCGCACACAGTACTTGGGACGTCGACGAAGTCCGCGCCAACTTCCCGATCCTGCTGCGACCATTCGAGTCAGGCAAGTATCGCAAAGGCACATTGCCAGTCTTTCTCGACAGTGCGGCCAGTGCTCAGAAGCCGCGATGCGTCATCGATAAAGAACGCGAAGTCGAAGAGAACTACTACGCCAACGCCTATCGCGGGGTTTACGAGTTCGGTGCCCGAGTCGACGAAGAACTCGAAGCCAGCCGTGCCAAGGTTGCCAACTTGATCGGCGCCGCAAGCAGCGAAGAAGTGGCCTTTACCGCCGGCACAACGATGTCGATCAACCTGCTGGCCAGGGGCTGGGGCGGCAAGTTCTTGGGGCCAGGAGATGAAGTGCTGATCTCCGAAATGGAGCATCACGCCAACATCGTTCCGTGGCAGATGATCTGCGCCGAACGTGGAGCCACATTGCGATGGCTTCCCATCACCGAGGACCGTCGACTCGACCTCAATCAGCTCGACGAGTTCCTGACTCGACGAACCAAGATGGTCTCGATCACCGGCATGTCCAACGTGCTGGGGACGATTAATCCCATCTCCGAAATCGCTCGTCGCGCTCACGAAGTCGGTGCTCTCATGCATGTTGACGCGGCTCAGTCTGTTCCGCATCAGGCCGTATCGGTGATCAACGACGGCATCGATTTCTTGTCGCTATCCGGGCACAAGCTGTTCGGTCCCAGTGGCGTCGGAGCCTTCTACGGTCGCCGTGAATTGCTCGACGACATGAACCCATTCATGGGCGGCGGCCACATGATTTCTCAGGTCTACAAGTCGCACTCCACGTACTCGGACCCGCCCGCCAAGTTTGAAGCCGGCACACTTCCAATCGTGCAAGCGATCGCACTGGGAACCGCGATTGATTACGTGACGAGCCTCGGCTTTGACCGCATCCACGCTTACGAGTCCCAGCTTCTGACTTATGCCCATGAAGGACTCGGCAGCATTCCTGGCCTGACCATCCACGGCCCTTCGATCGAACACAAAGGTGCCATCTGCGCTTTCACCATTGAGGGCGCGTCGTCCTACGACCTGGCTGAGTGGCTCAACAGCAAAGGTGTCTTTGTTCGACACGGCCACCACTGCACGATGCCGCTTCATCAAATCTTGAAGATCGAGAACTCGGTCCGAGCCAGCTTCGCTTTCTACAACACGCGTGAAGAGATCGATCGACTCGTCAACGCGATCGACTTTACGGTCGCAAAGCTACGTTAAGTCACATCAAGAACGAGTTGCATCCCCGCAACTCTTGGCTCTCCGCCATCTCTGTTGAATACCTCTATGGAGTGCGATGACGACGCTCGTTCATCGGAATCAATACAAATGGCAGAGGGCCGGTGCTTCCAGCGGATTACAACCAGTCTTGATGAAAGCTCTCTGCGTTCTCTGCTGCTCTGCGGTGAGGAATTCTTTCACCACAGAGAATCAGAGAACGCAGAGTAAAGACATCAAGGCCGCAATCGACGCCCAGTTCGACGACGGCCTTTTCATCCCAAGATTCAACACGAATGGCGGAGAACCCAGCTTTCTTTATGTGTATCAGATATTACAGCGATAGAAGGCAACATACGGCCTGGCTTGAAACCGGACCGACTCGCTGTTGAGTCGCTTCGAACTGCACACGCTGCGTTCAATAAAGCAGACCGGCACAGGCCGATTCCTTACGCGTCGCGGCTGAATGTCATGATCGTGATGTCGTCATTCTGGGCTCGACCATTTGCGAAGCGGCGCACGTCGGCAAGCATCGCTTTGCCGAGTTCATCGGCCTTCTTCGGACCATTCAGCACAAAGTCACGCATGCGTTCCAGCGTGTAGAGATTGCCGTTCGGGTCCATCGCTTCATCGACGCCGTCGGTGAAGAGCAAGAACAGTTCGCCTGGATGCACATCACGTTCGACGCACTCGTAGGGGTAGTCCTCCATCACACCGATCGGCAACCCGACGATGTCCTCGGAAAACTCTTCAATTGTCCCGTCGGGCTTGTGAATCATCGGACTCATGTGCCCGGCATCGACCATCCGCATCTTGTGATTCTTCACATCCAGCACGATCAGCAAGTACGTCACGAACCGGCCTTCGACCATGTTCGAGCACATGTGGTTATTGATCTTCTGAATGGCCTCAGCAGGGTCATGCACGAACGGCATGACGTTCTGCACACAGCTCGAGATGCGCGACATGATCAGCGCACCGGGCACACCTTTACCGGCCACGTCTCCGAACGACAAACAGATCAGATCGTCATTCAAACGGAAGCAGTCGTAGTAGTCGCCACCGACAGCCTGTGCCGCGTCGTAGCTGGCGAAGAAGCTGTAGCCGGGCACCTTTGGAAGGCTCGACGGCAGCAACGCATGCTGCACCGACATGGCGATCTTCATTTCGCCATCTTGCTTCTGCTTCTCCAAGTAGGTCTTGAACAGCCGAGCGTTCTCGTAAGTCAGCGCGGCCTGTCCGGCCACCGTCATCAGGATTTCAAGATCTTCACTGTGGAACTGAGCCATCGGATTCTGTGTGTCGATGTTGAGCACACCGATCGGCTCTCCCTGCTTATCCAGCAAGGGCACGCACATCATGGAGCGAATTGAGAGATTTGAAATCGACTCGCTCGCGCTGAATTCGTTCGCCGCATCTGCTGACAAGATGCCCGTCTTTTCGGTCAGCACTTTGTTGACGATGGTGCGACTCAGCTTAACGGTCGCGTCTTCGCCAGCGCGACGATGTTTGTAAGCGCGAGGCACCATCTGACCGGCATCATTCTTAAGCAGCACACAGCCGCGATCCGCCTGTGGGAAAATGCCAAACAACGTTTCGAGCACCTTCGGCAAGATCTTGTCCATATCGGTCTCGCCGGTCAGAGCCCGCGAGATCTCGATGATGGCTTTCAACTTCGCTTCGGGATTCACACTCATCTGGCCAAAGCCAAATCCAACAGTGACGTTCCCTTGAATCATGTCGTCGACGTCGGCGTCTTCTTCATCCGCAGCCAGATTGACCGTCGCTTCGAAGTCATCTCCGCCGAAATCGTCGCCACCTCGAAATGGAGTCTTCGGCGCGCCAGCAGGCTTGGCAGCCGGTGCCGCAGCGCGAGGAGCAGCAGCTCCTTCACATTCGAATCGCAACAACATCGGGCCAAGCTTAATGCGGTCCTGATTGTTGATGGCAACTCGCTCTTTGATCTGCTGCCCGTTCACGAACGTGCCATTACCGCTGCCAAGATCCTCGACGAAGTACTGGGTGCCAACACGAGTAACCTTCGCATGCTTCCGCGAGACAGTATTCGTATTGAGCTGCACGTCGCACTCGGGCAGACGACCAATCACGGTGTCGTCACCTTTGATGTCGAACGGGACCGCCTTGCCTTCGTGAAGCAGGACGAGTTTGGCCATGACATGCATCCGAGTTAGTAGTTTCAAAGAAGAAGTTGAGAGTATGCCGAGCGACTTTCGGATCGAGCGAAGATGGCTCGATCATGCTCACACGTTGAAGATCCGCTCGACGTTGCCGCGAAGTGTGAGCTTGCCTAACTCGACAGCTCGCTCTTCAGACCAGCCGCGTTCCATAACGAAGTCCTGAGCCAAAACCTTCGCCAAAATTCGCCGATACATGCCAAATTTGGGCAATGCGAACTCCAACTTATACATGTCGGAGTAGTACCCAACTTGTTTGGTCATGGGCACAGCCTGCAACCGACTGCGGCAATCCAGCTCGATGTAAGCCGGGATGTTCGAGTACCACCAATGTCCGTTGGTCACAACGTTCGGGAAGATCCACGAGTAACTGACCAACTCTTGGTTGCTGACTTGCGCCAACACCGAGACCGGGAACGTGACCTGTGGAAACGCGTTGAACAAGTCTTTGTAAAGAATGAGCGACGTTCGCTGATCGAAGAGGTCCTGACCTTGATGCACGCCGCTCGGATAGACGCGGCGATTCACACCGATCATCAAATCGAACGGCAGCTTGTACTCGGCGCAGAACTCGGCCAGCGTCCAAAACACAAACCGACTCAGAATGTTGAGATCCTCAGCGGTCACATGCTTGTTGCCCAACAACTGCTGCAGCACCTTCTCTGCTGAAAGCGAATCAACCTTGATTGGAGAGAAATCGGGCGGCAACGAAATCGCACAGGCGCGGCAGCCGTTCTTGGTGAAGTGCTCGAACAACTTGCAGATCGCACTCTTCAGAGATGTCACACTTGTGACACTGGTCCCGGCAGCCTTTTCGAGTCGAGCTCGAACTTCGGGCTTGCTGAAGTGAAAGACCAGATCGTCGGTTCGCAGGCACGGCACATAGAGATTGGTGTCGAAGCCACTCAGCGGATCATCGAAGTCGTTGGTGAGGAAGACCTTCTCCAACTTGCTCTGAGTCAGAACCTGTTGCTCCCAACCCGGTGAAGCCATCTTCGCGGCAGCGGTGTCGTAGAGCTTTTCCCAATTCGACTTGGTGATTGCAGGCTCTTCGAAACCGAAGAACTCGCGGCACATCTCCAGCAACCAACTGTAATTGGCGGTGTTTTCAATCTCGGGCAACTTCTCGACGAGCCGTCCAACTTTGTCCTTGGGACTCAGACCGGGCTCTTCAATATACGACTTCGGCATTCCCGCCGAATGACACAGCTCGGTGTAGTAGTGATAGCCCATGATGTCGGCGAGCGTTGTGGAGGCTGCCGAATGCGGATTGATGTGAGTGTGTGGGTCAATGAGGACCAGAGCTTCAAGCTCACCCAAAATTCGAAGCGTCACCTGTTGCGGCACACATCACCTCTGACAAAACGGGGCGGAACACGAAACGCTCGGAGACAACGAGCCCCGAGGATCTCAGGAGTTTGCCGCCTGCCCTAGTGAGCTTCAAGGAACGTCGGAACGATCGTTACCGATGACTCTCGGCTTGCTTTTGTTGGACCGCGGCCTCCACTACAAACCGCCCCGCTCGCCGCCCCCGTGCCGACAGGATGGTGCCTGTCACCCGCTCGCGATGGGGGCCGTTCGACTCACCCTCACTGCGGATAAAGTCCGCGCGGAAACCATGAGCCGACCTGCCAAACTAGCCCTTGTTGATGGAACCGTGTTCGAAGGCCGCGCATTTGGAGCTGACGGCGAGGTCTACGGTGAAGTCTGTTTCAACACGAGCCTCACCGGCTATCAAGAGATTCTGACCGATCCGTCGTACTGCGGTCAGATTGTCACGATGACCTACCCGCTGATTGGGAACTACGGCGTCAATCTCGCAGACGTCGAAAGCAAAGGTCTCTCACTCCGAGGTTTCGTCGTCAAAGAACTCTGTCAGCACGAAAGCAACTACCGCTCGGATAAGTCGCTCGATCGTTACCTCGCTGAAGCTGGCGTCATCGGACTGGAAGGCATCGATACTCGAGCTCTCGTGCGTCACATCCGCAAGCTGGGAGCGATGACCGGAGTGCTCTCGACGGTCGATCTCGATAACGAGTCTCTGATTGCCAAGGCACGAAAAAGTCCCGACCTGGTCGGCATCGATCTCGTCAAAGAAGTCATGCCCACAACTGCGAATGGTTGGGCGACAGGACTTGATGCCCTCGTTCGAGATCCGATTGTTCCTGGTTACGAAGGTATCCACGATCTCGCTCCCAATGACGCGCTGCATGTTGTGGCGATCGACTATGGCATGAAGTGGAACATCCCGCGGCACCTGCGACAGCTTGGTTGCAAAGTCACGATCGTGCCCGGCACTTGGAACGCATCGCAGATCCTGGAGCTGAAGCCATCGGGAGTGTTCTTGTCGAACGGTCCTGGCGACCCTCGTCCGTTGGATTACGCCATTTCGACCATCCAAGGATTGCTTGGCAAGGTGCCGGTCTTCGGGATCTGCTTGGGCCATCAGTTGATGGGTCTGGCATGCGGCGCCGAGATCTACAAGCTCCGCTTCGGTCATCGTGGAGCCAACCAACCGGTGCTCAACAAGGACAATGGTCGCGTCGAGATCACGTCACAGAATCATGGCTTCGCACTGAAGACCGAGACGATGCCAAGCAACGTTGAAGTGACTCACATCAATCTCAACGATCAAACGGTCGAAGGCATTCGGCACCGAGAGTACCCGGCCTTCGCAGTGCAGTATCACCCCGAGGCATCGGCAGGCCCGCACGACAGCCACTATCTCTTCGGCCAATTCCGCGAGCTGATGATGAAGTCCTGAGTCGGGGGCAGGCGGAATGAGCCGAGTCAAATGGCCGCCTTCGACCGTCCGCATTTCTAGAATGCATGACGGTCGAGGGCGGCCATCTTTCATTTTCAGCCGATGGTTCTCAGTCGCAGAGCGACTCAACTACGTAGCCGAGTCGCTCCGCCACTCGGTCTTTTTCGCGAACCAGTCCTGAGGACAGCTTGGCGCGCTTCTCGGCGATGGATGCCAGTAACCCCTTCTGAGGATCAGCAAACTTCTTCAAGCCTTCATCCATTAAGAATGCTTCGAGCTTCGCGAAGTCGACTTTGGCATCGATGTCAGCGATCACCTCGGCTGACGGCATCTGGTCAACAGTGCGACCGAAAGTCTTCCCCGTCATCTGCTGAATGGCGGAATTGGTCGACGGTGGATTCGTTTGAATATCCGAGCCCGCCAGTGCCGCGACGTACTTATCAGCCGACTCACTCGGATCTTTGGTGCCGGTACTGGCGAAGATCATCTCTTGCTGAAGCGGTAGGTTCTTTCCGGCCCAGAAGTCACGGTTCTCTTGCCAGATGCGTTTGGCGTTCAAGATGCCAACTTGCCCCTGCGATGCCGCCGCCAGATCCGGCACATGGTTCTTGGTGTAAGCATCAATGCGACTTACGAAGACACTGTAGACCGACTTAAACCCAGACAGCGAAGGTCGTCGTTGAGCACCTCGCCAAGCCGCATCGCGCGCGATGCGGTACTGCCGCGAAGAAAAGATCAGCGTGATGTTGAGCGTGATGCCGGCCGCGCAAAGTTCTTCGATCGCACCAAGCCCCGCATCCGTTGCCGGGACTTTGATCATGCGGTTGGCATGCCCCGCTGCCCATTGCTTACCAAGCTCAACATAACGAGCAGACCGCTCGGCAGTGCTCAGTGAGCAGCTCGCATCTTCGAGCAAGGGGTCCAGTTCAAAGCTGACGTAGCCGTCGTTGCCCTGCGTGCGGTCAAAGACATCGCGGAAATTCTTTTGAGCGTTCGTGACCAACAAATCGGTCATTCGCCAAGCAATCGCACTATCGTCGAGCCCTTCATCAATCAGTCCGAGCAAGGTCTCGTCAAAGCGTCCGGACTTCAGCAAGTCCGAAATGATGATGGGGTTCGAGGTCGCCCCGGTCGTGCCGTAATGTCGGCCCGCAGTAATGAGATCGGGGTCGACACTATCGAGCCAAAGCCTGGTGCCAATTGCCACCAGCGATTGCAGTGGCGATGAGATCGCGGTCATTTCAAATCCTTTCGATAGGGTGTCGTCAGCGAGCTTCTTGCCCGCATTCGACGTCGTAATCCGTTCGACAAACTGTCCCTGAGCGCAAGGACCAAACCTCTCGACAAACTAAATCGTGATCCAACGATCTCGACCAGCAACCGGCCAACGCTCGGCGAGTTCACCATGAGAAATCACATAGATCTCACGATGCAGAGCGCACGTCGGGCAGATATGCCGAGGCACGGCAAACAGTTCATCTCCCGGCTCGAAGCGTTCGGCCTGCGAAGTCTGCAAGACGAGATGCTCTTCGTTTTGAAGGACTTGCTCGGCTTCGGGCAGGTCCGGAAAGAAGACTCGTTTGCCAGCCGGTGGATCAGAGGCCACAGCTTTGTAACCCAGGTCCAGCGTGATGCGATCGGGCGTCGGTCGGCTGATGACTCGCGTCAGCATCAACGTGGCCGGAGGAAAGACAAGATCTGGAAACCTCTCGCCGTAACCAGCATCGTTGAAGACACACGTGCCGGGGCTCATCTCGATCGTCGGATCTGTCTTCTGAGCATAGATCGGGAACGACGCCGTCCCGCCGCATACGAGCTTCGGAACGGAAGCACCTTCAGCGACCAGCCGATCTCGGAACGCCACGACTTTGTTGAACTCGGCATCGACAGCCGCAGTCCGCTCCTCGCGCGACGACTGATGCTGATGACCGTCGTAAACATGGAAACCGGCAGCCACCAATCCCGGAGTGTTGCTGATAAGCCGATACAACTCGGCGGCTTGATCGCCCACCACGATGCCCGTGCGATGCTGTCCCGTATCGACATCTAGCAGCACGCCGATCGACATGCCCGCCGCGGTCATGGCTTCTCCCAACTGCTTAACAGGCTTGGGATGATCGGCGGTCACCGCGAACGTGACATCAGGAAATTGAGCCCGGAACTGAACCGCTCGACCGATGTTGGTGCCAACCAGGTTGTAAGCCAGCACGATGTCCTTCGCCCCGGCAGTGGCGACCATCTCCGCTTCAGCAAACGTCGCGCACTTGTGCTTACCAATGCCGCGAGCCAACTCCATCTGCACGATCTCGCGCGTCTTATGAGTCTTGCAATGCGGCCTCAGTCGCGACGGACTGCCGGCAATCTTGATCATGCGGTCGAGATTGGCTTCGACCATCTCGCGATACAGAACAATCGCCGGAGTAATGATCTGACTGGTGTCGGCGATCCGGTAGCACGCATCCATGAGAAGGCTTCCTGATTGAGTGCGACGAACTGATTGAAGAGCAGCCTCAGAACTATGGCTCGACTTCACAACGCGCCCCCCCACCCACAGACCGAACTCTCTGCGTCCTTCGCTGCTCTGCGGTGAAAGATCAATGCTCACCGCAGAGCAGCGAAGGACGCGGAGAATTCGTTCGGAAAAAACTGCAGTGAGCGCGTCGAGGACTGCCTTCGGAGTGTGAACGCTGACGGGCGATTTGCAACGAGCACACTTCGTTCGCTGGCAGCAAGCGACCAAGTCAAGAACGTGGTAACAGTCGAGCCAGCCCGATAGAGTCCGACCCGTTTATTTGTAGCTCGACTTTTGAGCCAACGAATGCGCGACTGTTAAGCCAACCGTTGGCAACTCAGCGCCACATCACACAGATCTGGCCTCTGGGAATGCACGCTGCAAGGCGATGATGAAATGCGTTCCGTGCGTTGTTCTTGGACTTCACTCTCCTGCTGACATTGAAGGTGTCTAAGTGGGCTTTAACCTCAATCATAAGTTGGTCACTCGACTGCTCGCATTCGTCGTACTGTGGCTGGCGATCGGTTTCGTTGAGCAGTCCTCAGTCAGCGCTCAAGATGCTGCCGCTGCTCCCGCCCCTGCTCCGAATGTCGCACCGGCAGGCAATGTCTCGATGCCCGGTTCTACGATCAGCGTTGGCAGGTTTCCCAAGAACCCGGCGGCGTTCGTGCGAGGTAACGCGTCTCCCAATGCAACTCGTGGGATGGCCCCCATCGAAGGCGGCTACTTCAGCTTCTTCCGCATGGCGTTTTATGTCGCGCTGCTGACGTTCTGGGTGTGGGCGGCAGCGTGGGTGAATGACGACAGCGGGTCGCTCAAGATCCGCAATCAGTATTGGAACACCCTGATGACGCTCGCTGGCGGCGGCGGACTGCTGCTCGCAACCGCGATGCCTTCGTTCTTCCTGGCGTTTGGTTTGATTGCCCTGACGACCGGCTCGCCGCTGGGACTCTACGTTCGCGAACGCAACGCCGCCGTGCCCGAGAACTCGAAGGTGCTAACTCCCGAGCACATCAAGAAGGTCAGCTTCCGATTGCTCGCACGATTGGGCGTTCGCATCGGTGGAGATGGCCCCGGCGGTCCGGTGAGCGGTCCCGACATTGTCTTCATCGGTAAGACTTCCACGGGCAAGTTGGACAAGGATCGCGGCAAGTCCGTCGAGAACTCGCGTGGCTTCATGGCGGCGAAGGAGTTGGTCTTCGATGCGCTCATTCGGCGTGCGACCGATATTCATCTCGAACCAACCGACGACGCGATGAATCTCCGCATGCGAATCGACGGTGTGATGTATCCCGTCGAGCCGTTTGATCGACCGCTGGGCGACGCGGTCATCAACATCTTCAAAGTGCTCAGCGCGATGGACATCACCGAGAAGCGTCGCTCGCTCGACGGCAGCTTCCGTGCAACCGCAGAAGGACGCGACATCGACTTCCGTGTGGCCACTCAAGGCGTGCGCGGCGGCGAGAAAATGAGCATCCGAATTCTCGACCAATCGAATTCGGTCTCCACGGTGACGGGACTTGGTTTCCGCAAGCCGCTGGAAGAATCCATGCTCAGGATGGTCAATCAGCCTCACGGCTTGCTGGTCGTTTGCGGTCCGACCGGTGCCGGTAAGTCGACGACGCTCTATGCCTGTTTGCGATCGCTCGACGCCTATCAGTGCAACATCATCACGGTCGAAGATCCGATCGAATATCGCATGGACAATGTGAATCAGATCGAGATCAACACGAAGGCCGGCCAGACATTCGGCACGGCGCTGCGCAGTATTCTGCGACAAGATCCTGATGTGATTCTCATCGGCGAAATTCGAGATAGCGAAACCGCTCAAATCGCCTGCCAAGCAGCCAACACCGGCCACATGGTTTTCTCGACCGTACACGCCAACGACTCCATCACAGCGATGTACCGCTTGATGGACTTAGGCGTGGAGCCCTTCATGTTCTCCAGCGCGATCTCGGGCATCTTGGCTCAACGCTTGGCTCGACGCCTCTGCACCGAATGTAAAGAAGCTTACAAGCCCAAGCCCGAGTACCTGAAGCAAGCCAACTTGCCAGTTGATCGCATCGAAAAGTTCTTCCGACCACCAAAGGAATCGGCCAGCGAGTGTCCTGCTTGTGGAGGACTGGGTTATCGCGGTCGAGTCGGCGTCTTCGAATTCCTCGAAGTCACCGACAAGATGCGAGACATGATTCGCGACAAAGCCGCACTGACGGCGCTGAAGGCCGAAGCTCGCAAGAACGGTATGCTGTCGATGCAGGAAGAAGGATTACGGCTCGTCGTCAAAGGCATCACGTCGGTCGACGAGTTGCTGCGAGTGGTGAAGTAGGAACGGCCATCGAGATCCAACCTTGCCGTCAACGAACTCAGCCGGCCACGACGGGAAGTTCTCAGAGCGAGTGGCAAGGCTCCGATTCTCAATATCACTGCGGCGAGCAGGATCACACGAACTCGGTTCAAAAGAGCTTGGAACCAACGAAGCTTTAGCGGGCAACATGGGACTCTTGGATTTCATAACTCGACGATCCAAAGCGAACGACGAAAGCTCGTCGCCCAGAGCTGCGCGCTGTGACCATTACACTTTTTCGCATGTCGTCCTGCGGGACTCGGTTTTCGATAACCCGCCGCATGCGGTTTCTCAGTTGGCGTCAGCGGGATCAGGCGACTTCATTGCCTTGCTCTGGGAACAAGTCCTGTCGATCTGCCAGCACTTCCAACAGAAGGTGTCAGTCAATCCTGACGACATCCTCATACATAAGATTCCGGTCGGTACGTTTCCTTGCGTCCTGATCGAAATGCCGACGCCGCAGTTCGAGACCGAAGCATTCTTCATCGCTCTCGTGCTGACGTTGGACATGGCTGACCAATCCTGGAAGGACGGCAGCCGAGTGGTGAGATTCCTGACGTTGGAGTTTGCCACAGGAAATCACCAAGACCTGCAAACCTCGATTGGCGAATGGACCAGCCGCGAACGTTACATCAGCCACGGACCAGGTCCGTACCCGAGCGTCGATCAATTCGTCGCCAAGGTTTCGGAGTTGGTCGTACCCAAGTAAGAAAACTGACAATCTCGTTCCCAGGCTCTGCCTGGAAACGCCCGCTCGGAGGCTCTGCCTCACGTCTTCGTCTTCTGCTGTCACCAGCCTGCAAGCCGAAGAAACACGAGGCAGAGCCTCACGACTTGCGTTCCCAAGCAGAGCCTGGGAACGAGTAGAAATATCCAACCGCGACCTTGGTCGCTTTCGCATTCACTCGTAAGACAAATTCAGCATGGCAATCGACATTGCGTTACTGGTGGTTTGGGGGCTCGTCACATGGTGTGTGTCGGGCGAAGGTGCGTTTGGCGCGGCGTTGAATTGCCTCGCGATCGTGACCGGCGGCTTGATCGCGATGAACTACTTCGAGCCCCTGGCAACCTTCGGGCAAAGCTACATCCTTACCGGAAGCGGTTGGCCGTTTTATTGGGACACCATTGCCCTGGTCGGCTTGTTCGCGGCATCGGTCACGGGCTTGAGGTTTCTCTTCGACTACTTCACGCCGCTGCGGTTTGAATTGGTCTCGCTCGGAGAAGAGATTGGCCGATGGTTTTTCGGCGCCTTCGCCGGCTATGCGACGATGGCCATTCTGCTGACCGCACTGCATACCGCTCCGTTCCCGCGCGAGTTCATGGGCTTCACTGCCGAGCGGAAGAACCTCTTCAACCTCATGGCTCCCGACCGGCAGTGGCTCGGGTTCACTCAGTTTGTAAGCGAGAGCGTCTTTGCCCAAAGCACGCCGCAGATTTTTGACGGCCCAGTGTCAGATTTCATACAGAACCCCGGAGACACCAATCGCAACAAAGTGTGGTCGTCATTCCCCATTCGATATGCCACTCGCCGAGAGCAATACGAAGGGGGAGCCTTCACGGCGCCGCCTCCAGTTGCATCGCCTCCATCCGGTGGAAACACGCCTAATAACAGCGGTCGAGCAGCCGGCTTCTAAGCGTCAGTCCGATCATTCGTCGCTTGGGATGTCATCCCGAGCGGATTGCAGATCCAGAGATCTCAGTCACACCAAGCTGATCGGCATGACGACTCTGGCAAGAGCCGTACTTGACGATGTTGGGCTGCATTTGAGAAAGCGTGTCGCCGCTGCGGCTCGGGATGGAATCTCAAGCTCCGGCTAGTCGGCGAGTAAGTTCATCGATCCGTGCCGCCAGTAGATCACCACACGACTTCGAAGGTCATCTCATGATCGTCCACTTTGGCGCGAGCCGCATCGAGCTGGTTCAAGGCGACATTACTCAGCAGCGAGTCGATGCCATCGTCAATGCGGCGAACTCAGGATTGCTCGGTGGAGGTGGCGTGGACGGTGCGATTCATCGAGTCGCCGGGCCAACGTTGATGCAAGAAACTCGGATGCTTTATCCCGATGGCTGCCCCACCGGCAGTGCCGTCGCAACGACCGCCGGTCGCTTGCCTGCGAAGTACGTCTTTCATGCCGTCGGCCCCGTCTGGGCTGGGGGAGAGAAAGGCGAACCGAAGCTCTTAGCGAGTGCCTATCAAACCTGTCTGGAGCTGTCGCTCGACCATCATTGTCAAAGCATCGCGTTCCCGGCGATTAGCACCGGAGTCTATGGCTACCCAATTGATCTCGCGGCAGAGACGGCATTGGGGGTGACTTGGAAGTTCCTCAAACAGAAGCAACATCCCGAAGTCGTACGTTTCGTGCTGTTCGGCCCCGGTCCTTATGGAGCATTCGCGCGCGTGCTGGAATCGTTGGCCGAGTAGGCTAATCTCGCCGCTCACACTTGGAGCCGCTGATTCAGTCGCGGAGTGGTGTGGAGTTTTTCCAACACCAGCCGCACTGCAATCGCCGCCGACTCTGTTTGAGCAGACAACTGACACTCGCTTTTTCCCATGAGGATTCCCCAGTGACTGAACCGCGTATCGAGACCTTCACCACGTCCGACGGCTATGTGCATCATCTGAGGCATTGGCGTCCCAGTGGCGAACGACCGAAAGGGATCATCGTCGCGTTGCATGGGATTCAGAGTCACTCGGGCTGGTATTCGTATTCCAGCGAACGGCTTTGTGATGCGGGTTACGAGATCTTATTTCTGGACCGTCGCGGCTCTGGAATGAATGCCGATGATCGCGGCCACGCGCGGCATGCCGATCGGCTCGTCAACGATGTCCTGCAAGTCCTGAATGACGTCCGGCGTCGCCGTAATGCCGACTTTCCCAATGTGCCGGTCATCCTTTCGGGACTGAGCTGGGGCGGCAAATTGGCGGCTGTCGTCGCCAGTCGTCGGCCTGAATTGATCGACGCTCTGATCCTGCTTTACCCCGGTATCCACTCGCAGTTTCAACCCACTGAATGGGATCTCTTCCGACTCGGTCTCGCCCGTTTCGGAGATGTGCTTCTCAAGCGAGTCCCCCTGCCACTGGGTGATCCCAAGCTCTTCACCAACGATGATCAATGGCGCGACTTTATCGCCCGAGACAATCTGTCTCTGCACGATGTGACCGTGTCGTTCCTGTTGGCGAATCGAGACCTCGATCTCGAAGCTCAAATGTCCGCTCGCAACTTGCGTTGCCCGACCTTCATGGCCTTGGCCGGTCACGATCGCATCATCAACAACACTGCGATGCGCAGCTTCTTCCAACAGATCGCGACCGACTCGAAACGACTCATCGAGTACCCCCGAGCCTGCCACACCCTCGAGTTCGAACCCGACCGCCAACGCTTCGCGGACGACATGATCCATTGGCTCAACGAACTTCCGCAGTTGATGTAGCCGAGCACTCGTGGCTGTGGAATGTTGGTGGCAGTCGCTGCATGAGGCTTTCATTGTCTCAGCCGGGCTATCGGAACTTATCGGTAGGACGCGACGTGTGCTGATTCCGGGCGGTGGGTGTGCTCGTGAGGAATCGTCACGGGAGCGTCTGATTTCGGGGCGTCGAGGTGTAAGTTGGGAGGCAGAAAGTTTTCTTGGAATTATGAAATCTGTGGGCAGAACTCTGGCACGTTCAGCATCAAGATCGTTCATAGTTCTGACCTCGTCGGGGCCGGTTCTGCGGCCATTGTCAGTGCCTGTTCTGGGCAGCGATTCGTTCGTCACATCTGAAGCTCATCCTTGGCGTGTCTCTGAGTAGTGCGAGACGAGTTCTCGCGACGTGAAATTGAAATGGACTGGAAAGCCTGGGACGGAATCCTTGGCTACTCGGAAAGATTCTAAGCGCGAGGTCTCCCATGATTAGCGGCAGCGGAAGAGAGGGCAGCAGCTTCTCGGCGCGCTCGAGCCAGTCGGCGACTGGATCGATGCCGGTGGTGCCGCTGCCATCGTCTTCAGGCTCAGGAGCGATTCGCTCGCCGCTGCTCAATTCCGAGACCGTCATTCATCAGGGTGGTGCTGCCGTTGTCAGCATGCCGCCAGCCGGGGACTCGCCCTCCAACGTCATCCTGCAGCGACTGTTCCCGTCGGCTCGCGATCCCAATTCAGTCAGTGCGCAGCTCGACCCATCAGGATTGGAACTGGGGCACTTCCGCATTGAAGAGCGGATCGGCGTCGGAGGCATGGGCGCGGTCTTTCGAGCGGTTGACCTGCGACTGCAACGTTACGTCGCTCTGAAGTTGCTGGCCCCCAGCCAAGCCTATGACCCGGCAGCCGTCAAACGCTTTGAGAACGAGGCCCGAGCAGCCGCACGGCTCGATCACGAGAACATCGCGAAGGTCTACTTCATCGGCGAAGAACGCGGCTTGCACTTCATCGCCTTTGAGTACGTGCTGGGCTCCACCATCCGCGACTTGATCCGCCGCAACGGTCGGCTGTCCTCGGTGGATACGGTCAACTACGCGATGCAGGTGGCTTACGCGTTGAAGCACACCTCAGCGATGGGCGTGGTGCATCGAGACATCAAGCCGTCCAACATCATCGTCACGCTGAGCGGTCGCGTGAAACTCGTCGACTTAGGACTGGCTCGCAAAGAGCAGCAGTCTGATGCCTCGGCTGATCTCACAATGACCGGCACAACGCTCGGTACTTTCGATTACATCTCGCCCGAGCAAGCGAAAGATCCGCGTTCGGTCGACGTGCGCAGCGACATCTATTCGCTGGGTTGCACGATGTACCACATGCTGACAGGACAGCCTCCGTACCCGGAAGGCACCGCGCTGCAAAAGCTGCTGGATCATCAAGGCAAGGACGCACCGAATCCGCAGACGATCAATCCAGAAGTCTCTGACGAGTTGGCAGGCATCGTGCGACGCATGATGAATAGCGATCGCAATAAGCGCTATCAGACTCCCGAGCAGTTGCTGCGTGACTTGAGCTATGTCGCCAACAAACTTGGTCTGCGTGGTGTGCATCCCGAAGGATTGGTTTGGATTCCCTCGCACATGGCCAAGCCGCGAGGTTGGCGCAGCCAAGTCGGTTGGATCGCCACAGTCGTGACGTTGCTGGCCGTGGTCGTGCTGCTGCAACGATTTCCTCACATTGGCCGAGGGCTGACCATTCCGCCGCGCGATAATTCGATCGCGATGGACACCGAACAAGACACTCAGCCCACAGCGATCAGCGAATCAAACTCAACAGGATCGAGCATTGGCGGGTCGCGGGTTGAAGCGACAAACTCGGGAACGGCGAAGCCCACAGAAGCAGAGCCAATCAAGACGGCCGCCGCACGCGAAACCGGAACGCCTCTGGAAAACTTTCCGCCGATGCTGAAGTCCGGCAGCAATGATGCAACCAACGCCATCGCAGCCGTCGGACCTCCCAACATTCCCATGACGGGCACGACTTCGAACAACTCCGCTTCGACAGTCGTCGCCAAGAACGATCCTTCGATTCGCCCCAATGCGACCAAGATCGAAGGCACCTTCGGAAGCAAGTCGGGTGACTCTCATAACAAGAACGATGTCGCCTCTGAAATCGTGCCGTCGGTTGCGGTCTACACTCAGTCGGGTGCGTTGTTGCGTGAGTATCGCAGTGTCGAAGCCGCATGCTCGGCAGCAGAAGATGGCAGCGTGATCGAGTTGCGATTCAGTGGTCGACACATTGAGAAGCCATGCCGCATCACCAAGAAGAACGTCACCATTCGAGCGGCTCGCGGCCACACTCCGATCGTGTCCTTCAAGCCGTCCGCATCAGATAGCTCCGGCGATGTCGCGCGGTTGCTGACGTTGCAATCGGGGCCGGTCAACATCGTCAATGTCTTCTTCGAAGTTGATCTCACGGGCGACTCTCCGGCATCGGCCTTTTCACTCTTCGGCATCGTTCAACCAACCAGCCTGCAGCTAGCTGGCGTTGCCGTCACGTTGCTCAACCCCAAGTCGGTCCCTTGTGCCGTGGTAAGCGTGGGAGCCGATCAAACTCGCGTGACTCCCGACATGCCCCGCATGCCCTTGATGCCCTTCGGTGAAGACGCGATCGCCGCGATTGAGATGTCTGAAACAATCGTGCGAGGTTCCGGCAGCTTGGCTCAGGTCGAGTGCAGTGGTCGCATTCAACTCATTCTGCGAGACACGGCGTTGGCATTGAGCCAAGAGACCATCCGAGTCACCAGCCTGATGCCTTCAACTCCAGAGAAAGCTGACTTCGTCATTCGAGCTGATCATCTCACATCAGTCTGCCAAAGCAGTTTCTTGCGTCTGCTGGGAGCTGGTCAGGGCGAGCGACGAATCTCGGTTCAATGCCATGTGCGCAACAGCTTGTTCGAGCAACTCGGCGAAGCCCCGCTGATCACGATGGATTCAGCAGTCGGCCCCGATGATGCTCGCCGCGTTTTAACCTGGAACGGCGAACGTAACTTCTACAGCCATGCCGAACCCGTGTGGCGCATTGAGTCGACGGAAGAAGACCTCAACTTCCAAGAGTGGGTCAATCATTGGGGGCCGGGTAATGAAGTTGGGCCCAGCGATCGTCCGGCGTTTTGGCAAACCGATTGGCCGACAGATCTGCATCGCGTGACCGCCGCGAACTTCAAGCTGTTGAATGAAGACGGAGTTTTGAATGCTCCTGTCCAAGGCGCGACCGATGGCAACGATGCCGGCTGTGATTCGCGACGGCTTCCTGATCATGCCGCTGATGATGACGCGAGCAATGAAGCTGACGCTTCGTGATTCGTCGTTGTGATGAGTACTCAACTGGAGCAGCCATCAACGCTGGCTGCATCCGGCGAATCTTGAGAGCCAGCCGTTTCTTAACTGCTCAGCCCATTGAAACTGACATGCTGGGAATGCGCGCTTCCAACCAGTCCAACACGAGACTCAATGTGGTTGGCCAATCCGGTTCGTTGAGGAGTTCGTGATAGTGGCCGCCAAAGCTTTGGAAGCTGGCGTCGGAACTGCCGATCGTCTTGATCCAACGCTCGGACGCAGCAGGATCGACAATCAAGTCCGCTCCCGCTTGCATCAACAATAACGGGGGTGTGATCGATGCTGATTCCGACCAAACATCAGCCAGTGCTTGCTGCATCTGAAAGAACCAGGCGGCAGTCACACTGCGATGAATCAGCGGATCAGCTGCGCGGCGTTTCAGGACTTCGGGATTGCTGGTGGTGTGCTCGGCGGGAACCTTGCTCTTGAACCTCGTTGTTGGAATCAGATGTGACATCAACTTTCCGACGCACAACGTCAGTCGGTCGACCTCCACTTTGAGCCCCAGCAATGGAGACATCATCGTCAATGTCGCAGCTCGATTGGGACGAGTCTGGGCATACCTCGCGCTGATCAATCCTCCGAAGCTATGCCCTAGCAACGCCGTGCGGCGGGGATTGAGCTCGAAGTATTGCCACAGCGTGTCGAGGTCGAGCAGGTATCGGTCGAAGCGATCGACGTGAACCGGGAGGCCGTCCGAAGATCCGTGGCCTCGCAAGTCGGGAACGATGACTTGCCATCCTTGTTCGACAGCAATCCGAGCCACATGGTCGTAGCGGCCGCCGTGTTCGCTGGTGCCATGCACAATCACCAACGAACGATTCTGGTTCGGGTGACGATCTTCTGGTGAATAGCAACGCACGAAGAGCTTGGTGGCGTCATGAGCGGCCAGATGAAAATCGACGTATCGCATGATGTCCCATCCTTTCGAGCTACAGGATCAAGACACACCCACTCCGTCAGTGAGGCCCGCTGCTCCGTCTGCGGTGCGTCGATCGAGAACACCTTGGCGAGGGAGTTCGAATCGGTCTCGCCAATTCCACGCTCGACGTCACACCGCGCGAGTCACTCATCAATTACGTCATCTGAACCGCTTGCCCTCCAGGCGAAATTGCTCTTTGGCGGCGAGAACTCCAGATCAATTCGATTGACGGTCCCGAATGTCGTTTGCCAACGCCCGTCATCAGTCTGCTTGCGACGGGTTAATCCATAAAACGACAACCGTCCGGCATCTCGATCAAACTCCGCATGCACCAGGCGGCACGGGATGAGCGTCCTGGCTTGCCCGATTAACGCGCCAGTAGCACGGTCGATCGCTTCCATCTCCAATGACTGCTCGCCATCCGCAGGCTGAGGTTGCACAGACGCAATCGTCACCAAGAACGGCAACCGCGCCGCCTCGACTTTCACGACCGACCGAATGCGAACATCACGTGCATCGCGCTTCCACAGCACGACCTGCTGACCTCGATCGATGGCATACAGCGAACCGAACTGAAGTGGCTCAGTCGCCAGCCCTGAATCCTGAATCTGAATGAATCGCCGTCCCAACGACGGTGGTGGCGTGTCTCGCCGAGTATTCACGTAGATGTAATCGCCATCGACAAACACGTGTGGCGTTGAGGTGCCATCTTTGGAATCGATGGACATGGTCATGTCCAATTCCGGTACGAGCGAATCGGGAGCAAAGATTCGTAAGCGTCCCGTTCGCTTCACCAAGGCGACTCGTCCATCAGCCAGAGCTTGAGGTGCGGGATCATTGGGAGCACCGTTCCAAGAGAACGGCTCAATCAGATCATCTTTGTCAGTGAGCGGATCCCAGATACGAAGAGTTCTTGCACCGTTCTTGCCAGCAATGTCTGACAAGAAGACGAGCTTCCGCCCCAGCGGCACCGGATCAAAAGCGTTGCGATCGATTCGACATCGGCCTCGACGCACGACTTCGCCCGTCTGAGTCATCATGGTCGTGTAGTGCATACCGTCTGGCTGGAACACGGTGATCGCGGTCTCATCCGCGAAGATGTGCTGACGCAGATCGCCCGCTAACCCGACTGGCAAGGTGATGTCCGATCGTCGCCAACGCACCTTCCCCGAAGCCGATTCGACCGCAAACAAATGCCGATTCGAAAAGAAGATCGAAGTGCGACCAGTCGTCGGCCCAATCTCGATGAGTTCCCCGCGCTGCTCGGCGGGGGGGTAACGCATCTTCCATTGAGGAGTGCTTAGAGCTGTGTCGAACAACGAGACCCCATTGAGATACCCGAGACTCCCTGCCGACAGCATATGACCGCCTTGCCGACCAAAGTTGCGGAAGTCGATGTCTAACTGAGTCGGCAATTCCACTCGGCCTCGCTCAACACCCAAGAGACGATCGGTCAAACACCAAAACTGATCGCCATCGCTAAAGCGTGAGAACACATCGACGTCGAACGAACTCGACATCCCGAGCCGACGAGACTGATGAAACAACTCATTGAGAACCGGTCGAGCGAACGCCGGTCCGCGTTCATTGAAGCGAACGCTATCAACACGCCATTCCAGCGGCAGGCGCTGTCGATAGACCTCGGCCAATCGCGTTCCCGGTCGCAACGACCTGGCCCAACCCACAACAGTGGGAAGATTGGTCCGACGCCAAGCTCGGAAATCAAACCACTCGGCAAACGACTGCCAGTTCCCTTCGAGAAGCGAAGACAAATCAACTTCGCCTTCGTCGTTAATGAGTTGCTCTAAGGTTCGAGCGGCCTCGCCAGGCAAGTCGGCAACGGCCAAGAGGCACACCATCAACAGGCCGCTCGTGACTCGCTGCACGGGATCTTCTGCCCGCTGATTGGCCAACAAGTACGCTTCGGCTTCATGGAGTTTTAATTGCACAATCAAACGATCGGCGAGTTGGTTGCGAATCACAACGGCTTCAGGACTCGACGCGTAGAGTTCAGCAAACTGCGTCAGCGCCTTGATCGAGCCGTCAAGTTGAGCTTCCTTGAGATCGGCTTTTAGGAACTGCTCTAGTCGTCGTCGTTCGATGCCATCCTTTTGTGCGAATGCTTGCATCATGCCGCGTCGGGCAAGTGCCGAACTGCGTACGACGTACTCATCTCGATCACGCGGCGCGACGAACTCGTCATTTGGTGTGCGAGCCAAATCTCGCGACGCGATGCCAACGCCTAAGTACGCCTTCAGGGCCAGTCCGCCGTGTACTCGCCAGGCAGCCGCTTGCGCGCGCTCGGCGGGTGAAATGGATTGCTCCATCAACTGCTCGATGAGTTCCAAGTTCGAGCCTTGCTGCCGTCCATTGGCATTCAACCGAGCCAGCGTCAGTTCCCGGTAAGTAGTCCGTAACTGCTCTCCCAACAGGTCTTTGTTCTTGGCGTTCTCCCCGAGCTTGACCAATCGAGCTTCCGCTGCGTCAAAGTCATTCAGAGTTAAATCGATGTCCGCGAGAACCAGTTGATCGCGGGCTGACTTTGAATTGGCGAGTTCAGACTGCTGCGCTCGAGCTTGTGCGTAAACCGTCAAATAGCGAGGCCCAATCGAAACCACGGCATCACGATGAGCGATCAAGTTTCCGGGCCGAGACGCGGAAGTAACCGCCGTAGGTTCGAGTCCGAATTGACGAAGATCATGCGCAATGTCCGAAGCGACGCCGACATATTTTGAAGCCGCTTCTGATTGAGCCAGCAGCGAACGATCAAAGCCCTTTAACTTCCCAGTCGCGATCTCCAGGTTTGCCACGCCGCCCGACTTCAGAGGCACGACGTAAGTTGCTTCGATTGCCACGCCGCGACCAGAGATCACTCCAATCTTGGTCGTCCACACTGTTGCCCCCGTCTTGCGCGAGATCCCGCGAGCGGACTCGTCGCCAATCAAGACAACGATTTCATCGGTGACTGCGCCCACATACTTGGCATCGTTGCGACCAACCGCCCATAGCCGCTTGCCTGACTTCAGATCCAAGCAATGCAAGACGTTGCCATGTCGAGGCAGATAGACAACCGAGTCCTGCCAGATATGAGGGGCATCAACCCAAGCGTGCGAAACCTCTCTGTGTTGCCGAAAGGTGCCCGTGTTGAGGTAAGGATAGACCCACTGAATCTCGCCAAAGAGCGAATCAACGGCGACAAGCACTCCTGTTTCCGTTGGGCAGACAATGATGCCGCTCGCGGCTGCCGGGATGTATCCGGCCAGCTCTGGCAATTCCTCTGAAGAAGCGACGCTTAGGTGGTTGGCGACACACAGACGAGTGATCCGCAGCACTTGCCCGGTCGCGGACTGAATACGGACCAGAGCGAGTTCGCCGTTCTCTTCGGTGATGACATACACCGAATCTCCAATCGGCAGTGGCGGCCCCAGAAAGACATGCTCAGCGAGCCAGTCGTCCTCGCGACCTGATTCAGCTCCAAGTTTCCAATCGGCTTCAACAACGGTCTCGCGCTGACCCTTCTTCGAATCTTCTGAGGGCAGCTTGAGACATACCAATTGGTTGGACCAACGCTGCCCCTCTTCGACAACAGGAGCAAATGGATTGCGACGTCGAGGCGTTTCAAACTCTTGTTTGGGATGTTCGTGACGACGCACTCCCAACGTGTTGATGGCAAAGACTCGCTCCCCATCGGAGGCAATCAAGCCATTCGCAGCGTTGTTCAAGTAGCCGAGCTTCAGCGTTTCGTCGCGGTCGCGATTGTCTGCAATTTCGAGCCAGTTCTCATAAGCCGACTTGGGGGAGCGATACCGCCACGTTGGGCTGCCAGTCTTCAAGTTCATCCCAACGATGCTGCGAAAGTCACGCGCGATGACCTGCTCGCCGACGACAAGTGGCAACGCCGCGATACCCATGGCTTCGCCTTCTTGGTCAACGAGTCCTCGTTCCCAATTACGAAGCTGGTCTTGCCAGTCTTCTTCAAAGGCCGCCTGTGAAGCTGTTTCTAAACTTCGAGACCAACGTGGCTGTAGGTAAGGCACAGATCCCGATGCGATCGCGTTATTGCTTCTGTCTCCAAAACCAGTGCCCCAATCTTGTCGGGGAGTTTGAGACGCTCGACCGACCGCAGATAGGCGACGTTGAATCGATTGCCAGTCGGCTTCGCTGAAATTCAGATCCTTGCGACTTTCAGCAAGTAGCGAGACTGCTTCTGCATCCAAGCCGGCCTTCTTCAAAGCAGCGGCAGTCTTGGCGACGAGTCGCGGAGTCACTTGCTGTCGATGAGCAGGCGAACGGACAAGTTCACGTAATACCTGAGCCGCCTCTGTGGGATAGCCCGCATCAAGCAGCCAAGTCCCGTGCTGCTCTAACGCTAAGAAGCCTGCTGCCGTGAAGAAGTAACGCCGTCCGACCTCAGCCAATCCGCCGTAATCGCCGGAGCGTTCGACATCTTTCAAGGCGTTGCGAGCATCCACTCCAAACCGCGACTCAAACGCAGGCAAGGCACTCGGACCAGCATTCGCAAAGGCCACGCGAGCTTCTCTCAAGGTGCTGGCGAGATTGCCCTGCTCATTCCAAAACAGTCCATCAGATAGCTGATCGGCCCCCAGTTGATTGAGCGTTTCGGCGGCCGCACCAATGTTTCCGTCGGCCAAAAACTGCTTCAAAGAACGTAGCCGTCGATTCGCCACTCGATTCGACACAACGAGCTGATTCAACGCGGCTTTGTAAGCATCGCCTTTAAGCACCTCTGATTCGTCTTCATCAGCTTCGTCGTCATTGGTCCCCGCTACGCCGTGCAGGGGCAGCAGCATGAGCATCCCGAAGATGAAGCACTGCGCACCACGCGCGAATCCTGTCAGCCATTTCGGTAGCGTCATGCTTCTCTCCTTCGAGGTCATCGAGGCAGTCCCGATGTCTCTCATCAACCGGCAGTCCATCACCATTGCGAACATCGGTCGCTCATCCCATCAGCAGGAATCCTGCGACGGTGATTGAACTCCGCGAGCCATCGTAGGGCGGTCTTCTATCTGTCGAGAAGCCGAAACGAACAGAGCCTCGGGAATCAACTTCCCGAGGCTCTGATCTTGATGATTCATCAGCACGCCACAGCATGCTTCACGAACGACTTACTTCTTCTCTTCGGCAGCCGGCTTAGCTTCTTCTGGCTTCTTCTCTTCAGCCGCCGGCTTAGCTTCTTCCTTGGCTGGTTCGGCTGGCTTGGCTTCTTCCTTAGCTGGCTCAGCGGTCTTAGCTTCTTCCTTGGTCTCTTCCTTAGCAGCGGCAGGAGCGTCAGCAGGAGCAGCAGCTTCTTCAGTCTTGGCTGGAGTTGCCACGCCGCCGCCAACGGCTTGACCGGAGCCTGCACCTTCCTTCGATGCAGCCTTCGACGTGCCAGGAGCATCTTTCTTAGCACAGCCAACAGCACCGAACACACTGACTGCTGCCACCAACACCAACAACTTTGCCAAACCACCATTGAGCCGCATGGGCTTCTCCTTTTCGAAACTGTGACCAAAGGCTTGCTCGTACCGAGCCATACAAGCCCTGAAACTTCGGGCGGAATCGTAGAAACGCTATCTCTCGGCTTTCAAGCAACTCACCGCACTGCAGTCTTGGCGAACTTAAAGTGGCGGGGAGACTCGGCACAAATTACCGCATCGAGAACAGCAAGTTGAAACGTCAAACCGAGTTTAAACAGCTCGAGCTCCTTAACCCGAGCTGTTCAATCTGTCTTGCGCGTCGGTCACCGCAGTTCCTGATTGACAGGATTTGCGGTAGCTCGCAGCACGTGGCGTAGCACCATCAATCGGGTGCCTCAGACCGCTTAAATCATGCATTTTTCCCGATGTTTTTTCATGCGTGGAATTCACGGCACTCTTTTCGCATAAGCCGTTCCGTCACTGCAAGTCGCGTGCGTGGTCTTCTTCCCGACTTCATTTTTCATCGTCCACACATGGGTTGCAGATTGCATCAACAGCCAGCCATTGAGGCTCGTCAAGAAAGACGTGTGAGCTGGCATTTACGACAACTAACTGGAGGTCGCAACAATGCCCAAAGCATGGCTAGCTCAGCTAGTCGAGGAAGTGTCGTCCCATGTGATTTCTTGGGACGGAGACGTGCGACTTCAATGCCACGTGTTCCACAACAACGACCAACAACAGGACGAATGGGAAGTCACGCTCTTTGGCGAGCCACAAACATTCGGAGGTCGGTTGGCTTCGCTGAGCTATGACTCCTGCTTCAGCGTCAGCGTGTTGAACGTCGCAGGTGTCTTTGAGGATATCGACGCCTGCCATTGGCAAACGGCCAACGTGGATGCCTCCGATGAACTTGGACCGCATCTGGCGATCACCGGAAAGTATCAAGGGCGACGAGTCTGGTTGCGGATCTTAGGACGAGCACCAGAACGACTGCGCGAAGCAGCCATCGCAGTTCCCAGACATCTCGCAGATTGAGATGAGAGTGGTCAGGAACGACCAACACGTTGAGAGTGTGACCGAATCGAACGAGAGACGAATACAGCCTGAAACTCCTGCGAATGCTCAACGCGGGGTGTTTCAGGCTGTGTTTGTTTTTAGAGCCAGAGATTCAAAGACATCCACAATCCTGACTCCGCCCACTACGACGAGATTCAGCGACAACTCGCGTTCCCGGCAAACGGCCTTTTGATGTATGATAAGTGGGATCGAACCGAAGTTCGAACCCTTTTCACTCCGTCACCAATCTGTCTTTTGCCCTATGGATAATCTCAAACGCGCCGCCATCGTCATGCTGAGCCTCGACAAGTCCTTGGCTTCCCAGGTCGTCAACCTGTTGCCGAAGGATCAAGTCGAACGTCTCACTATGGAGATCGCCAAGACGGATGATGTCTCGATCGACGAGCAAGAACTGGTGATCAACGAATTCCGCGACAAGCTTGGCCATCGCACGCCCATTGAACGCGGCAGCCTCGACTTCGCGAGCGAACTCCTCAAGCAATCCCTCGGCGGAGATGCTGCCAACACAATCGTCGACAACGTCCGCAAGTCGCTCGAATCGGTGCCATTCGGCTTCCTACATCGCGTGAAAGGCGACGACCTCTTCAACTTTCTGTCGGACGAACACCCGCAAACCATCGCGTTGATTCTCTCGTATCTGCCAACCAACTTGGCGGCTGACGTGCTCAGCGAACTCGAAACCGAAAAGCAGCTCGATGTTGTGCGACGCATTGCCAACATGGAGCAGACGAATCCCGAGATCGTCCGAGAGGTCGAGAACAGCTTGAAGGCCCGCATGGCCTCGCTGTTTAGTGAAGAGTCTGAACGCAGCGGCGGAGTACCGCTGGTCGCACAGATTCTGAACGTGTCAGACCGCAAGACATCGAAAGGTATCCTCGACGCGTTGGGCCAAGACTCCGCCGACCTTGCGACCGAGATCCAACGCCTCATGTTCGTCTTTGATGACATCGTGAAGCTCGACAACAAGTCGATTCAGGCGGTCCTCAAAGAAGTCGAAGTCGGCCAATGGGCATTGGCTCTCAAAGGTGTCTCGGAAGAACTCAAGCAGAAGATCTTCGGCAACTTGTCGACTCGCGCAGCCGAGAACCTCAAAGAAGAAATGCAGATGCTCGGCGCAGTGAAGTCGAGCGAAGTCGAAGGTCGGCAACAGGAGATTGTCGACGTCATTCGCCGACTCGAAAACGCCGGGCTCGTGGTCGTGGCATCGGGAGAGGGCGAGAAGATGTTGTCGTAATGCCCTGATTGAATTGCTGGTCTTCGTTCCTTGTGTCTCTCTTTATCCAAAGCGTTGTCCATGTCTTCTTCAGCAACTCGAGTCATGAAACGCTTCACTGCCGACGCGGTTCCGGCTCAGGTTGCGTTCAATTACGACGACATGCAGAAGCGGCTCGACGACTACAAAGCCAACGTCAAAGCCGAGTGCCAAGCGGAAGTCCTGAAGGCCACTGAAGAAGCCGAACGATTGCGTGAGCAAGCCCATCAAGAAGGCTTCGCAGAAGGACGTGCCGAGGGTTATCGCAATGGTCTTCGTGCTGCCGAAGCCGAGGTCGATGCCAAGATCAAACAGCAAGTTGCCGCTCAAACTGAGCAACTCGTCGTCGAGCAACTTCAAACGGTGCTGCCGGCGTTGCAAACCATGCTGACCGAGTTTCACTCCACGACGAGCCAACATGGTGCTGACTGGGAACACGAGATAGTCGCGCTGTCGCTGGCGATCGCAGAGAAGCTCGTCAGGCATGAACTCTCATTGGGGCCAGAGAAGCTAGCAGCGATCATTCAACAAGGACTCGAACTAACCGTCGGCAAGAGCAGCGTCTCGATCCAACTGCATCCTGATGACCTCGCTAAGATCGAACCTCGATTGCACGAGCTCGTTCCCGAAGCCAACCGGTTCTCTGAGATCAAACTCCAGCCGAGCCCCCATGTGACACTCGGAGGTTGCATCGTTGTCACCGAGCACGGTCGCATCGACGCGCAGATCGAAACGATGCTCGGTCGGATCGCGAGTGAACTTCTCGAAGGCAGCTAACGATGACAATCGGCGACGTCGCACAAAGTGAGAAACGGATGAGACATCGAGACGCAGGCTTCTTCACCCAGTGCATGATGCGACTAGTGTTGATGACATTACTCGCGACGGTCGGCTGCCATTCCGAGCCAGAAACCATGGAGAAGATTGCATCGAAGATCAGCGTTGGCATGACGCCCAGCGAAGTCGAAAAGCTGCTCGGTCCTAGTACCGAATTGCCCTACGAGGAGCTTTCCGACTCGTATCGCCAAATCCTTGAGAATCCGCCGCAAGGATTAGCTCCCGCGAAAGGCGACGATGTCGTCTATCGCCAATGGATCGACAAGGCGAAGAATGCCAACACCGTTGGCTTCGTTGCGTTTCGAAATGGCAAAGTCGTCGACGGCACCGTCTATGTCGAAACGACGTTCATCCCGAAGTAACGAGACCTTTTTCGAATTCCGTTTCACTCGAAAACACGTTCTCCCCATCTGCCAGCGATCACCATTCTGAAATCACTTGCTTCATGCTTACTCGCACTCGACTCATCCGACAGCTTCAAGCTCCGCGCGTCACAGGGACGACGACGCGCATTGTCGGGCTCGCGGCAGCGGTATCGGACTTCCCCGCGCCGCTCGGAGCGAGATGCCAAATTCATCGCGATGGCACCGAGCCGATCGATGGCGAGGTCGTTGGTTTCACGGGCGAAGAGACTCTCGTGCTGCCCTTCGGTGATCTCCGGGGCGTGCGGCGCGGGACTCCCGTGGAAGTGACTTGCTCAGTACCGACGGCTCGAGTCGGACGCGAGCTGCTCGGTCGAGTAATCAACGCCCGTGGGCAGTATCTCGACGGCATGTCGCCAGCGCGTCTGACGGAACGAGTCAGCCTCTTCGGCGAGCCCACTTCCCCGCTCAATCGTCCGCGCATTCACGAACCGCTGGGCACGGGCATTCGAGTCATCGACGGCTTGATGAGCTGTGGTCTCGGACAACGCTTAGGCATCTTCGCAGGTAGCGGTGTCGGCAAGAGCGTGCTGCTCGGTCAGATGGCTCGCGGCAGTTCGGCAGATGTGAACGTGGTCGTGCTCGTCGGCGAACGAGGCCGCGAAGTGCGTGAGTTCATCGAACGCGAACTCGGTGAAGAAGGCCGTCGGAGAAGTGTGCTGGTCGTGGCGACTAGCGACGAACCCGCGCTGATGCGACTGCGAGCCGCTTGGCTCGGGTCCGCGATTGCCGACTACTTCCGCGAACAAGGCAACCACGTGCTGTTGATGATGGACAGCGTGACGCGCTTCGCGATGGCCCAGCGCGAGATCGGATTGGCGGCGGGAGAGCCTCCTGCGACGCGGGGTTATCCTCCGAGTGTGTTTTCTTTGCTTCCAAAGTTACTTGAGCGGAGTGGTTTAACCGAAAACGGAAGCATCACTGGTTTCTACACAGTCCTTGTCGAAGGTGACGATCAGAACGAACCCATCTCCGACACCGTCCGCGGAATCTTGGACGGCCACTTGGTGTTATCTCGAAAGTTGGCTCACGAAGCCCATTGGCCGGCGATAGATGTCTTAGCCAGCATCAGCCGATCGATGCCCGATGTGACCAGCCCCGAACATCAGCAAGCGGGTCGAGCATTACGACGAGTTCTCGCGGCGCACCGCGAAGCTGCGGACTTGATCTCGATTGGTGCCTATCGAGCCGGGACGAACCCGGTGGTCGATGTCGCACTGAAACTCGCCGAACCCATTCGACAATACTTGCAGCAACCTCGCGATGAACGACCAGCCTTTGCCGACAACGCGAAACGATTGGTTGAACTCAGTGCCGCGATTCAGCAGCTCATTGGTAAATAGTTTTGAAACGCGACCCGCATTGGTCGCGAAGTGAACATGGCAAAATTTCCGCTCGACAAAGTGCTCGACTTCCGCAGGCATCTGCGGTTGGAGAAACGCAACGCGCTCGCCAAGACGCTGGCCGATGAACGGGAATTGGTCGCGCATAAAGAACGCGTCGAACGACAACGTACTGTGCTGCTCGATGAACTCACCGAGTTAGCTCAAGCTCAGGACGTTGACGTCCCCGCCACTGCCCGACGACGTGCCTTTCTCGGTCGCTTGGATATCGAAGTGATGATTCTCGACGACCACATCGCTCAAGCCCGGCGTCGAGTGGAGATCGCTCGCAATGAATTGGTCAAAGCCGACCAAGAAGTGAAGGCCCTGGAGAAGTTGAAAGACAAGCACATCGCCGAGCAGAACTACGTGGCCGCGCGAAACACCGAGCGGGACCTCAGTGAGCAATGGCAAGCAGCGAATTGGAATTGGTAGCCGGTCGCTTCGTCAGCAGGAGGCTGACTCATGGGCAAACTCTTAACCGTTGTCTCCGCGTTGGCACTGATGCTCGTCTTTGCGGAGAGTCTGTTGCTAGCGACGCTCTGGGCTCAGGGACGTCTCAATCGAGACATCGTCAATGAGATCCGCGAGATCCTGCGTCATCCCAACGAGGTCGCGGTCGTCGCAGCCTCGGCAAAAACTGACGGACCTCAGAAGCCCACAGTGACGCTCGAAGAAGTTCTCCGTGACCGCTCGCTGCGCGTACTTCAAATCAGTGAGCGAGAGCGTGAGTACTTACGCTTACAGGCCCTCGTTACTGATTCTCGTACGGCAGCGCTCAAGGATCGCGAACTAGTCACTCGCGAACGCGATGAGTTTGCGAAATCCGGGATGTCTGCGATTCGTTTGAACCTTCGCCCGAGATCATTGCCGACTTTGTGGCGGTGGCGATGGAGTGTCGGCCGGGGGCTTTGGGTGTGCTGGACGAACTGTTGATGAAGGCGCAGACGGCAATTGCCTCGGAATGACCCGTGATCTGGACGGTCCGCTGCGTAGCTCAGTGAAAGACGAACTGCTGGTCGTCTGGAAATCCTACCGGATTTCCGGACATCGCGGCGATCGACGGCATACATCATCCATGTCGCCAATTCGAAATTGGCAAGATGGTATTTGCCGAATTCATCAGCCAATGACCGTCATGAAAACGACACACTGGGTAGCTCTCCAAATAGCGGACCACGAAACTGCCGCTCGCAGAAAATGCGGTAGAACGTGGCTTCGCGTCGAATTCCCCTTCTCTGATTTCCAACAGTCTGTGCAGCTAACCACTTGCCGGCATTGGGGGTGAAAGAAGGGATTTCTTGGACAGACGGCCGTCATTCAGCATATGTGATGAGTGACGGGTGTCGTGCACTCACAACACGAATTCCAGGGCTCCATGCGGTGAGCCCAGTCTGCGTTCAACCAACCATCCATCCAGCCACCATTGCGCATACCATCAACGACCCACCCCTGGCGTTCAGCGGTCTGCTGAACTGTTGTCACAGTCCGTCAGCCATTTCGGTCGCTGTACGGATTCCCCAATCGCCATACAGAGGATCGTCACGATGCCCAGGTACATCACGTGCGATGCCGACATTGGTTTTCCTTTGCCCAATGTCGCCATGGTCGCCGAACGGATCACCCAACTCCACAACGGTCACAGGCCTGTTACGGCAGCCATCATTGCCAAGTCGTTTGCCCATACGTTGCCCGCCATTCAGGCCGTTCTGGACCGTGGCCGGCGCAACGGCGTGTTGAGTCACCACATGAATTACGGCTGGATCACTCTGCAGCGATAACCACGATGCCACATCTCCCCGACAACCTTGTGCCGTTCTATGAAGACGGACTGTTCTGGAATCAGACACCAGAACAGATGGCGGCCGAGCGTGCGTACCGAGATGCCTTCCTGCGATCGGCTCGCGAAGCTGGCTCATGGAAGACCATCGACTATGCCGCGATCGATGCCGCCCATCGAGAGCGACGACAGGTCAGGGAATTGTTCGAAGTCTTGGTTCCATCATCTGAGTACTTTGCATGTCCGGACCTGGACAGCGAGCAGGTCGCGTACAAACGGGAGCACGTCGTCCCGGCCGCTCGCCTGCGTGGCCGCGTGCATGGGTTTGAGTTCGTCCGGCAGTGCTGGGAAGAACTGAGCAAGAAGGGAATCAGCGACAATGAAATCGCGACCACCATCATCCAGCCGTGGATCAGCACCGTCGCGGACTGGGGTTCGGAGCAGCTGCAGCCGGACCACCAAACCGTCCCTCGCGCTCCGGAAGAACTGTTCGAACAGAGGCAGCGACGCATGCTGGAACAGGCCAAACAGGTAATCGCCAGCGGCGACCCCTCGAAACCACATGTCATCCTGCAGCTGCTGAGCAACGTGACCCGCGAGCAGTTGGAATGGCTCTGGCCCGGCCGGATCCCCCTTGGCAAACTCACTCTGCTGGCCGGAGACCCGGGCCTCGGCAAGTCCTTCGTCACTCTGGACATCGCTGCCCGCGTGTCTCGAGGTGAACGCTGGCCCGATAACCCACTCATGAAGCAGCCACCAGGCAAAGTGATCCTGCTGAACTGCGAAGACGACCTTGGCGATACCATCGCTCCACGTCTGGACAAAGCCAATGCCGATGACACAAAGATCATTGTGCTCGATGGCATTTCACTGATGGGGAAGAAACGGCCGTTCTCACTGGAATGCGATGTTCCCCGACTGGAAGAAGTGCTTATCGATCATGCTGGTGTTCGCCTTGTCGTTGTGGATCCGATCGCCGGCTTCATGGGCAAAGTGGATTCGCACAACAACAGTGAAGTCCGAGGCCTGCTGGCTCCGCTGGCGGATCTTGCCAGCCGTTTCCACGTGGCGATCTTGACGGTGACCCACCTGGCGAAGACCGGCGGCAACAAAGCCGTTTACCGAGCCATGGGAAGCCTGGCCTTCGCGGCGGCCGCACGAGCCGTCTGGGCGATCACCAAAGATCCGGACAACTCGGAGCGACGACTGCTCCTGCCAGCCAAACTGAACC
>OMIV01000219.1 GCA_900299185.1 Planctomycetaceae bacterium
CCTCACCCCCTGCCCCTCTCCCCCTAGGGGCGAGGGGAGTAAAGGCGCTTCACTAACTCCAGCCAGCAACTGCCTCGGAGTGAGCGTCTTCAAACTTCTCAAGGCAAACAGCAGCGCGAACATCGCGACGAACATCGAGATCGAGAAGCCTGAAACGAGACTCAACGCGGTGACATGCACGTCGAGAAATGGAGTGCCCAGAGCACCGCCCCACCAGTCGGGAGACTTCAACGCAAAGACCATCAGTTTCGCATATCCAATCGCGGCACCGCTTCCTAAGACCGCTCCGACGGCAGCGACAGCGAGTCCTTCTTCGAGAATGAATTGTCGGACTTGTTTGACTTCAAAACCGACGGCGGCGAGCAACCCAAGTTGCGAAACTCGTCGTTCAACACCCAGCCGGAACAGCAAGCCGATCAGCACCATTGCCGACGCAATGACGAAGAAACTGAACCCCACAAAGAGCCCCGTGAAATCGGTCGTTCCCGAAGCGGCTTGCAGTCCTTGCCACTTCACCGGCAAGACCGCAAATCCCAGTCGCGCCGCATCGAGATTCTTGAGCAACGTGGCTTCAAACTTTTCTTTGAAGTCATCATGCGAAGTCGTGGAATCAGAGGGCGCCTGCGGTAATGCAACTCGCAATGAAGTCAGCGAACCGTAACGACTCTTCCATAGTTCTTGGGCTCGTTTCAATGAGACGAACGCTTTGGGCAACGCGCGGTACTCGTCCCAATACGTGTCGTCGCGACCGGTGATGCGACTGAGCTTCATCGGGAAGGGCTGCTTCCAGTCGTTGAAGCTCTTCGCGTCCGTAATGCCGCGCACTTCGGGAGTCAGTCCGCGATCACTGGCAAAGCCGGAGCTGCTCAGAGACACGACTTGCTTCACCTTGAAGACGACCTCTTCTTCCGGCAGTTCACCATGCGAACCGACGAGGTGATATCTCAGACGCACGTACTGCCCGGTCTTCACTTTCAGGTCTTCAGCCAGCCAGTCGTTGACGATGATTTCATCATCGGCGAGTCCTTCTGTAATTCTTTCTCCCCTCGCCCCTTCGGGGAGAGAGGCTGGGGGGGAGGGGCGATTCGTCGCCGAGTCTCCCTTCGAGTCACCCGCGTTCTCGCTCCGCTGAGCATCGCGGTTAGTCGTCGCGACACTGCCGAACTTGGCCCCCGTGATCGCTCCCGAATCAAGCCCCGCGACGATCGAATACATCGCATAGCGGTCGCCCAGTCCGGAATCAGGATCGTTCGCCGGAGACTTCGTGTTGCCTGTCGGTTGATCGGCTCCGATGAGCTCGTTGGCCAGATAGACCAGAGCCGCAGACGTCGTCGCCTGCTGTTGGCTCGCAGACTTCTGAGCGGCTTCGACGATCGAGTCCTCCAAAATCATCTGCTCGCTCTCGACCGACAGATAACCTGGATCGGCATGCAGCACAGTTCGCAGGCTAAGGTCAGCCAATTGCAGCCGTTCGCCGAGCAGCTTCGTCAGCGCGGTCGCAGCTTCGTTTGCTTGAGGAGTCGTTTGATCCTCAAGGCTCTTGGCTTTGACGAACAGCGCATTGATGCGAGCTGGTTTGCCCTGCGGGTACTCCTTTGATCGCCGCACTTTTTCGAGCCCGAGTTCTTCCTGCAGCTTCTTCAACGAGACAAAGACGGTGAGCGGCAATTGCTGACTGGGGTTGAGATCAAAACGCCCGGTGCCAGATGTCTCCGGCAGCACGCTCTTGATGGTCAACGCGACTTCTTGAGTGACTCGTTCCTCGCTGCCTCCCAGCAACGTGTCGCGCGGAATGTTGGTCGGTACTTCGAGCCATAACGTCACCGCATCTCCGGCCTTCGCTCCGATCTGAGTGGCCGCTCGATGACTCAGCACAATCTGATCGTCTTGAGGTAGAGCATCACCTTGAAGTTCACCGAACTCTGCAAACCGCGCATCAACCGCGACGACGCGCACTCCGCCGGCTCGTTCTGTGACTTGGCCCTGATCGTTCGATCGCACCAAACCGCCATCCATCAACAAAGCCGGAGCAGCCGCCGTGAAGCGCGTTTGAAAATCTGCCGAGCCAGCCACATCGGTGAGTAAGTCTTCTCGAAAGAACCGATGCGACCGCAGCGCGAAGTCGATGCCGCCGAGTCGATCAAGGCTCATCTGCTTGAGACTGCCTCGGACCGAATCACCGACGATGAGTGCTCCGGTAATGACCGCCGTCCCCGCAAGCACTCCCAACATGACCGCCAAATGCGTTCGCCAGTAATGTCGCAAGCTCCGCACAACGAGCGTCGTTGAATTCATTCTGAGTCCTCAAGAGCAGTGAGTTGCCGCTACAAAAGCTTGACGCTGAGCGACCGTAAGCAGTCGACGCTGTCGGTGCTGATCACAGGTCTGATAGGCATCGTGAAGGAACTTCAGACTCGATCAAAGCGTGGAGCGTCATCTCGGCAACTTACGCCACGTTGGCTCTCGCAGGATGTCCTGCTCGTAGTTCTTAATTACGTCGGTGACTGCCTGACGGTCTGTGGCAACCAACGAATTGAAGGCTTCGATGATCATGGCAGCCGATTTCACAGCCGCTGCCGCATCCAGACGAGCGATGTTCACA